>NZ_JARUBJ010000002.1:4422500-4729500 GCF_029626145.1 Micromonospora sp. WMMD961
AGTCGGTCGTGATCGTCTCGGGCGGTCCGGGCAGCGGCAAGAGCGTGATCGCGCTGTCGGTGCTCGGTGAGTTGGCACGCCAGCACCGCGCCGTCATGCACGCCACGGGCTCGCGGTCGTTCACCCAGACGTTGCGTCGGTACGCCGGCAAGGGGTCGACCCGACTGAAGAGTCTCTTCGGCTACTTCAACAGCTTCATGTCCGCCGATCGCAATGGACTGGACGTCTTGATCTGCGACGAGGCGCACCGTATTCGGGAGACCTCCGTCAACCGGTTCACGACGAAGGCCAAGCGGGACACGGCACGACCGCAGATCGACGAACTTATCGCCGCAGCCCGGGTGCCGGTATTCCTCCTCGACGAACACCAGGTGGTGAAGCCGGGCGAGTTGGGCAACGTCGATGTCATCTCGTCGCACGCGAAGAAACTCAACCTTGATGTCGAGGTCGTATCGCTGCATGGCCAGTTCCGTTGCGGCGGCAGCGAGACGTACGAGGAGTGGGTCGTCGACCTGCTCGGCCTCGACGGCGGCGAGCCATCGGTGTGGGCCGGCGATGGGAAGGTCGATCTGCGTCTCGCCGACTCACCAGAGGAGATGGAAGCCTTCCTCGCCACGAAGCAGAGGTCCGGTGTGACAGCCAGGATGTCCGCCGGGTACTGCTGGCCGTGGAGCGATCCGCGCCCGGACGGCACCCTGGTGCCGGACGTCCACGTCGGCGTTTGGTCGCGGCCATGGAACGTCAAGAGCGACCGCAGTGTCGGCGAGGCACCAGGCAGCGCGTTCTGGGCGACCGACCCGAACGGGTTCGGCCAAGTGGGTTGCGTCTACACGGCGCAGGGCTTCGAGTACGGCTGGTCAGGCGTCATTCTGGGACCGGACCTGGTGGCCCGGGATGGTCGTCTGGTGACGCGACGCGAGGAGTCGAAGGATCCGGCGTTCCGTAATAAGAAGATGGTCAGCGATGCCGAAGCTGATCTGCTGATCCGCAACACCTACAAGGTCCTGTTGACCCGAGGGATGCGCGGGACGATCGTCTACTCCACCGATGCCGAGACACGGGAGTACCTCGCCTCCCTGGTCAAGGTGATCCGGCCGGTCGAAACCGTCTACGAGGCGACCGGCAACGACGACCTCGGTTGATCGACCGGTTGGATCAGGCAGCTCAGCCCTTGCGGGTAGGGTCCAGATCATGACGATTCCCCATCTGACGGCTGCCGACGGGACCACCCTGCCGGCGATCGGGCTCGGCACGTACAAGCTGAACGGTTCGGCGGGTGTCGACGCGATCGGGCAGGCGATCCGGACGGGTTACCGGTTGCTGGACTCGGCGGTGAACTACGAGAACGAGGGGGCCGTCGGTCGGGCCGCCCGTTCAGCGGGAGACGTGCGGGACGAGTTGATCGTCACGTCGAAGCTGCCGGGCCGGCACCACCGGTACGACGAGGCGCTGACCACCATCGAGGAGAGTGTCTTCCGCACCGGCCTCGATTATGTCGACCTGTACCTGATCCACTGGCCGAACCCCAAGGAAGACCTGTACGTGCAGGCGTGGCGGGCGCTGATCGAGGCGCGCGAGCGCGGTCTGGTGCGGCACATCGGGCTGTCGAACTTCCTGTCGGAGCACATCGAGCGGCTGGTGGCCGAGACCGGGGTGGCCCCGGTGGTCAACCAGATCGAGGTGCACCCGTACTTCCCGCAGCAGGAGGCGCTCGACTACCACCGGGAGCAGGGGATCCTGGTGCAGGGCTGGAGCCCGCTCGGCCACGGCAACGACCTGCAGCAGCACCCCGTCATCGTGGAGATCGCGAACGCCCACGGCGTCAGCCCGGCGCAGACCATCCTGGCCTGGCACGTGGCCCGCCAGGTGATCCCGCTGCCCAAGGCCGCGTCGCCGCAGCGGCAGGCCGAGAACCTCGACGTCTTCGGCATCACGCTCACCGACGCGGAGGTCGAGGCCATCACCGCGCTGGGCCGCCCGGACGGTCGGCTCTCCGATCAGGACCCAGCGGTGTACGAGGAGTTCTGACCGACCCACCGCGCAGAATGGTCAGGGGGTCGGGAGAGCATGGGGCGTGCTCGACGGACTCGACGACATCGACTGGGCGCGGCTGGGCCACGCCTACGGGGCGGCCGACGACGTGCCCGGCCAACTGCGTGCCCTGCTCTCCCCCGATCCGGCCAGCCGGGACGAGGCCCTGGGTGACCTCTACACCAACGTCTTCCACCAGGGCAGCCGGTTCGAGGCGAGCGCGTACGCGGTGCCGTTCCTGCTGGAGATGCTCGGCGATCCGGCCACCCCGGACCCGGCGGCGGTGCTCGGGCTGCTGAGTGCCCTGGCCGTCGGGTACGACGAGGGTGTCCTGCCGGAGGGCTTCCCGGTGGCCGCATACCGCCGGGCCGCCGAGGGTGGTCGGGAGCTGCTCGCGGCGAAGCCGCCGCCGTGGACCGGCGAGGACGAGTCGGAGAAGGAGTACGTCGAGTACGCCTACGTCGAGTCGTTGTCCCAGTCGGATCAGGGTCGGCTGTGGGCGTACGTCGAGGTGGCGACCTACGATGCGGTGCGCGCCGGGGTCCCCGTGTTCCGCACCCTGCTGGAGCACTCCGATCCGGGGGTGCGCGCTGTCGCGGCGTACACCCTCGCCTGGTTTTCGGAGGAGGCCGACGGCAGTGTGGCCGCGCTGGGGCGCGCGATCGACGCCGCTGGGGCCTCGGGCGCCGCGTCGACGCCCGGTGAGGTGGCGACCATGCTGGTGGCCTCGGGGCTGCTCGGCGCCGCGCCGGACGTGCGGTGGTTGACCGATCCGCGTCCGCTGGTCCGCTGGGCCGCGGCGATCGGTCGGGTCCGGGTCCTCGGCGCGGCGGCCGACCCGGCGACCGTGCAGGAATTGTTGAGGTGGGCGTCGGCGCCGTCCGACGACGCCGAGCCGGCCGAGGGTGAGTGGGTGCCGTTCCTCGGCGGCGATCTGGGCGGCTACGCGGCGCTCGCAGTGCGGCAGCTCGGTCCGCAGCACGCCGACAGTGCCTTCGACGCGCTGCTCGACCGGCTGCCCACCGTCAGCGGTGAGCGGTCGTTGACGGTGCTGGGTGCGGCTCTGCGCCTCGCGTTCCCGGGCGGTCCGGCGGCGGCCGGGACGCCGGCGGCAGCGCTGGTGCCCCGGCAGCGGCGGCTCGCCGAGGTGCTGGCCCGGTCGACCGAGCCGTGGTTGATCGACGGGCAGGAGTTCGGCAACGTGTCCATGCTCGTCGCAGAGCACGGCCTGCCACGCAGCCGCGAGGCGATGCGGGCGTACCTCGCGGAGGTTCCGTAACCAGCCGGTATCGCGTTACCCGTTGTCCAGCTCCGGCGGCGCGGCCGCTACGAAGCGTGATGCCCGGGCGAGCGGGCCTACCGCGACGAGAGCATGTCGAGGTGGGCCCGGACGGTGAAGCTGCGCGGGGCGTCCGCGCTGCCGGCCTCTCGACGACTGACAGCCAGCCTGCTGAACAGCACGATTCACCGGAAACGATCTTCGGTTGCGTGCCAGGTGCCGTTCAGCCGCGCGTCGGGGGGCGCTCACCCCTGCTGGGGAGAGTGCTCCACGTTCAGGCGCCTCACCAATCGGGAGACCAGATGGCCGCCACCGGCGATCAACGAAACGTGGAGCGGCGGACCCTGCTCCAGGCGATGCTGGCCGCACCGGCGGCGGGCGCCGCCGTGGCCGTGCTCGGCGGCACCGCCACCGAGGCCGCAGCGGCGACAGCGACAGCGGCGTTCGACGCGCACAGCCCGCGCTTCGCGCTCGCGGTGCTGCCCGACACGCAGTACCTCTTCGACGAGGACAGCTCCGACCCGGAACCCTTGAAGGCGACCTTCCGCTACCTCAACCAGGAGCGCAAGGACGCGAACATCGTGTTCATGACCCACCTCGGCGACGTGACCGAGCACGGCAGCGAGCATGAGGTCGCGCTGGCCGGCGAGACGTTCCGTACCCTCGACGGCAAGTTGCCGTACAGCGTCCTGGCCGGCAACCACGACGTCCGCGGCGGCGACGACCAGCGCGGCGACAGCGTCTACCTGCGCACGTTCGGCCCGCAGCGGTTCGCCTCGATGCCCACCTTCGGCGGCGCCTCGCCGGACGGCTACAACAGCTACCACGTGCTGCGCGCCGCGGGACGCGACTGGTTGGTGCTCGCGCTGGACTGGCGCATCTCGGACAAGGGGCTGGCCTGGGCACAGGGCGTGATCGACGAGCACCGCACCAAGCCGATCATCCTCACCACGCACGACCTGGCCTGGGCCGATGATGCGGGCGCGGCGAAGCTCTCGGACAACGGCCAGCGCCTCTGGGACCGTCTGATCCGCAACAACGACCAGATCTTCCTCACCCTCAACGGCCACTACTGGCCGCCCGGCCGCACCACGCTCACCAACGCCGCCGGCAACGACGTGCAGGTGCACATCACCAACTACCAGGACCGCTACTACGGCGGCGCGGCGATGATCCGGCTCTACCACTTCGACCTGGCCCGTAACGTCATCGACGTCGAGACGTTCTCGCCCTGGTTCCTCGCTCGGGACCCGGAGAAGCGCACACCCCTGGAGGCCGAGACGATCGAGCTGACCGGCCCGGTCGACCGTTTCAGCATGGAGATCGACTTCGCCGCCCGGTTCCACGGGTTCGCGCCGGTGCCGCCGCCCGCTCCCCGTCCCCCGGTCGCGGTGCTGCCGCGTGCCACCGTCGGCTACTGGCGGTTCGACTCGTACGGGTTGTCGTCGGGCACCGACGGTAAGCCGGTCGCGGACGGAACTGTCGTCCGGGATCTGAGCGGCAACGGCAACAACCTCACCGTCCAGCGCATCGGCGCCGGTGCAGCCGAGGCGTTGACCTACTCGACCGAGCACCACCCCGGTCAGCCGGCACACGCCAGCCTCCGCTTCGGCGGCGGCAAGGGCCCGGATCGTGGCGCCATCCTCCGGGCCGGCGCCGACGCCCCGATCAACAGCATGAAGTTCACCAGCGGATACACCATCGAGGCGTTCATCAAGCTCCCCGACCCGTTCGAGGGCGACCACGCCTGGATGGGCATCCTGAGCTGGGAAGGGCGCAGCGGCGACGCCGGCAAGACGACCGGCTGGTCTCCGCTGGAGTCCACCTGCAGCCTGAACATCTCCCCGGAGCGGTTCCTGCAGTACGTCGTCTACGCCGACAAGCAGGACGCCGACCCGACCTCGTGGAGCCACGCCCTGCCGACCGGTCGCTGGACCCACCTCGCGGTGGTCAACGACGGCCAGCAGACCGGGGTCTACATCGACGGTTCGAAGATCGCCCGCAACCCCACCCAGCCGTCGACCGGCATCGCCACCCTCGGGCTTCCGTTCGTGATCGGGGCGACGTCGTTCGACCTTTCCTACGGGCAGGGCTTCTACGGGTGGATCGGAGATGTCCGGGTTACCGGCAGGGCGCTGCGTCCGAAGGACTTCTTGACGCCGTACGCCTGACCGGCCCGACGGCGGCTACCACCCGCACCGGTAGCCGCCGTCGGCCAGGCCGATCAGTGAGCAGCGTTACCGGTGATCTGCCGGTAGGCCGGGCACCGGCCGACGTACCGTGAGATCGTGCCGACGAAAGACGTACTCACCAAGGCTGACCTCGCTGAACTGCGCCGCTCGGCGCTCGGGACGGCCAACCCGCTCGGTGTCGCCGCCGACCTCGCGGAGGCGGCCGAGCAGGGCCGGCTGGAGGATCCGGACGACGCCGGGGACGCCCTGACCCTGGCCGCCGAGATCGCCGAGATCCGGGCGCGGCCCGAGGCGGCCCTGCGGTACGCGGAGCAGGCCGTGGCGGCATACCCGTCCGGGGACGACCCCCGGTCCGGGTTCGCCCGCGCGCTGCGGGCCCGCGCCCTGTTCCGGGCCGGCGGTCGCGACGACGAGGCGCTGGCGGAGTTGACCGCGCTGCGCCCGTTACTGCGCACGCAGCCCGACGCCCCCGCCTACGTCAGTGCCGCGCTGGACGCCGGTGGGCGCTCGGCGACCGCCGAGACGTGGCTGAGCGAGGCGGTCGACACAGTGCTCAACGAACGCGCGACCGCCGCGTCCGGGCCGGCCAGCACGGCGATCGACCCGGTGGTCGATCTCGGTCCGCCGGACGCGCCGGGTGTGGCCTTCTTCCTGTTGCAACAGCGGCATCGGGTACGCCGCAATCTGAACCTGCCGCACGACCGGCAGGACGACCTGGCGGACCGGTTGGAGACCCAGCTCGTGCGCCGGGCCGGGGAGCGCAGGGACGCCGAGTCGGATCTGCTCTTCTGGCCGAGGGCCGAGTTCGATCGCCTGCTCGCCGAGCATCCCGCGCTCGCCGAGGTGTACGGGCCGGACTGGGACGCGCACCGGGGGCGGCTGGAGACGGAGCTGGTCCGGTTGCGAAGCGCCGGTCAAAGCGGGTTGGGCGTGTTCGGCGCGACGGTTGCCGGGCTGAACGGGTTCGCCGGTCGACGGGACGGCGACCCGACCGACGCGGCGGTGCGGGCGGGGTACGCGGCCGAGGTCCAGGCGCGACCCAGCTCGCGTATTCCCTGGCCGCCGGAGCGTAACGACGCCTGCTGGTGTGGCTCCGGCCTGAAGTACAAGAAGGACTGTCTGCCCCGGTCGCGGTAGTCGAGGGGCATCGGCGGCGTCCCGGCTGCGACATAATCCGGTCCGTGGCGATCAGAAGACGGCGAGTGCTTGTCGGCGGAAGTCTGCTGCTGGCAGTGGCGCTGGTGGGTGGCGCTCTGTGGCACTACGTCGACCGCCCGGACGACCCGATCCACGACACGGCCGTGGCCGACGCCGCGGAGAAGGTCGACCGGGTTCTCTTCCGGTTCGAGTACGACCACCTCTACCAGGCCGACAAGTACGTTCATTCGGCCAGCCAGGACCCCGACGTCGCGGTCCTCGCGGTCACCGGCGAGACGCACTGGCAGACCGGCGTGACGTTGGTGTTGCGGGTGATGGGGCACGGGGTGGAGATCGGCGCGGACGGCTCGGTGATCGACGAACGGGACGAACCGATCTGCTTCCGTCTTCAGCTCGGCCCGAAGGACGACAGCCGCGACGACGACATCGAGTGCCCGGCCGACGATCCCCTGCAGGTCGCCCAGGATCCGTCGCTCGACGGGGTCGACGAACGTCTGAAGAGCGCCCTGGGGTCCACCGGCCCGGACGAGGCCGCCGTCCGCGCGGCGATCGACGGCCTGAAACTGGACCCTGCCATCGCGCAGGAGGTGACCGCGCAGGACGGCAGGGTCGGCGTGGCCCTGCGGGCCGCACAGTACGACTGCATCCTGGTCCGGGTCACCGCGCAGGGCACCGAGCTCTGGCGGCCGTCGCACACACAGTTGGCGCCGGGCGAGTTGCCGTGTGCTGCGCGGATCGCTCTGAGCAGCACGTTTGGCAGGTACCCGCACTGAACGCTGCCACCGTCGACGACGCAGGACTGTCGTGCCGGGCGCGGCCCGGCGCAGCAGCCGGGCCGGCCGGGACGGGCACTGGTGGCAATCTTGGGGGCTGACACGCCCGGCTTCTACCGATAGCGTCCTTTCCTGGACGATCGACGTCCGACCGATGCCCGGAGGAGACGCCGATGTTCGAGGAGTTCATGGGCATCCCCGCCCACCCGCTGGTGCTGCACGCCGCTGTCGTGTTCGTGCCGCTGCTGGCGCTCCTGACGATCGGCTACGCGCTCGTCCCGCTGATCCGACCGCACACCCGTTGGGTGCTGGGGCTGCTCGCGGTGGGTGCGCCGATCGCAGCCCTGCTGGCGAAGCTCACCGGCGACGCCTTCCTCGAGCGCATGCGTGCCGCCAACCGGGTGACCCCCGAGTTCCTGCCGACGCTGGAGACGCACCAGGAGTTCGGCGACATCACGCTCTGGGCCACGATCCTGTTGGGGATCGTGGCGCTGGCACTGGTCTGGTTCGTCGCGCCGAGGGCCGCCGAGGCGACCGCCGACGGACGGCCCTCTCGACCGCTGACTCTCGCGTTGCAGGTGCTGTCGGTGGTCGCCGCCGGCATCGCCGTGTACTACGTGATCCGCACCGGCGACTCCGGCGCGAAGGCGGTCTGGGAAGGCCAGTGACGGGCCCGGAAGAGCTGTGGTGCGGCCCGGCCGGAGCCGGGCCGCACAACCGTATGACCGTCAGCCGGCGTGGTACGCCCGGATGATGGTCTGGTCGATCCCGCTACCGCCGTTGGCGGTGGCCTTCACCCGTAGCGAGATGGCCTGCCCGGCGGTGGCCTTCGGCAGCGCGACCCGGTAGCTGTCCCCGCTTCCGGTGACCCGGGCGGTCTTCCAGGTGGCACCGTCGTCGGTCGAGGTCCAGACCTGGAACGACGTCACCTTCTGGGCCCGCACACCGTGCGCCTGACGGACGGCCAGCTCGGCCGTTCCGTCGACCGGGTGGTTGTCGTGGTCCATCGGCAGGGCGTAGTCGACAGCGAGCAGCGGCAGCGGCACGCTCCCGGTCCCGTCGGGGCCGGCGGACCGGAACGTCCACGAGGTGTTCACAGTGGTCGAGATCGGCAGGATCAGACTCGTGTCGACGTCGAGCGTCACCCGGTAGTCGGCCATCGACTGCCCGACGGTGAAGTCCCCGAATGGGCCGGACCGCTCGTCGACGAGCTTGCCGTTGCGGTACAGCGACAGCTTGCGCTTCACGCCGATCGCCTCGCCCTGCAGGCAGTCGGCCCGCTGGTGCTGGTCGGTCAGCGTCACCATGTCCAGGTGCAGGTTGCCCCGGGTCCGCGACGGCGGGGTGGCACAACTCCAGTCGGCGCCGGCCGGGTCGTCGTACCAGTCGGAGTGCAGCGGCTGCCGCGCCCAGACCTTGGACTGCCGACTGCCTGGCAGGTACCGACGCGGCGCCTCCACGGCCGCCAGCCCGCCGTAGACGCCCTCGTCGGCCCAGACGATCTCCGGCGAGAGGTACGACGTCCGGCTCGGCGGCATGACGCCCTCGAAGGTCTGGGTCACCGGCACCCCGTCGGGAGTCTCACCGAAGCGGACAAACGTGGTGTACATCTCCGGTGAGTCGGTCTGGTGGAACAACTCGTCGATGCGGGCCAGCCGGGCCTGCTCCGCCCTGGTCACCCGGAACGACGGGTCGGCCGGCACGCCGTCGGCGTACTCGTGCACGATGTTGTAGCGGTACGGCTTCGCGGTGCCGGCCGGCGAGTCCATGTTGACGGCCGCCCAGGTGCGCCGCGATCCGATGGTGGGCTTCGGGATCGCCACGCTGCGGACCGCCGTGGCCGTCCCGAATCCGCTGATCTGGTGCCACCACGGCAGGCCGTTCACCGCGGTCTGGAAGGTGGTGACGTCGGTCCGGGTGGTCTTGGTGGGCATCCCGTCGACGGTCGCCGTGACCGGCCGGGCCTGCGCCGGGTCGAGAGTCACGCTCCGGTCGGCGTGTACGTCCAGGTCACCCGCCGCGGTGAGGGTGCTCTCCTGCACGTCGCTGTCGACGTAGTAGGCGATCGACGCGCCGAGCACCGAGTACCGGCCTGCCGGCACCCGCAGGGTGAAGGTCTCCCCGGGCATGCCGCCGCTCCCGCCGTAGAACAGCAGGGGGTCGGTGAGGTTGGCGACCATGAGGTTGATCCAGGTGTCAGCGCCGTCCCGCAGGCCGGGCATCGGCTTGGTGTGGATCGTCAGGTCGTAGCTGGGCGGCTCGACGTAGAAGCTCACCGGCGTGGTCGAGACCAGCTTGCGGCCGGCACGGGCGGTGACGGTGGCCAGGTAGAAACCGGGTCGGGCGGCCAGCGCCGCGCGGTTGATCCGCACCGTCGCACCGGCGGTCGCGCCGCGCTTGAGGGTGACCCGGCTCGTCGTCAGCGTCGCCGCGCCGCGCGGCACCGGCTGGCCGTCGTGGTTGACCACCGCCACGTCGAGGTCGAGGACGGCCGCCGACTCAGCGGTCCAGCTCAGCTTCGCCTCGCTGGTGCCGGCCTGCGGGTAGGCGAACGTGCCGAGGTTGACCAGCGGCTGGTTGCTGGTCGGGCCGCCGAGGGCCCGGGCCGCGTTGAGCCGGCCAGCTCCGACGGCGTACGCGTCGACTCCGGTCAGCGGGTCGGCGGCGCCGACGAGTGCGGCCTTGAGCTGCTCGCCGGTCCAGTCCGGGTGGCGCTGGGCGAGCAGCGCGGCGGCGCCCGCCACGTGCGGGCTGGCCATCGAGGTGCCGCTGATCGCCTCGTAGTGCTTGTCGATCGGGTCCTGCAGGTTGGTGCCGGCGGCCCGTGCGGCGACGATGTCGACACCGGGCGCGACCAGCTCCGGCTTGGCGACGTGGCTGCTGACCAGCGGGCCACGGCTGGAGAAGTCGGCGAGCTTGTCGTTGCGGTCGACGGCGCCGACGGTCAGCGCGCTGGCGGCGGAGCCGGGCGACGAGATGGCCGCGCCGCTGTTGCCGGCGGCGATGACGAACAGCGTGCCGGTGGACTTGCTCAGACCGTCGACGGCGAGCGAGAGCGGGTCGGTGCCGTCGTCGGCCTCGCTACCGCCGAGGCTCATGTTGATGACGTCGGCCCGGGTGGCGGCCCACTCCATGCCGGCGATGATGCCGGAGTCGGCACCGGAGCCGTAATCGTCGAGCACCTTGCCGATCACCAGCTTGGCGTCCGGCGCCACACCGCGACGCTGGCCGTGTGCGGCGGCCCCGGTGCCGGCGATGGTCGAGGCGACGTGCGTACCGTGGCCGTTGTGGTCGACGGCGTCACCGCCCTCGGCGGTGAAGTCGGCCCGGTCGGCGACCCGTCCGATGAGGTCCGGGTGGGTGAAGTCGGCGCCGGTGTCGAGCACCGCGACGGTGGTCCCCTTGCCGGTGTAGCCGGCTTTCCAGGCGTCCGGTGCGGCGATCTGGGCCAGGTTGCGGTCCAGGTCGGCGTGCGGTCCGCCGCCGGTCAGCGCGGTCGCGCGGACCTTGCGGTCGAGCCAGACCTTCTTCGCTCCGGCGAGCAGCGAGTTGGTCGCCAGCTTCGCGGTGGCCGGGCTCTTCTTGGGTACGCGGCCGGCGACCGCGCCGATGCTGGGTAGCGGCAGCACGTCGCCGAGCGCGGCGACCCGGGCGGACGCGGTGGCGGGCTGCACGATGAGCGGCAGCTCGGCGGAGTTGTCGTCGTCGTATCCGTCGGCGATGAGCGTGCTGACGTCGAACAGGTCGGGGTCGAGGACCGAGCCGACCTGGGACGCCACCCGGGCGGGGACGACGTGCAGGTGACCGTCGGGGCCGCAGCTCTGGTTGATCACCGCGTTCTCGTCGACCGGGCGGATCGTGGCCTGCGGGCAGCCCGAGCCGGTGCTCCGGACGGTCACCACGTCGCCGGTCAGCAGGGTGACGGTGTGCGCCTTGCCGTCGGCCGAGACGGCGGGTGCGCCGGGCCGGTCGATGTTGCCGGCTGTGGCCGAGCCGCCCGGTAGGGCGGCCAGCGTCGTGGCCGTGACGGCAACCGCCATCAGCCACCGCGTTCTCCTGAGCATGCTGCTCCTCGTCTAATGTGGACGAAAGTGCCTCTTCGGGCGACTCCTTTCAAGATCATAAGCACGAGTACTCGATCTTTTTAAGGCCCACGACGAGGGGTTTTCACCGCCGTAACAAAGGAAGCACCCGCCGGCCGAGCAGGTCGATCCCGCCGTGCGGCGTCAACCCGTGCGGGGTGCCGAACTCCACCCGGCTCGCCCCCGCGTCGAACACCGCCGCCGCCTGCGCGGCGACGTGCTCGGGTGTGCCGGAGAAGGCGAACAGGTCCAGCAGGTCGTCGCCGATCAGCGCCCCGGCGAGGTCGTCCTCCCGGCGGGCGACATGCTGCTGGATCCGCGCCAGCAACTCCGGGTCCACCTCGATCGTCGGGTCGTGGGCGGCGACCACCGCCAGGTACATGGCCACCTCTCGGCGGGCCACCCGCCGGGCCACGGCACCGTCCTCGTCGACCACTGTCACCGCCCCGAGCACCACACCCGCGCGGTCGCGGTCCGGGGCGGCCGCCTCGTCCAACCAGGCCCGCATCAGCCGGGCCATCGCCGGGTTCGCCGACCCGCCGACCTTGACCTCGCCGGCGAAACCGGCCGCCGCCCGCGCGGTCTGCCGTCCCCAGGTGCCGACCAGGACCGGTACGTCGGCACGGGCCGTGGTGTACCGCAACGACGTGCCGGGCGCCACGGTGAACTCGCTGCCCTGGAAACCGCTGTCGTCACCGCCGAGCAGCAGCCGGACGACGGCGACCGTCTCGACGATGCGCCGGATCGGCCGGACCTGCGGCACGCCGATCTCGTCGAGCCAGGTGCCCCGGGCCAACCCGAGGTAGGCCCGGCCGTGCGAGGCGAGATCCAGTGCGGCCACCTGACCGGCCACCTCGACCGGGTGCATGGTGAACGGGTTGAGGCACGCCACGCCCAGCCGGATGCGCCGGGTGTGCCGGGCCGCCACCAGCAGCGGGAAGATCGGCGGTTGGTACATCAGGTCACCGAAGACCGACAGCACGTCGAAACCGTGCCGCTCGGTCAACTCGGCCAACTCGGCGTACTCGTCGGCGGACTTGTCGGACTGTAGGCCGATGCCGACCAGCCCGTCGCTCACGTCAGCTCCCCGGTGGGGATCTGCCGGCGGCCGGTCCGCTCGATCCGCATGATGAGCCGCTCCTCCGGGTCCGGGCAGGCGACGTGGCTGTCCTGGGCCAGCCAGTCCCCCTCGGCCAGTTCCCGTTGCTTGGCGGGGATCAGGGGCAGACACGCGGCCAGGGCGTACAGGCAGAAGTGCCCTCCGGCCGGGATGGTCAGCCGGTTCGACTCGGTCACGTCGAAGTGGTCGCCCGGCCTGAGGCCGCACACCGAGCGGCCCTCGATCCGCTCCACCACGACGCGCAGGTCGTACAGGTCGGTGGTGGGTTCCTCGGCGCTCATCGCACGGCCTCCGCGTGGTGGTGCACGATCCGCCAGGTGCCGGCCTCGCGGCGCAGCACGTCGGTCACCCGGAAACACTCGTCCGGCCGGGTGTCGGCGAAGCGGGCCCGCAGCACGTAGCGCACCAGGCCGGTGTCGCCCCACGCGTCGGCGTGCAGGTGCTCCGGCGCGACCGAGAGCGGCGGTGAACCGGCGGCCCGGGTGGCACGTCGGTCCCGCAGCTCGTCCAGCGCGCCCAGGCCGGACAGCAGGCCGTCGGCGTCGGACTCCCAGAACGTCAGGTCGGGGTGCAGGTGCGCGTCGAACGCCTGCCGGTCGCCGAGGGACCGGTACAGGTCGGTGATGGTGGTGGTGAGCTGGTCAGCGCTCATCGGCGGTCACTTCCGATCCGGGGGTACGACAGGTCAGGTTGGCCAGCCGGGCGCGCAGCGGGTCCAGTCCCATGGGCCCGAGCGCCAACGCGGTGTGGTGGAAGCGTTTCCGGTCGAACGCGGCCCCGTCGCGCTGTTCGGCCTCCCGGCGGGCCTGCTGCCACAACCGCGCCCCGACCTTGAAGGCGAGGGCCTGCGCCGGCCAGCCGAGGTACCGGTCCACCTCGAAGCGCGCCGTCTCGGCGTCCAGGCCGGCGACACGGGTCAGCACGTCGACAGCGAGCGACGGCGTCCACCGCCGCTCCTCGGTGAACCCGTTGCCGGCCGGGATCGGCAGCCCGAGATGCAGGCCCAGGTCGACGACCACGCGAGCGGCCCGCCACATCTGGCCGTCGAGCATGCCGAGCCGTTCGGCCGGGTCGGCGTACAGCCCGATCTCGTCCGCGAGCCGCTCGGCGTAGTGCGCCCACCCTTCGGCGTACCCGTGCACCTGGCACAGGTGGCGCTGCCACGGGTGCAGGTCGGCGGTGGTGAGGGTCAGCGCGTGCTGGAGGTGGTGGCCGGGCAGCCCCTCGTGGCAGAGCGTCCCGACGTGCCGCCACACCGGCACCGTCGACTCGCCGGAGGGCACCGACCACCAGATCCCGCCGGGCCGGGTCAACGCCGGGTCGGGCGGCGTGTAGTACATGACCCCGGAGGTGGCGGGACTGATCCGGCACACCACCGGCCGGGTGGCGGCCGGGATGTCGAAGTGGGGCCCGTCGAGCGCGTCGGTCAGCTGCTCGGTGCGCTGCCGCAACCACTCCTCCAGGGCGGGCCCGGCCGGCACTCGGCGGGTCGGGTCGGCGTCCAACGCCGCCCGCGCGGCCGCCACCCCCGGGTGACCCAGCTCGCCCGCCACGGTCCGCAGTTCGGCGGCGGTGCGGTCCAACTCCGCCCAGCCGTACGCGTACACCTCGTCGAGGTCGATCGTCGCGCCGAGGAAACTGCGGGCGGTGACCCGGTAGAGGTCGGCACCCACACCGTCCACGTCGGAGGCAACGGGTGCCAGGTCGGCCCGGAGGAACGCGGCGAAGCCGGAGGTGGCGGCGGTGGCCAGCCGTGCGCCCAGGTGCAGCTGCGCGGCGAGCGGGCCGCCGGGGTAGCCCTCCACCAGCCGCCCGTAGAAGTCGGCGAGGGTCCAGGCCGTGCACTGGTTGGCGACCACGAGCACCTGCCGGCGGGCGACCAGCTGTCCACGCTGCGCCGACCGGCGCAGTGTGGCGGCGTACCGGGCGAGGGCCTCGGGCACCTGGCGCAGGTGCGCGGCGACCACCGCCCAGTCGTCAGCGGTGTCCCGGGGCAGGTTGTCGAAGACCTGCCGGAGCAGGTGCACCGGGGTGGCCAGCGGGGCCAGCAGCCGGGTGGTGAAGCCCGCGTCGTACAGGTCGACCTCGCTGGCCAGCCGGTCACGCAGGGCGTCGGCCAGGGCCGGCTCGCCGGGGCGGTGCGCGCTGGCCGAGGCGGCGGCCGTCGCGGTGCGTCGGGCCAGCTCCGCGCGGGCGTCGAAGCCGTCCGGCGAGAGGTCCGGGATCTGCGATCCGGGTGTACGCCCCGCGGCCTCGGCCGCCTGCGGGTCCAGCTCGGCGAGCGCGTCGAGGTACCCGTCGGCGACGTCGGTGATGCTGCTCATCGCGGTACGCCGAGCCGGCCGTTGTCGTCGCGGTACGCGACGCCGAACCGGCCATTGTCGTCGCGGTACGCGACGCCGCCCTTCACCACGGCGTGCAGGGTGCGCAGCGCCGACACCGAGCGGGTCGGGTCGTCGCGCAGCACCAACAGGTCGGCGTGCCGGCCGACAGCGATGCTGCCCAGCGTGTCGGTGCGACCCAGCCACTCGGCGGGGCGGACGGTGGCGGCCTTGAGCGCGTCCGCGACCGGCATTCCCGCGTCCACCATGAACTCCAGTTCACGAACGGTCGCGGTGGTCTCGTCGTAGCCGGCGTGCGGCGGCATGTCGCTGCCCAGCGCGATCGGCACACCGTTGCGGATGGCGTGCTGCAGGCTCTCCCAGTGTCGGGGGCCGGCGGCGAGGGCCCGGTCCATCAGCCAGCCGGGCACCCCGGAGTCGCGGAAGAACTGCTCGCAGCGACTCACCACGATCGTCGGCACGTACCAGACGCCCCGCTCGGCCATCAGCCGGGTGACGTCGTCGGTCAGCTCGTACCCGTGCTCGACGCAGTCGAGGCCCAGTTCGACGGCCCGGCGGACCGAGTCGGCCGGGCCGGCGTGCGCGGTGACCTTGCGCCCCCAGTCGTGGGCGACCCGGATGACGGCGGCCATCTCGTCGTCGAGCAGCTGCGGCGTGTCGATCGCCTCGTGCTGTCCGGCGATCCCACCGGAGATGCACACCTTGATCAGGTCTGCGCCGGCGCGGAGCTGCTCGCGGGTGGCCCGCCGGAACCCGTCCGCGCCGTCGGCTTCGAGGGCGTCGGCCTCCCAGCCGTGCCCGCCGGTGCAGCAGAGCGCGTGGCCGGCGGTGAAGATGCGCGGCCCGTCGACAGCGCCGGCCTCGATGCCCCGGCGCAGGGCGAAGTCCGCGTACCGGCTCTCGCCGACGAGGCGGGCGGTGGTGACACCGGAGTGCAGGGTGCGCCGGGCCGAGTCGGCCATCAGCAGCACCAGCTCGGCCAGGTTGGAGTTGTGCACCGAGTCGGCGAGGTGGCCCGGCAGCCCCAGCGAGAGGTGTACGTGCATGTTGGTCAGACCGGGCATGACGTGGTCGCCGCCCAGGTCGACCACCCGGGCGTCGCCGGCCTCGGCGAGGACGTCGTCGACCGGGCCGACGGCACGGATCATCCCGTCCGCGCCGATCCAGATGCCTCGGTCCGGCTGGAGGGTGTCCTGGACACCGTCGTAGAGGGCGAGGTTGACCAGGACCTGTTCGGTGGGCATACGCATGGGGCGTCCTCAGAGTGAGCGCGCGGCGGTCGGCGCCGCCACGGGGTCGGTGAGCCAGCAGGCGACGCTGCGGCCGCCCAGGTCGACGGTGGGCGGCTGCTCCCCGCAGGGCGCGAACGCGTGCGGGCAACGCGGCCGGAACCGGCACCCGGTGGGGGCGTTGGCCGGGTCGGGCACCTCCCCGGCAAGAGTGGCGGGCAGCCGCGGAGTGGGCCCGATCTGCGGCACCGCGTCGATCAGCGCCCGGGTGTACGGGTGTCGCGGCGCGCGCCACAGCTCACGGGTCGGTGCGGCCTCGACGATCCGACCCAGGTACATCACGGCGGTCACGTCGGCGATCTCGTGCACCAGCGACAGGTCGTGCGAGATGAACAGCATGCCCATGTCGAGGTCCCGGACCAGCCCGACGAGCAGGTTCACCACCTGCGCCTGGGACGAGGCGTCCAGAGCCGTGACCGGCTCGTCGGCGATGATCATCCGGGGTTCCGGTGCGAGCGCCCGGGCGATCGCCAGGCGCTGCCGCTGACCGCCGGAGAACTGGTGCGGATAACGGTCGGCGGCGCTGGCCGGCATGGCCACCCGGTCGAGTAGTTCGTGCACCCGGGCCCGGCGGGCCGCCCCGGTGACCGTCGCCGGTACGCCGTCGAGGAGTTGCGAGCCGATGGTGCGTCGGGGGTTCAGCGAGGCGTACGGGTTCTGGAAGACCATCTGCAGGCCGACCTCGGCGTCCGACCGGGGTCGCCAGCCCAGCGGGGTGACCGGCCGGTCGGCGTACTCGACGGTGCCGGCGCTCGGCGCGCTCAGCCCGACCGCCACGCGGGCCAGCGTGGACTTGCCGCACCCGGACTCGCCGACCAGGCCGACGATCTGGCCGGGCAGCACCTCCAGGCTGACGCCGGCGACGGCCCGTACCCGTCCTCGCCCTCGGGACCGGTACTCGACCTCGACGTCGGTGAAGGACAGTCGCGCGGACGCGGGGGTCGTCATGCGGCCACCTCCAGGTTCGGGCGGACCACGCAGGCCACCGACCGGTCGGCGGCGGCGGGGGTGAGTGGGGGCGGGGCCGTTGCGCAGGACGGTTCGGCGTACCCGCAGCGGGGTTCGAACGGACATCCCGGCGGTGCCTCACCGGGTGCCGGCGGCGCGCCCGGGATGGGCCGCAGCGTCCCGCCGGTCTGGGTGCCGTGTGGGCGGGCACCGAGCAGCGCGGCCGTGTACGGGTGCGTGGGCGCGGTGAGCAGCGCACCGGTCGGGCCGATCTCGACGACCCGCCCGGCGTAGAAGATGTAGCCGCGGGTGGTGAGGGCGCTGAGCACCCCGAGGTCGTGGGTGATGAACGCGACGGCCAGCCCGGTCTCGGCGCGCAGCCGGTCCAGCAGAGCCAGGATGCCGGCCTGCACGGTGACGTCCAGGGCCGTCGTCGGTTCGTCGGCGATCAGCAGTCGGGGGCGGGCGGCCAGGGCGATGGCGATGGCCACCCGCTGCCGCATCCCGCCGGAGAACTGGTGCGGGTAGGCGCGCAGGGCCCGTTCCGGGTCCGGGATGCGGACCTGGTCGAGCAGCTCGACCGCACGGCGGGCGGCGGCCCGCCGGTCCATCCGCAGGTGCACCCGCATGTGTTCGGTGAGCTGCCGGCCGACGGTGAGCATCGGGTGCAGGGCCGCGCTCGGGTCCTGGAACACCATGGCGATGCCGGCCCCGCGCACCCGCTGCCAGCCCTTGTTGTCCAGGCCCAGCAGTTCGGTGCCGGCGTAGCGGGCCGAGCCGCTGACGGCCGCCCCCGGGGGCAGCAACCCGAGCAGGGTCTGCGCGGTGAGGCTCTTGCCGCAGCCGCTCTCCCCCGCGATGCCGACCAACTCCCCCTCGTCGACGGTCAACGACACGTCGTGCAGGATCGGCAGCGGGCCGCGCGGCGAGGGCAGGGTGACGGCCAGGGAGTCGACGTCGAGCAGCGGTGCCACCTCAGCGTCCCTTCGTGTAGCGGGGGTCGAGCCGGTCCCGCAGCGCGTCGCCGAGCACGTTGAACGCCATCACGACGGTCAGGATGGCGAGACCGGGAAACACGCTGACCCACCACATCGACAGGTCCTGCGCGCCGAGGGCCACCATCGAGCCCCACTCGGCGGCCGGCGGGCGGGGGCCGAGGCCGAGGAACGACAACGCGGCGAGCAGCAGCACCGCGTTGCCCAGCTCCAGCGTGGCCAGCACGATCGCCGGGCCGACGCTGTTGGGCAGCACGTCGCGGCGCAGCGCGCGGATCGGCCCGACGCCGAGCAGCCGGGCGGCGTTGAGGTAGTCGTCGCCGCGCATGCCCAGCACGGCGCTGCGGATGACCCGGGCGTAGACCGGCCACGACACGATGACCAGGGCCAGCACGGCGTTGCGGGTGTTCGGGCCGAACGCCGCCGTCACCGCCATGGCCAGGATGATCTGCGGGAACGCGAACACCAGGTCGGTCAGGCGCATCAGCGCCTCGTCGACGAACCGACCGACGTAACCGGCGACCAGCCCGAGCAGCCCGCCGACCAGCAGGGCCAACGACACGATGGCCAGGGCCAGCGGGATGGACAGGCGGGCGCCGTGGATGACCCGGCTGAGGATGTCCCGGCCCAGCGAGTCGGTGCCGAACCAGTGCGCCCCGGAGGGCGGCGCGTACGCGTCGGGGCTCTGCGCCAGCGGGCCGTACGGGGCGAGGACGTCAGCGAGCAGTGCCAGCAGCAACCATCCACCGAGGATGGCCAGGGCCACCATCGTGATCGGCTGGCGCCAGACCGGCCGGTTGGTCGGGCCGCCGCGCAGTCGGCCGAGCCAGCGACGCCGGCCCAGGGCCCGCGCAGCCTTCGGGTCCGCGAGTGTCGTCATGAGAGTCGGATCCTCGGGTCGATGAGGCCGTAGAGCAGGTCGACGGTCAGGTTGACCACCGTGTAGACCAGCGCCACGAACAGGCTGACGCCGAGGATCGAGGGCAGGTCCAGTGCCGTGGCGCTGCGATAGGCGTACTGGCCGACGCCGGGCCAGCCGAAGATGCTCTCGACCAGCACCGTCCCGGACAGCAGTGAGGCGAAGGCCAGCCCGGAGACGGTGACCACCGGGACGAGGCCGGCGCGCAGCAGGTGCCGGCGCAGCACCACCCGGGTCGGCAGACCCTTGGCGTACGCGGCGCGGATGTAGTCCTGCTGGAGCACCTCCAGCATCGCCGAGCGGACGAACCGGACCAGCATCGCCACGGTCAGCGAGGTCAGCACCAGCACCGGCAGGGACAGGTGCTGGGCGGCGTCCCAGGCGACGTCCCACTGCCCGGCGAGCGCCGCGTCGACGGTGTACATGCCGGTGACGGTGGGCGGCGGGCTGAAGTCGGTGGAGAGTCGCCCGCCGCTGGGGGCCAGGCCGAGCTGGTAGAAGAAGACGTAGAGCACCACGAGGGACAGCCAGAACGGCGGGGTGGACAGCCCGAGCAGGGCGCCGATCCGGACGAGCTGGTCGGTGAGCCGACCGTTGCGGACCGCCGCGAGCATGCCGATCCCGGTACCGATGAGCAGTGCCAGCACCATGCTCGGGATGGCCAGTTCCAGGGTTGCCGGCACGTAGTGCAGCAGGTCGTCCAGGACGGCCCGGCCGGTCTGCTGGGACAGGCCCAGGTCGCCGTGCAGCAGGTTGCCGAGGTAGTGCAGGTACTGGGCCCAGAGTGGTTGGTCCAGGCCCCACTTCTGCCGGAAGGCGGCCACCGCGGCGGGGTCGTTGAGGGCCTGGTCGGAGAGGTTGGCGGTGACCGGGTCACCGGGGACCACGTTGACCAGTCCGAACGTCACCACCGTGACGCCCAGCAGCAGGCCGGCGGTGATCCCCACCCGCTTGGCCAGGAAGGTCAGCAGCGGGTGGGCACCCCGGGGCCGGGACGCGGTCGTGGCGACCGCGCCCGGCTCACCGTCGTGGACTGTCGTCATGTCGTCGCCGACTACTTGCGGCCGACCGCGGCGACGTCCACCTGCCAACCGGCGGCGGTGTAGTCCGCGCCGGTCAGGTCCTTGGTCGCCACGACGATGGAGGAGTTGCTGGCCAGCACCAGGTACGGCGAGGACGCGTTCATCAGCCGCTGCCACTCCTGCATGGCGGCGGCCCGGCCGGCCAGGTCGAGGGTCTCGGTGACCTTCTTACCGGCGGCCACGATGGCCGGGTCGGCCCGCTCGACCGTCCAGCCGGAGCGCAGCGCGGTCGCCTGCCCGGGTGCCATGTTGTTGATGAGCGAGTCGGCGACCGGGTAGTTCAGGCTCTGCGGGGTGAACCCGAGCGGGGACTTCCCGCCGCGCATCTCGTCGAGGAAGGTGGTCAGCGGCTGCGGGTTCAGCTCCAGCTTGATGCCCGCCTCGGCGGCGTCGCCCTGCACCTTGGTGGCCACCGTGCCGAGGTCCACGCCCTTGTAGGTGATGGCCGGGTAGGTGAACTTCACCGAGGGGTTGGTCAGGCCGCCCTCGGCCAGCAGCGCCTTGGCCTTCGCCACGTCACGCTTGGACTCCTCGCCGGCCGGCAGCGCGCCCGGGAAGGCGGGCGCGACCAGCCCGGCGCCGGGCGCGGCGCCCTTGCCGTACAGGGCCGCGATGCCCTGGTAGTCGATGGCGGCACGCAGGGCCTGGTTGAACTTCGGGTTGGAGGTGATCGGCGAGACACCCGGGTCGGCGTTGAGGAAGAGGAAGTAGACGGTGTCCTGCACGCCGGAGGTCTGCAGGCTGCCCGGCAGGCCGTCGAGGAGCTTGCCGGAGATGTCCAGGGAGATCTCGGCGGCCTCGGCCCGCTGCATGGTCAGCTTCTGGGTCTGCACGTCCATGTTGCGCAGCACCACCCGGGAGAACTGCGGCTTGGTGCCCCAGTACTTCGGGTTGGCCTCCAGCACCACCTGCGCCGACGGGTCGTACGACTTCAGCACGTACGGGCCGCTGCCGAGGGAGTTGGTGTCCAGGTACTGCTGTGCGGTGTCACCCTGCGCGGCGTCGGCGCCGTCGCGGGCACCGTGCTCCTTGGCGGCCTTGGAGTTGAGCACCGCTGTCGACGGCATCGACAGCACGACCGGGATGTTCGGGTCAGGGGTCGCCGAGGCGACCACGACGGTGCTGTCGTCGGTCTTGGTCACGGTCAGGCCGCTGACGGTGACCGCCGGGCTGGCCTTGATGTTCTTCAGGCGGTTGAGCGAGAAGACGACGTCGTCGGCGGTGAGCGGGCTGCCGTCGGCGAACGTCACACCCTGCCGCAGCTTGAAGGTGAACGTCTTCGCGTCCGGTGACGCCTGGTACGACTCGGCCAGTGCGGGAACGGGCTTGCTCACGTCCGAGCCCTCGAAGGTGAGCAGGGTGTCGTAGAGGGCGTGCACGGCGGTCAGGCCGGTCGCCTCGTAGACCCGGCCAGGATCGAGGGTCTTGAGCACGAACGAGGTGTTCACGGTGAGCGTCTTGGCCGCACCGCTCGCGTTTCCACCGCTGCCGCCGGCGCTACAGGCGCTGACGGAGAGGACGGCCAGCGTCGCCAGAGCGGACGCTCCGGCGAGGAGCCGGCGGGGGGACACCGACATGCTGTTCCTACCTTCTATCGCGCGGCCCGCCGGGCGGGAACCGCGGGGCGTCGACGCCTCGGGGCGACGCCGACCACCGGCCGAAGCGGCGAGGGGCGTCGCGGGGTTCTCGGGAAGCGTCGTCTCGGGTTGGATGTAGGCCGGACTGGGGACGTGGTCCGGTTCGTCTCGACGCGGCCTTGTCTAGTGGTGTCGAACGTTGCCGCCTGTTGTTCAGCGATACTAAACAGACGCGTATAGTCGGGTCAATCAAGATTCAGTCACACTGTTTTTGGAACGAGGACACATGCTCGGTGACCGACTCCGCGACCTGCGTCAGCAGCACTCCCTCACGCTGCGCCAGCTCGCCACAGCCGCCGACGTGTCCCCCGCGCTGCTCAGCCAGATCGAGAACGGCGCGACCGACCCGAGCCTGTCCACCCTGCGCAAGCTCGCCCAGGTCTTCGACACCTCGATCGCGGAGCTGTTCTCCGAGCCCGAGGCGCCGCCGGTGCACATCAGCCGGGTCGGCGCCCGGACCCGGCTGGCCGCGCCACCCGGCCAGATCACCTACGAACGACTCACCCCCGGCCGGGGCGACCTGGAGGTGCTCCAGGCCCACCTCGCGCCCGGCGACGCCAGCTCGGCGGAACCCTGGGCACACCCGTCCACCGAGTGCGCGATCGTCGTCACCGGCGAGGTCGTCGCACAGATCGGTGCCGAGTCGTACACCCTCACCGCCGGTGAATCGATCACCTTCGACTCGCGCCTGGCGCACCTCTATCGCAACGCCAGCGACGAACGCGCCCACCTGATCATCGCGGTGACGCCACCGACCCCCTGACCGGCCACCGTGGACAGCGGAAGGGATCGACGGGACGCTGCCCGCGGACCTAGCATGTCGACGAATGGATCTTCGAGATTGGTCAGTGCCGACCCCCGGCAACCAGCCCAACCGAAGGGAGACGCGCGTGCGTCGACCCCGTCATCTGGCACTACTGAGCGTCGGAGTGTCCGGCGCCCTGGTGCTCAGCGCAGCCCCCACCGCAACGGCTGCTCCGCCCGCCGCCACCACGCCCACCGGCATCGTGGTCAGCGACGGCATGACCCTACCGGTGTTCTCGCTCGCCGACGCGATCGAGGAGCGGGTGTTCGTCCAGACGCCGGTGGACACCGACCACGACGGCCGGCTCGACCGGGTCGCTATCGACATCTCCCGACCCCGGGAAACCGCCACCACCGGCTTCAAGGTTCCGGTCATCTTCGAGCACAGCCCGTACCGCAAGGGCACCTGGGGTGACGTGCCGTACCCGAGCGTCCTCGTCGACGACCTGCCGCAGAACGGTCTGACCGACCGCTCCGGACGCCGGGCGCTCGACGCGGGCGTACAGCGGGCCCAGGCGAAGGCCAACCTGCCCGGCTCGCTGGACGACTACTACGTGCCACGCGGGTACGCGGTGGTGCTCGGTCAGAGCGTCGGCACCGGCGACTCGGACGGCTGCCCGACCAGCGGCGACCAGGCCGAGACGCTCGGCACCAAGGCGGTCATCGACTGGCTCAACGGCCGGGCCAAGGGGTACGACGCCAGCGGCACCCCGGTCACCGCAGGCTGGACCACCGGCGCGGTCGGCATGACCGGCGTCTCCTACAACGGCACCCTGCCCAACCAGGTGGCCACCACCGGGGTCAAGGGACTCAAGACCATCGTCCCGGTCTCCGCGATCAGCAGCTGGTACGACTACTACCGGGCCAACGGTCTGGTCGTCGCGCCCGGGACGTACCAGGGCGAGGACCTCGACATCCTGGCCCAGTACACCGCCGGGCAGGCGCGGGCCGAGGGGCCCTGCGCCGACGAGATCGCGGAGATCACCGAGGAGCAGGACCGGATCACCGGCGACTACTCGACGTTCTGGCAGGACCGCGACTACCTCGACGCCCGCAACGTCAAGGCCAGCGTCTTCGTCGTGCACGGCCTCAACGACTGGAACGTGAAGACCGAGCACTTCGCCGGCTGGTGGGACCAGCTCGCCAAGCGCGACGTACCCCGCAAGATCTGGCTGCACCAGGGCGGGCACGGCGGGCCGGGCAGCAGCGCGTCGGTCACCCTGCCGAGCGGCCAGACGTGGACGTACAAGCAGACCGAGAACCGCTGGTTCGACTTCTGGCTGTGGAACGTCCGCAACGGCATCATGGACGAGCCGACAGCGGTGCTGCAGCGCGAGGACCGGGCCTACACCACGTACGCCAACTGGCCCGACCCGGCGGCACGTGAGGTGGGCCTGCGCTTCGCCGCCACCGACGCCGCCGCCCCGGGCGCGCTCACCACCGGCAAGCCGCCCAAGGCCAAGATCGAGCAGAGCTTCGTCGACGAGGGCCGGACCATCCACCCGGACACCCTGGTGTCCAACCCGGACACGGCGAGCGCGAACCGGCTCGCGTACCGCTCCCCCGAGCTGACGCAGAGCGTACGCATCTCCGGGCGGCCCGAGATGCGACTGCGGATGGCGATCGACAACAAGCCGGACGCGAACCTCACCGCGTACCTGGTCGACTACGGCCCGGCCGGGTCGACCGCCGCGCCCACCGTGGTGACCCGGGGCTGGATGGACCCGCAGAACCGCAAGAGCGCCGCACGCACCGCGCCGGTCAAGCAGGGCAAGCTGTACGACTACCGGTGGACCATGGAGCCGAAGGACTACGTCTTCCCGGCGGGCCACCGGATCGGCGTGGTCGTCTTCTCCAGCGATCAGGAGTACACCCTGCTGCCGTTGGGCGGCACCGAGCTGCGGGTCGCGCCGAACGACAGCGAGCTGCGACTGCCGGTGGTCGGCGGGCGGGCCGTCCTCGGCTTCTGATCAGCTCTTCGAACTGGCGGGGCGGTCCGACGACGCGTCGGGCTGCCCCACCCGTTCGTGCTCGGCGGCGGCCTCGGTGTGTGCGAGTGCGGCAAGCAGCCGCAGTTTCTCGTCGCTGTCGCTGCCCTTGTCGGGGTAGTAGACGACGAGGATGACGTCACCGATGGGGAGTTTGTCGCGGTGCAGGCGTAGTTCACCGACGACGGGGTGGTTCACCGTGGTCGTGCCTCCGTCGAGGCTGCGGACGTCGTGCCGGGCCCACAGGGCACGGAAGCGCTGACTGGACAGAGCGAGTTCGCCGACCAGCTCGACGAAGCGAGGGTTGTCGATGTCGTCGCCGATGCTGGTGCGGAGGGCGGCGATGAAGTCGGCGGTGGCCCTCGTCCAGTCCTGGTGGAAGGCCTGTTCCTCGGGATCGAGGAGGAGCGAACGAAGCCGGTTCTGGCCGGGCCGCAGGCGCGGCGAGAGCGCCACGGCCATGGGGTTGGAGGCCAGGACGTCGAACGCGCGTCCTTCGACGAACGCGGGGATCTGCAGGTGGGCGAGCAGCTCGTACACCCGCGCCGGTACGTGCTCGGACCGCTTGCGGCGCGGCGCCCGGGGGCGCGCTGCCGCGAGGTCGAGCAGGTACGTCCGCTCGACGTCGTCGAGTTGCAGCACGCGCGCGAGTGATTCGAGGACCTGCGGTGAGGGGTTCCTGTCGCGGCCCCGTTCCAGGCGCAGGTAGTAGTCGGGGCTGATTCCGGCGAGCAGGGCGACCTCCTCACGTCGCAGGCCGGGCACGCGACGCCTACCGCCGCTCGGAAGGCCCACCTGCGCCGGTGAGACCAGCTCTCGCCGGGCACGAAGGTAGCTACCCAGCCGGTGGCTGTCGCCCGCTTCCTCATCCCTCATGGTCACACCGTAATCCGGTGCCTGTGCCGCAGAGGGGGCCCTGGTGGGACCTGGGAAAACGGGGGCCCTGCCACATCCGGCGGCCTCCGTCAAGACTGGGGTTGCCCTGTTCTGAGAAGGACAGCGAGCTTCACTGTTCGCGCCGCGGTTCACGCGTCGGCGCCCTCTGGATCGAAGGGAAGATCTCGTGGATCTCTCCAACCGCACAGTTCTCATCGTCGGCGGAACCTCGGGTATCGGGCGGGAGCTGGCCCGGCGGTTCGCGGCAGCCGGCAGCACCGTGGCCGTTGGCGGTCGCAGCCCCGAAGCCCTCTCGGAGCTCGCCGGGGAAGGTTTCGGCACGTTCAGCATCGACGTCACGGATGGCGCCTCTGTCGCCTCCGCTCGGGACGCCGTGCTGGCCCGTTACCCCGAGCTGGACACGGTGGTGACGATGTCGGGTGTCATGCTCCTGGAGGACCTTCGCGACCCTGCGCACTTCCAGGCGGCAGAGGCGACGATCGACACCAACCTGGTCGGCACCATCCGGGTCATCGACGCCTTCACCCCGCACCTGGTCGGTCGGGGCGCCGGCACCGTCATCACCGTCACCTCCGGCATCGCCTTCCTGCCGTTCCCGCCCATGCCCAGCTACGCCGCCTCGAAGGCCGCGGTGCACGCCTACTCCGAGGCGCTGCGGGCGCAGCTCGACGGCACCGGGGTCGACGTCGTCGAGCTCGTTCCTCCGGCCGTCGCCACGGCGGGCCAGGAGAAGGTCAACCCGCACGCACTGCCACTCGACGACTTCGCCGCCGAGGTCATGCACCTGCTCTCCGCGAATCCCACGCCGCCGGAAATCCTCGTGAAGGGCGTTCTCATGCACCGTTGGGCGGAGCGTGACGGCACCTACAGCAACCTTGTCGCGCAGCGCGCGAAGGCCCTGGCGATGCTCCCGGGTCGCCAAGGCTGACCGTGGACCCGGCCGGTCAGGACGCCTGTGGTCCGGCCGGGTCGGGGTGGCGCGGACGGCGCAGGCCGGCGTGATCCACTCGGGTTTCCCGAAGTCGCGGTATCCGCGCCACCTGGGCTGCGCGGTTTCCGCACACCCGAGTCGTTCACGCCGTTCGTCCGTCGTGTCGGGGTCGCCGGGCGCGTGGGTGTGTCCGGTTTGAGGGGGGGTGTCGGGTGGCCGGCGTCACCCCGACGGTGGAATCGCCGCCCGGGCCAGGTCGTTATACCTGGCACGCCACCGTGACCGTCGAGTCGTGGGGCGCGGACACCGCAGGGATTCACCGGGGCCCGGGAACACCCCGGCCGCCGCCCCGGTTACATCCCCCGCAACGCCCCGAGCAGGTCCCCCCGGATCGCCAGCGTTGCCGCGAACTTCCCCGCACGGCCACGCACCCCCCGTTGAGTGCCGTGCGGACACCCCCGATGCAGAGGAGCACGCCATCATGCGTACCGATCTGATCCGTAAGACCGCCCTGACCGCCGCCGGCCTCGCCTTCACCGGAGGCGCCATCGCCGGCCCCGTCACCACCGCCTACGCCGCCTCCGACGCCAAGCCCACCACCCAGACCCAGACCGACCGCAAGGGTCACGGTGAGCGGGAGCTCGGCGTGCGCTACGAAGCGCAGCCGAACTTCTACTACTGCGGCCCCGCCGCCACCCGCAACGCCCTGTCCGTCCAGGGCAAGAACATCAACGTCGACGACATGGCCAAGGAGATGGGCACCACCGAGGCCGGCACCAACAGCATCAACGACATCACCCCCGTCCTGAACAAGGAAACCGGTAAGGCCGACGCCTACCACTCGGTGGAGATCAGCAGCCCCGACGCCGACGCCAAGCAGACCGACAGCCTGCGCGCCGACATCGTCCGCACCGTCGACGACGGCCGGGCCGTGGTCGCCAACATCGCCGGCACCAGCACCGACACCGACGGCAGCACCCACTCCTACGAGGGCGGGCACTACATCAGCGTCGTCGGCTACCGCGACAACGGCGACACGGTGAAGATCGCCGACTCCGCCGACCCGAACACCGCCTCCTACTGGATCAGCGTCGAGCACCTCGCGGACTGGATCGCCACCCGCGGCTACGCCACCAGCTGACCCACACACCAGCAACACACCGAAAGGGCCGGACCCCAGCACGGGGTCCGGCCCTTCGTCGTCTTTCCACCATCTGCGGCACGTATTGACAATTGTCGACTTCAGGGTGAGGCTGGGGGCAGTGAGAGCGCTCTCTCGCACTGGCCCAACCGGC
Source organism: Micromonospora sp. WMMD961 (assembly GCF_029626145.1). NCBI lineage: Bacteria > Bacillati > Actinomycetota > Actinomycetes > Micromonosporales > Micromonosporaceae > Micromonospora > Micromonospora sp. WMMD961. The sequence continues at coordinate 4,450,263 of NZ_JARUBJ010000002.1, forward strand.
CACCACCCAGTCTGGCCAGGCACAACTCCGATGCCTTCGGCGGCGGCGCCGGAGCTGTCCTGACCCGTCCCCCCGACAGGAGTCACGAGATGGACAGGGCCGCACCCCTCTCCGACGCCCACCGCCGACTGCGCATCGTCACGGCGATCGGTGCTCTGCTGGTGCTACTCGGCACGTACCTGGTGTCCGCCACCAACCGGGCCGACGCCGCCCCGACCAGAGCCGACCGGGCCGACGCCGCCCCCGGCCAAGCCGGCGCCGACTACGGAGTCAACGTCATCCGGGTCGCCGAGTTCCCCGCCGACTGCACCTACAGCCACCGGCTGCCGGACGACCCGATCGTCTTCCCCGGGCTGCCCGGGGCGTCGCACATGCACAGCTTCTTCGGCAGCACGGTGACCAACGCCAACACCACCCTGCCGGACCTGGTCACCTCGCCCACCACCTGCAACCCGCGAGTGGACGTCTCGTCGTACTGGGTGCCGACCCTGTACCGGGACAACGTGCCGGTGGAGCCGGCGATCGCCACCTTCTACTACCTGGGCGAGGGCGTACGCTCCGACGTCGTCGCGAACACCCAGCCGTTCCCGCTGGGGCTGCGCCTGGTCGCGGGCAACGCGAAGGCCACCGGGCCGAACGACAGCATCGCCCGTTGGTCGTGCCTGCACGCCGGGCACGTGCCGCCGTCGAAGGACTTCGTCAACTGCCCGTCCGGCACGATGCTGGAGTCGTACCTGGACTTCCCGCAGTGCTGGAACGGCCGGGACCTGGACTCGCCGGACCACAAGAGCCACCTGGCGTACCCGGTGAACCAGGCCTGCCCGAGCACCCACCCGGTGCACGTGCCGAAGTTGCGGCAGGTACTGCGGTACCCGGTCACCGGCGACCCGTCACGGTTCCGGCTGGCCTCCGGGCCGGGCTACACCATGCACGGCGACTTCTTCAACGCCTGGCCGGTGGCCGAGATGGCCCGCCGGGTCCAGGACTGCATCCGTCCCGTCATCAAGTGCGGTCACGACGGCCGACCGATCTGAGCGACAGGTCCGCACCACGGCGGCGGGCCCGGTCACCCCGGGCCCGCCGCCCTGGTCGGGAAGGGAGATCGGATGCGTCGGTCCACGCCGTCCACCCTGCTCGTCGCCGTGCTGCTCGTCGCCGGCTGCGGCGCCGGGCCACCCGACCCGACCGGCACCACCGCACCACCCCCGAGCGAGCCACCGGCGACGGTCGCGCCGGCACCGGCGAGCACGGCGGGGCCATTCAGCCCCACCGATGTCGCCTGGCTGCAGTTGACGGTGGCGATGGCCGAGCGTCTGCTGCCCGTACTCGAACTCGTGCCGGCGCGGACCACGGACCCGGCCTGGCGACGTCTGGCCGCGCAGGTCGAGGCCACCGAGCGCGCCGACCTGGAGCGGGCCCGCCGGCTGTTGGCCGACTCCGGTGCTCCGGCCACGAACCCGCACGAGGGTCACGACATGCCGGGCATGGTCACCGCCGAGGAGGTGACCGTGCTGCGGGCGGCCACCGGGTCGCCGTTCCACCGACTGCTCGCCGGACACCTACGCGCGCACCTGGCACAGGCGACCCGGGTCGCCGTCGCGGAGCAACGCGCCGGATCCCACCCGGCGACCACGGCGATGGCCGGGGCGGTGGTCCGGGATGGTGACGCCCACCTCACGCGGCTCGACCGACTCGACCGGCCGACGTCGACCGCACCACCGACGACCGCGGCCGCTCGGTGACACTCAGGTGGCGTAGCGCGCCGCCAGGTCCACGACGCGCCGAGCGGCGGCCACCATCGCCCGGTCGGCGAACCGGCCGTCGGGCAGGACCACGGTCCCCGAGTCCCGCAGCTCCGCGTCCGCCACGGCGGCCAGCAGCTCTGCCGCGCGGGTCACCTCCTGCTCGGCCGGACGGAACGCCTCGACGATCACCGGGAGTTGGCGCGGGTGGATCGCCGTGCGGCCGAGGAACCCGAGCCGCCGACCGACCGCGCACGAGGCGGCCAGGCCGGCGAGGTCCACGACGTCGGCGTACACCGACATCGCCGGTGGGGTCAGTCCGGCCGCGCGGGCCGCGACCACCACCCGGCCGCGCGCCCAGAGCAGGCCGTCGTCGTCACTCACCCCGAGGTCGGAGCGCAGGTCGGCCTCACCGAGGCCGATCGAGGCCACCGCGGGGTGGGCCGCGGCGATGGGGTACGCGGCCTCCAGCCCGACGGCCGACTCGATCAGCGGGTGCAGCGGTACGTCGACCCGCTCGGCGAGAGCCGCCACCGTCGCGGCCGACTCGACCTTCGGCAGCCGTAGCCCGCTCAACCCGGGCCGGCCGGCCACCGCCGTCAGGTCGGCGTCGACGTCCGGGCCGGTCAGCTCGTTGACCCGGACCTGCACCGGCACCGGGTGCGTCTCGGCGAGGAACTCGGCGACCGCGTCACGGGCGTACGCCTTGCGCCCGGCGACCACTGCGTCCTCCAGGTCGAGGATGACCGCGTCGGCGCCCGAGGCGACCGCCTTGGCGAACCGGTCCGGGCGGTCACCGGGCACGTAGAGCCAGCTCAGCAGCATCAGAGCACGCCCCGTTCGCGTAGCGCGGCCAACTCCTCGTCGGTCAGGCCGAGCGCCCCGAACACCGCGTCGGTGTCCTGACCGTGCCGCCGTCCGGCGTGCCGGATCTCGCCCGGCGTCTCGGTGAGCCGGAACGGCACGTTCTGCATCCGTACCTCGCCCAACTCCTCGTCCGGCACTGTGCGCACGGTGCCGAGTGCCGCGTACTGCGGGTCGGCGAGGATGTCCCGTACGTCGTAGACCGGCGCGACCGCCGCCTGTGCCTCCTCGAACGCGGCCACCACCTCGTCGCGGTCCCGCTCGGCGACCCAGGTGCCCACCGCGGCGTCCAACTCGTCGGCGTGCGCGGCCCGGCCGCTGCCGGTGGCGAACCACGGCTCGTCGACCAGCTCCGGTCTGCCCACCAGCCGCAGCACCCGTTCGGCGATGCTCTGCGCGCTGGTGGAGACCGCCACCCAGCGCCCGTCCGCGCACCGGTAGGTGTTGCGCGGGGCGTTGTTGTTGGACCGGTTGCCCAGCCGGGGCTGGACGTAGCCGAGCTGGTCGTACCAGGTGATCTGCGGCCCGAGCATCGCCATGATCGGCTCGATGATGGCGAGGTCCACCACCTGCCCGGTTCCGTTGACGTCCCGGGCCCGCAGGGCCAGCATCACCGCGTACGCGGCGGCCAGCGCAGTCACCGAGTCGGCCAGCCCGAACGGCGGCAGGGTGGGTGGGCCGTCCGGTTCCCCGGTGGCGGCCGCGAATCCGCTCATCGCCTCGGCGAGCGTGCCGAACCCCGGCCGGCGCGAGTACGGGCCGACCTGCCCGAACCCGCTGATCCGGGCGATCACCAGCCGTGGGTTGACGGCGTGCAGCTCGGCCGGGCCGAGCCCCCACCGTTCCAGGGTGCCGGGGCGGAAGTTCTCCACCAGCACGTCGGCGTCGGCGAGCAGCCGGCGCAGCAACGCCGCACCGTCCGGATCGGACAGGTTGAGGGTGACGGTGCGCTTGTTGCGGCCGAGGACCTTCCACCAGAGCCCCACGCCGTCCCGGGCCGGGCCGTGCCCCCGGGACGGGTCCGGCTTGACCGGATGCTCCACCTTGATCACGTCGGCGCCGAAGTCACCGAGGAACGCGGCCGCGAGTGGCCCGGCGAAGAGGGTGGCCAGGTCGACGACCTTGACCCCGTCCAGCGGCGCGGTCACCGGGTCACCTCCGTCGCCTCCGGCAGGTCGGCCGCGCACCGGAATCCGACCTGGTCGGAGCGGGTGAGACCGGCACCGGTGAGCAGCACCTTCACCGAGACGTCCGCCGGTTGGGGGCCGCCGTCGAGATACCAGTCGGAACCCTCCGCCCGGTAGGCGGCACCGCCCTTGAGGATGGCAAACCGGGTACGGCCGTCGGAGTGCTCGCTGTCGGTCAGGTTCCACACCAACGGCTCACGTCGCACCAGCAGCCCCGCCTCGGCGGCGACCTGCCACTCGTCCTCGGTGGGCAGGCGCAGCCCGGCCCACTCGGCGTACGCGCGCGCGTCGGACAGCTCGACCCCGGTCACCGCGGCGTCGGCCGGTCCGCGCCCCGCCGTGAACCGCTCGGGACGCACCGGGCGGTAGCCGCTGGCGCGCAGGAACTCGGCGTACTCGGCGTGGGTGACCTCGCGGACGGCGATGGCGAACCGGCCGAGCTTCACGCTGCGCCGCATCGTGCCGGGGTGGTGCAGCCGGGGCGGCAACGGCTTCCACTCGTCGACGTAGGGCGCCTCGCCGTACAGCCCGGTCTCCCGCACCCGGTGCCGGACGACGAGGTCCCGTCGGCCGCCGTCCACGGCGACCATGCCCGGCGGCACCTGCGAGCGGGGCGCCCACGGCGTACGGACGCGGACCGCCTCGCGGGCCGGGAAGGCCGGGTCGCCGGTCGGCGGCTCGTGCCGGTACGCGGCGGCGGCACCGGGCGCGACGGCCGCGATCGCGCCGGCCGGGAGCGGACCGCCCACCGCCAACCGACCGTCGGCGGTCTCGGTGACGGTCAGCTCGACACCGGTGACCAGGTCGACGAAGCGTCGCCCGGCACCCGGGTCGGTGACCAGCCACGGGCCGTCGTGGTCCGCGCCCCGGTTCACCACCGTCCACAGGGGCTGGTCGTCGTGCGTCCAGCGGGACGCGTACACCTGGCCCTGGCCGGGGTGGTCGGCGAGCGGCACCCAGTCCTCGGCGCGCAACCACGCGGCGTGGCTGTTCTGCACCCGGCGCATCGCCCGCAGCACCGCCCGGTCCCGCTCGTTCCAGCCGACCCAGACGCCGAAGACGCTCTCCCAGACCAGTACGCCGACGCCGTTGAGCCAGGCGGAGTGCAGCTCGTCGAGGTGGTCGCGGTGCCAGCGCCGGGTGTGGTGCAGCACGTGCCGCCGTTCGAACCACTTGGCCCGCAGCACGCCGGGCACCTCGGAGTCGGCGAACCACTGCGCCCAGGACATGGCGTGGTCGGCGATGCGGGCCAACGGAACCCGACTCTCACCCTCCAGGACCATCCCGGGGCGGACCGCGTCCAGCGCGGCGCGCAGCTCCCCGGCGCCCTCCTTGAGGGTGTCCAGGAAGACGCCGTCGACGCCGAGCTTGCCGGCCAGCGCGGCGACCTCCTCGGCGTCGGTGCCCGCCTCACGCCGGGTGCCGGTGTCCCACGGGTTGTAGTCGACGAAGACCCGCACCCCGCGTTCCTGGAACGCGCGCACCACGGCGGGCAGCTCCGGCACGTCCCGGTACCAGTCGAACTGGTTGCGGTCGTCCAGGCCGATCACCGGGTACGCGTGCCACAGCACCACCCCGTCGAAGCCGCCGAAGTCCCGCCCGGCCGCGTCGAGGAACGCGTCGACGGTGAAGACGCCGCGCTCGTGGTCGTAGAGCGCCTCGTCCCAGAGCCAGGCCAGGCAGACGCTGAAGCAGTCGCCGGCGATCTCGTCGTAGTGCGCGCCGACGTAGCCGATCCGGTCCCGGGCGTCGGCCCGCCAGCGGGCGAGCTGCTCCCGCCAGGCCGGCCAGTCCGCCGGGTCGTCCGGCGCGGCGAAGATCTTCGCCTCGTCCAGGGTGCTCAGGTCGGCGTGCCCGCCCAACGGCACCTGGGTGGGCCGGTCGATCGGGCGCGGGACGTACGGGTTGAAACTCACTGTGCACCTCGGTAGGTCGCGTCGTAGAGGGCGTCGATGGCCGGCCGGTCGGGCAGGGCGGTGGACGCCCCGGGCCGCTGGGCGCAGGCCGCGCCGGCGGCACACGCCCAGCGAAGGCTCGCCGTGACGGTGTCCTCGCTGACGGCGCCGCCCCGCTCGGCCCAGCCCACGGCGAGCGCGCCGGTGAACGCGTCCCCGGAGGCGGTGGTGTCGACCGCGTCGATCCGCGGCGCGGGCACCGCGAGGCGCAGACCACGCCGGTCGGCGTACGCGGCGCCGCGTGCGCCGAGGGTGAGCACCACCCGGGGCACCAGCTCCAGCAGCGCGTCGAGCAGCACCGGCGGGTCGTCGGAGGAGATCCCGGCCACGACGGCGGCCTCGTGTTCGTTGACCACCAGCACGTCGACGAGGTCGAGCAGTTCGGTGGGCAGCGCCGCCGCCGGAGCGGCGTTCAGCACCACTGTGGTGCCGTCGGCCCGGCCCCAGTCGGCCGCCTGGATCACGGCGGTCAGCGGCACCTCCAGTTGGAGCAGCAGCACGTCCGCCGCCGCGATCGTGGCCCGGTCGTCGGCGTCCAGCTCGGTCAACGTGCCGTTGGCACCGGGCGCGACCACGATGAAGTTCTCCGCCTCCCGGTCCACGCCGATCAGCGCGACGCCGGAGGGACCGGCGACGGTCCGCAGACCACGAACGTCCACGCCCGCGCCGACGAGGCTCGTCCGCATCTGCGTACCGAACTCGTCGTCGCCGACCGCGCCCACGAAGTCGCAGGCCGCACCGGCCCGTGCCGCGGCGACCGCCTGGTTGGCGCCCTTACCGCCGGGCACGGTCCGGAAGTTCTCGCCGAGCACCGTCTCGCCGGGGCGGGGCAGCCGCGACGCCGTGACCACCAGGTCGAGGTTGCTGCTGCCCACCACCGCCACGTGTGCGCTCATGCCACGTTCCCTTCCGTCCCGCACCGCTTCGCCAGCGTGAGGGTCCGCTCGGCCAGCTCGTCGAAGCCGATCCCGTCGAAGCCGCCGATGCTGCTGGCCAGCCGGTTGCGCAGCGGCGCGACCCAGCGGGCCGGCAGCCCGGACGCGCCGGTGAGCGCGCCGGTCACCGCGCCGACCGTCGCGCCGGTCGAGTCGGTGTCCCAGCCTCCGCTGACCACCGCGGTGATCGACCGCTCCAGCTCACCCCGGCCGTACGCGAGCGCGGCGGCCACCAGCGCGGCGTTGTTGCGCACGTGCACCCAGTGCAGGTGGCCGTGTCGGGCGTACAGCTCGTCGACCACCGCCTCCCAGTCGTCGGTCCCCGCGCCGAGGGCGCGGGCCTCGCGGACCGTGGCCGCGAACCGGCTGCGCGGCGGCAGGACCGCCTCGCCGGCGTCCAGCACCTCGTCCACTGTGTCCGCCACCGGAGCGGCCGCAGCCAGGGCGGCGGCCCAGATCGCACCGTGTACCCCGCCCCGGACGTGACTGACGGCCGCGTCGCGCACCGCCAGCTCGGCGGCGCGGTCCGGACGGCCGGGGTTGACCCAGCCGTACACGTCGGTGCGGATCTGCGCGCCGATCCACTCCCGGAACGGGTTGTGCCGGCGGGCGCTCTGCGGCGGCGCGTATCCGAGGAGCAGGTTGCGGTAGGCCACCCGCTCGGCGGTGAAGACCCGCCCGCCGGGCAGCCAGTCCAACCACGCCTGCGCCACGTCGGCGCTGGTGAAGCCCCGACCGTGGGTCTCCAGCACCCGCAGGGCCAGCAGCGCGTAGTTCAGGTCGTCGTCCTCGGGCATGCCGTCGATGTTCTCGGCGAGGCTGGTCGGCGCGCTGCGCCGGTTCCACGGCCAGCGCGCGGCGACCTCGGCCGGGAGCCCTTCCGCGGTGAACCAGTCGCGCAGCGGCCACCGGCCGGTCGCGGTGAGGATCTCCCGGATGCCCTCGCGGGGAATCTTCTCCACCGGCTTGCCGAGCAGGCAGCCGGTCGCCCGGCCGAGCCAGGCACCGTGCAGCCGGTCGTAGCTCACCTCGGTCGGCAGCGACCAGCCAGCCGGCCAGCCGGAGCGCAGGGTGCCCAGGTCGTCCGGCTCGTCCGCGGCGTTGCCGGTCGGCAGCGCGTCGGCGGCGTCCAACAACTCCACAGCGAGCGCCCGCAGCCCCGGTGCCGCCGGAGTCGGCGACGCCCCGCTGACCGGCGGGGTCAGGTCCCCGCCGGCCGCCGTCCAGCGCGCGGCGAGCGCGGCGACGTCGCGTCCCTCGTCCCGGCTGGCCGCCAGCTCGTGCGGCAGCAGGTCCTCCGGCTGCACCCAGGTGATCCTCACCGGGCCGACTCCCGCGCCAGCGTGGCGAAGCGGTCGGCCCGCCGGGCGAACCGGGCCTGGTCGCGCTCGAAGACCTCGCCGGCCACCGCCGCGAGGACCCGGGCCGGCTCCACCAGGTCGGTCTTCGACGCGGTGGCGACCACCTCGGACCACTCCGCCGGCACCGCGTCCGCGCCGCCGAGCGCCCCGGCGATGGCGGCGGCCATGGTGGCGGTGGAGTCGGCGTCGCGGCCGTAGTTGACCGACCCGAGCACCGCGGCCCGGAAATCACCGCCGGCCACCACCAGCATGCCGAGGGCCACCGGCAGCTCCTCGATGGCGTGCAGGCGACTGGGCCGCCGCGCGCCCAGCCCGGGACTGCGGTACTCCTCCCCCACCGTGTCGTAGGGGGCGACCGCCGCACGCAGCGCCGGGATGGCCTGTTTCCAGTCGTGGTGGCCGCGGGCCTCCTTGACCACCGCGTCGATGGCCGCGCGGGTGCCGTCGCGGGCCAGGTCGAGGGCTGCGGCGACGACGTCCTCGACGCCCGCGCCGGGAGTCGCCGCCGCCGCGACCGAGGCCGCGAACACGGCGGCGGCCTCCCGCCCGTAGCTGTGCTGGTGCGCGCCGGCGATCTCCACCGCCTCGGCGTACGCCCCGGCCGGGTCGCCCGCGTTGACGATGCCGACCGGGGCCATGTACATGGCCGCACCGCAGTTCACGATGTTGCCCACCCCGGCCTCACGCGGATCCGCGTGGGCGTGGTGCAGCCGGGTGACCAGCCACCGCTCGGCGGCGGCGAGCCGGTGGAAGGTCACCCCGTCGCGCTCCAGGTCGGGGATGTACACCACCCGCTCGATCAGGTCGGGAACCAACAGGTCCACCACGTCGTACGCGTCGAGGTGGTCCCGTTTGGCCGCGTACGCGCGGACCAGGGCGTGGGTCATCAACGTGTCGTCGGTGAGGTGCCCGTCGCCCTTGTGGTACGGCGCGAGCGGTCGCGCGGTGGCCCAGTCGGCGTGGTACGGGGGCACGATGCCCTCGACCCAGCCGCCGAAGCGCGCGCGGATCTGCTCGGGCAACGCCGTCTCGGTGGCGCCACCCAGGGCGTCTCCGACCGCGGCGCCGACCAGACAACCGACCGATGTGTCGAGCAAGAGTGACATGTCGTTACCTCGAGACCTGCTTGCCACCGTCGACCAACTGCGTACCGAGCTGATCGATGGTGATCTTGTTGGCGAAGTACTGCTGGAGGGCCGGGGTGGCGTACTTGGTCTTCCACTCCGGGTAGCCGTCGGCCTGCTGGAACGGGGCGACGGTGAGGTCCTTGGCGCTGGCCGCCGCGACGTCCCAGCCCTGCTTGCCGGCGGTGAGCTTGACCAGTTCCTCGTTGGCCTGCTTGCCGGTCGGCACCAGCCAGTCACCCTTGGCCAGCGCGGCCATGTTGGTCGGGTTCAGGAAGTACTCGAGGAACTGCGCGGCCTGCTTCTTGTGCTTGCTGTCCGCGGCGACGGACAGCGTCTGCGGGTTGGCGGCCTGCTTGGCGGAGAGCCCCTTCAGCGGCGGCAGCGTGACCCACTCGAAGCCGGCCGGCGCCTGCTCGACCATCTGCTGACGCAGCGACACCGAGCCGGGCAGCATCGCGTACTTGCCGCCGAAGAACCCGGGCAGGGTGTCCGCGCCGCTCATGCCGAGCGCCTCCGGGGAGGCCGACTTGGCGGTGTAGATCATGTCGTGGATCCGCTTCGGGATCTCCTTCTCCGCGTCACCGACCTTGACCTCGGCGCTCCGGCCGTCGCCGTAGAAGAACATGCCGTCGTAGTTGAGCGCCAGGTTGAGCACCCGGTTGGTCGGCGACTTCAGCGCCCACGCCGCGCCGTACTGGCCGGGCTTGGTGAGCTTCTGCGCGTTGGTCTGGAACTCGTCCCAGGTCCAGCCGGCGTCGGCCGGCGGCACCGCGACACCCGCGGCGTCGAGCAGCTTCTTGTTGGCGATGACGACCTGCGACTCCAGCAGGAACGGCACGCCGGTGACCTTGCCGTCGACGGTGGCGGTGTCCCAGATGCCCTTGTCGATCTGCCCCTTCAGGTCGTCGGAGACCAGGTCGGACAGATCGGCCAGGTAGCCCTGCTTGCTGAACTCACCGATCGAGGACGCCTCGTAGTGCACGATGTCCGGCGCGTCGCCCCCCTCGAACGACGTGAGGAGCTGGTCGTGCACCGAGTTCCAGTCACCCTGGACGTACTCGACCTGGATGTCCGGGTGGTCGGCGTTCCACTTGGCGACCAGGTCCTTGTTGACCTGCAGCGACTCCTTCTGCCAGGCGAGGCTGAGGAAGCGCAGCTTGACCGGGCCGGACGTGGCCTCGTCGCCGCCGTCACCGCACGCGGTGAGCGCGCCGAGGCCGACGACCGCGACCGCGGCGGCCGCGGCGAGCCGACGGAATCGGGTACCGAGCATGGGGGGGTTACCTCCTTGGTGGTGGTTGGGGGGACGCCTCAGCCCTTGACCGCGCCCGCGAGCGACCCGGACGAGAGCCGGCGCTGCATGAACGCGAAGAAGATCAGGCTGGGCAGTGTGGCGAGCAGTGAACCGGCGGCCAGTGGTCCCAGCCGGGCGGTGCCCTCGATGCCGACGAACCGGGCCAACGCCACCGGCAGGGTGGCCAACTCCGGGGTCTTGATCAGCACGAGCGCGAAGAAGAACTCGTTCCAGGCGGAGATGAAGGAGAACAGCGCGGTCGCGACCAGGCCCGGGGCGAGCAGCGGGAAGACCACCCGCCGCAGGACCTGCACCCGGCTCGCCCCGTCGACCGACGCGGCCTCCTCCAGCTCCCGGGGAATGTTGCGGACGAAGCCCTGCAGCATCCACAGCGCGAACGGCAACGCCCAGACCACGTAGATCAGCACCAGTCCGGCGTGCGTGTTGGCCAGGCCGACCTGCCGCAGCACCAGGAAGATCGGGATGATCAGCAGTACGAACGGGAAGAGCTGGGACAGCAGCACCCAGCCCAGCGCGGCGGTGCCGAGCTTGGAGCGGAACCGGGCCAGCGCGTACGACGCCGGCATGGCGACCAGCACGGTCAGCACCGCCGAGGCGAGCGAGACCTGGAGGCTGTTGAGCGCCGCCCGACCCAGCTCCTGCTCGGTGAAGGCCTGCACGAAGTTCTGCACCGTCGGGTTGTCCGGGATCAACGTCGGGTGCAGCCGGACCAGCTCACGTGGCGGCTTGAACGCCGTGGAGAGCAACCAGACCAGCGGGAACCCGAGGAAGATCAGGTAGCCGGCGAGGGCGAGGTACTGCAACGTCCGGCTGGTGCGGCTCGGTTTTCCGAACATGTCAGTTCGCCTCCCTGAGCCGACGACGGAGATAGACGGCCAGCAGCGCGATGATGAGGACGACCATCACGTTGCCGAGCGCGGCGGCGTAGCCGTAGTTGCCGTAGCGGAACGCCTCCTCGTAGGCGAAGAGCATCGGCAGCATCGTCTTGCCGCCGGGCCCGCCGGCGGTCAGCACGTAGACCAGACCGAACGAGTTGAAGTTCCAGATGAAGTCCAGCGAGGTGATCGCCACGATCACCGGTGCCAGGGCGGGCAGCGTGACGTGCCGGAACCGGTGCCAGGTGCTGGCCCCGTCCACAGCTGCCGCCTCGTGCAGCTCACGACCCACCCCCTGCAGACCGGCGAGCAGGACGACGGTGGTCTGCGGCATGCCCGCCCAGACCCCGACGATGATCACCGCGGGCAGTGCGGTGCTGAAGTCGCCGAGCCAGTTGGTGCGCAGCCCGTCGGCGCCGACGCGGTGGAAGAACTCGTTGATCAGGCCGGCGTCGGGGTGGTAGACGAGCTTCCAGAGGATGCCGACCACGACCGGCGGCATCGCCCACGGCACGACGGCCAGGACCCTGGCCACCCCGCGGAACCGCAACTGCTGGTTGAGCAGCAGGGCCAACCCGAGGGCGAGCAGGAACTGCAGGACTGTCACCCCGACCGCCCAGAGCAGGCCGATCTTGAACGAGTTCCAGAACAGCTCGTCGCCGAGCAGTTCGCGGTAGTTGGCGAGGCCGGTGAAGCTGACCTCGACGTTGCGCCCGGCCCGGGCGTCGGTGAAGCCGAGATAGATGCCGCGCAGCAGTGGAAACACCGACAGCACCAGGATCGGCAGCAGTGACGGCAGGAGCAGCAGGTAGATGGTGGTGCGATCGGACCGGAACCGGTTCGGCCGGCGGGCCGGCTCGGCCCGCTCGACGTCCGGCCGTTCGGTCAGGGTGGTCATGCGGTCACCCCTTCGCTGGACGGGTGGGTGGTCGGTGGGGCGCCCGGCGCGGCGGAGCGTGGTGCCGGCAGCGTCGCGGCGCTGGACGCCCGGACGGTGAGGCTCGGCGGCACCTGCTCGCGACGGGGCGGCAGGGTCGCGTCGGCCATGCGCTGCAAAAGCAGTTCGGCGGCGCGGCGACCTCGCTCGGCCGAACCGAGCGAGACGCTGGAGAGCTGGGGGAACATCATCCGGGCCAGTTCGGTGTCGTCCATGCCGACCACGGCCACGTCCTGCGGTACGCGGCGACCGGCAGCCAGCAGCGCGTGCAGCGCACCGACCGCGATCAGGTCGTTGGCGCAGACCAGGGCGTCCGGGTCGGTGCGGGCGAGAAGGCGTTCGGTGGCCGCCCGGCCGGCCGCGTACTGGAAGTCGCCGACCTCGACCAGCTCCTCGTCGAGCGCGATGCCGTGTCGGGCCACCGCGGCCCGGAATCCGGCGTCGCGCGCGGCACCCGGGACGGTGTCGAGCGGACCGTTGACGAAGCCGATGCGACGTCGGCCGGTGGCGACGAGATGCTCCACGGCCAGCGCCACGCCCTGCCGAGAGTCGGTACGCACGTTGTCGATCGGAGCGTCCGCGCCGAGCTGTCCGACGACCACCACCGGCACCGGGCTGTCCACCAGCGCGGTCAGGTGGTCGTCGGTGACGCGGATCGGCGAGACGATCATCCCGTCCACGTAGCGGTTGGCCAGCCGCCGCAGCAGGGCGGTCTCGTTGTCGATCCGCCCGCCGGTGGCGTGCACCAGCAGTTGCCGCCCGGACGACGCGACCACGGCCTCGATGGCGCGCATCATCTCGACGTACACCGGGTTGCCGATGTCCTCGACGGCGAGCGCGATCAGGCCGGTGCGCTGCGACTGCAGCGAACGGGCGATCGCGTTGGGCACGTAGCCCACCTCGGCCGCCGCCTCGCGGACCTTGCGGACCGTCTCGGGGCTGCCGCCGACGCCGTTGAGCACCCGCGAGGCGGACGCGATGGACACGCCGGCGCGGGCGGCGACGGTGTGCACCGTGGGCCGGCCGTCAGCCGGTTCCTGTAAACGTTTACGACCCACGTCCGGCACCTCCACCCGATAGCTGTAAACGTTTCCGGGAGTCTGCTCCGCGAATGCCGGAGAGGTCAACCCCCCGTTACGAAAACGTTTCCAACCCCACCCGCCGCCCTGCCCGCGGATACCGGTGATCAAGAGGTTTGCGTCCCGACACACCGGACGGGATGACGCAAACCTCTTGATCACCGAGGCGAGGGCGAGGTGGGCGGGGGCGGGTTGGGAGGCAGGGCCAGCTCCCGGCCGGGCCAGCGGGAGCGGAGTCTGCGGTCGTGGCTGGCGACGACAATGGCGCCTGGGCCGACGCCCAGGGCCTCCTCCAACTCGTCGCAGAGGGTCGGCGAGAGGTGGTTGGTGGGCTCATCGAGCAGGAGCAGCTCCGGCGGGTCGGCGACGAGCACCGCGAGAGCGAGCCGACGGCGCTGCCCGACCGACAGATCGGCCACCGGGCGGCCGAGGTCCGCCGGGGCGAGCAGTCCGAGGGACGACAGCGGTACGACCTCGGCCCGCTCCGCGCCGACGGCCGCGTCGAAGACCTGCCGGGCCGTCCGCCGCGCATCCGCGAAGACGCTGTCCTGGGCGAGCAGGCCGACCCGCAGACCCGGTCGTCGCCAGAGCGCTCCGGCACCGGTCAGATGGCCGACGAGCACGGCGAGCAGAGTGGACTTGCCCGCGCCGTTGGGGCCGGTCACCAGAAGCCGGTCGCGGGCCTTGATCTCCAGGTGTGCCACCCGCAGTCGGCCGGGAACCTCCAGCCGGTCCGCCGTGACGATGACCTCGCCGCCGTCACCGGTGGCGAGCATGGGCGCGTGGAAGCGCAACGGCTCCGACGGCACGGGTACGGGGTCGCGCTCGATCGTCTCCAGTCGGCGGGCGGCGTCGCGGACACGACGGGAGATCTGGTTCTGGACGCGCCCGGCGGTGTGCCCGTACCCCATCTTCTCGCTGTCGCGTGGGCCACGGCCGTGGGCGACCTGATGCCCGGTCACGGCCGCGGCCTCGCGCAGGTCGACAAGGAGCGCCTGCTCGTCCTCGTAGCGCCGACGCCACCGTTGCGCCTCGGCGCGCTTCGCCGTCAGGTACGCGGTGTAGCCGCCGCCGAAGCGGACCGGCCCGTCGACCGCCGGATCCAGGTCGATGAGATCCGTGCAGACCGCGTCCAGGAAGGCCCGGTCGTGACTGGCCACCACGACCACCCCGGGCATGGCACGGAGTTGTGCCTCGCAGAACGCCGCCGCCGCGTCGTCGAGGTGGTTGGTGGGCTCGTCGAGCAGCAGCGCGCTCGGCCGGCGGATCAGCATCGCCGCGAGCGCGAGCCGGCCACGTTGACCGCCGGAGAGGACGCCCAGCGTCCGGTCGTGGGGCAGGCCGCCGAGGCCGAGCCCGTCGAGGACCGTCCGGGCGCGCCGGTCGGCGTCCCAGGCGTCACGGTCCTGCGCCCGCTCCAGAACCTCGCCGTACGCGGCCAGCAGCCGGTCGTGCTGCTCGGTGCCCTGGGGCGAATCGGCGAGCGCGGTGCCGATCCGGTCCAGCTCGGCGAGGTCGGCACGGGCCTCGTGCAGCGCGTCCTCGAGGACCGCGGCGATGGTCGTGGATGGACGGAAGGGCAGCTCCTGGTGCAGGAAGCCGACGTCCGGTGGGCGCGTGACGCCGCCGGAATCGGGTACGTCGACGCCGGCCAGGACCCGCAGCAGGGTCGTCTTGCCGGTGCCGTTCTCACCGATCAGGCCGATCCGGTGGCCGGGCGCGGCGGTCAGCGAGACGCCGTCGAGCACCCGACGGTCGCCGTGGACCCGTACGAGGTCATGGGCGATCAGAGCAGGTCGAACAGACATGGGGAACCTCGGAGAACGATGATCCGGGGCCGCGCACGGGCACCCGGCGGGAGCAGGGCATGACGACGAGGGCCGCGGCGACGGCGGCGTGATCACACGCCTGTCGGCGGCCGGTCCGGGTGCTCACCCGGAGATGTCGTCGTCACCTGCCACGCCTGCTCCGATCTCCGGCAACTCGGGCGCAAGAATAACTCGCCGGCCGGGGGCAGCCTCCGCTGCCGTCGTTCCCGCCGACGTGCTCGACCGACCGCTCTCAGCCGGTCGCCACCAGCCGGGCGATCGTCGCCGGCTCGGCCAGGTGCGGGAAGTGGCTGCCGGGCAGCAGGGTCACCTCAACCTCCGGCAGGGCCCCGGTCAGCCAGGCCAGGTAGCGGGCCGGCGGCTCGGACGAGGTCACCCAGCGGTAGGGGATCGCCCGCTCGCCGATGGATCGCAGATCGCGGTGCCGCGCGGCGGCGATCTCCTCGTCAGATCCTCGCAGGATCTCGCCCCAGTAACCGAGCAACAGATCCGGCCGGGGATCGGTGGCGGTCGTCACGATCTCACGCGCCTCGGCCGGCAACGACTCGATGCCCATCCCGGCCAGCATGCCGTCCCACACCCGCCGCCAGTCCGGGCCACGCAGTGTCGGCTCGGACTGGCGTACGGCAGCACCGAATGGGCCGGGCAGCAGGATCTGGTCCAGGTTCACCACGCCACGGACCGGGTAGCGGGCCGCGTACGTGGTGGCGACCACCGCGCCCACCGAGTGCCCCACCACGACCGGCTCGGCGAGACCCGCCTCGGTCACCTGGTCGTGCACGACCTCGGCGACCTCGGCCATCCGGTACGAGGCTCTCCTCGGTGAATCGCCGTGACCGGGCAGGTCGAGAGCGAGCACCTGCCGGGCCGGATCGATCACCGCAAGCGCACGCCGGACCGGATCCCACTGTCGCCGGTCGAACGTGAGGCCGTGCAGCAGCACCAACGGTGGGCGGTGCTCGTCGTCATTCATCTCCGCGCCTTTCCTGCGTCCCGGTCTCGCGGTACCGCCCGAAGGTGAGGTGGCGGCGAAAGGAAGAGCGGCTCCATACGGCCAGGGTTCACCCCAGGGAGTCTCCCTGGGGTGAGAATCGTCGGCCCGGGCGAGGGTGACAGGCATGAGAAGACGACTGATCATGTTGATGGCGGCTGCCGTACCGCTGTCGGCCGTACTGCTGCCGATGGCCGCCGACGCGGGCGACAGCGGCACGGTTTCCGCGACGAGGTGTGCGGCCGTGCCGGTCGCCCCGCCCGCTGGCGCCAAGGTCGAGTCGGTCACGGCGGTCGCGCACGCAGGCGGAACCGTCACGTTCCCCGCCGTACCCCCGCTCGACGCACCGCCGCCGATCACCGATGTGCCTGCCTGGTGCGACATCACTGTCACCCTGGCCCACCCCGGTGCCGACGACCACGTCCAGGTCAAGATCTCGCTACCGCAGGATGCGCGACGGTGGACCGGTCGGTTCCAGGCCACCGGGGGCAGCGCCTACCTCGCCGGTGACTTCGGCGCCCCGCTGGTGAGCGCGGTGAAGAACGGCTATGTCGCCGCCGCCACCGACGCCGGTATCGGCCAGAATCCGGCCGACGTCAGCGGCTGGGCGCTCACCCCGGCCGGCACTGTCAACAAACCTCTGCTGAAGAACTTCGCCTCCCGCTCGCTGCACGACATGGCCGTCGTCGGCAAGGACGTCGCCAAGAGGTTCTACGGCACCCCGGTGCGCTACGCGTACTGGAACGGTTGCTCGACCGGCGGCCGCCAGGGCTACCTGGAGGCCCAGGACCACCCCAACGACTTCCAGGGCATCCTGGCCGACGCGCCGGCGGTCAACTGGGACCGGTTCGCGGTCGCGACGCTGTGGCCGCAGGTCGTCTTCAACGAGGAAAAGGTCCAGCCCACCCAGTGTGAGCTTGAGGCGTTCAACACCGCGGCGACCAAGGCCTGCGACACTCTCGACGGGGTCGCCGACGGCATCATCGACAACCCGCAGGACTGCCACTGGGACGCCCGGCGGCTGATCGGCACCACTGTCGTCTGCGAGGGCAAGGAGATCACGATCTCCGCCGCCACCGCCGACGCGGTCCGCAAGATCTGGGCCGGACCGGTCTCCCCCACCGGTGAGAAGCTCTGGTACGGCCCGAACAAGGGCGCGACCTTCGACTGGTTGGCGAAAGCGGGCGAGCCGTTCACCGTCGCCGACACCTGGGTCAAGTACTTCGTGCAGCGGGATCCCTCGTTCGACACCACGAAGCTGACCTACCAGCGGTTCGCGCAGATTTTCCGGGAGTCCCAGCAGCGCTACAACGACGTCATCGGCACCGACGATCCCGACCTGTCCGCGTTCGCCCGGGCCGGCGGGAAGCTGCTCAGCTGGCACGGCCAGGCCGATCAACTGGTGCCCACCCAGGGCACCGTCGACTACCGCGAGCGGGTCAACCGGGTGTCCGGCGGCAACCGCCGGGTCGACGACTTCTACCGGCTGTTCCTGCTGCCCGGCGTGGCCCACTGCGGCGGCGGCCCCGGCCCCCAGCCGACCGGTGAGCTGGACGCACTGGTCAACTGGGTGGAGAAGGGCCAGGCTCCGGCCACCCTCGCCACGTCGAGCGCCGACGGCAGCGTCACCCGCAACGCCTGTCGGTACCCGCAGGTGGCCCGCTTCACGGGTCACGGCGACCCGAAGGCGGCGGCGAACTACCGCTGCGTCACCGCCTGAGCACAGCTGAGGTCGGCGGCCCGGAGCGATCGCGCTCCGGGCCGCCGCCGACCGGGCCGTCAGGCGGTGCGGGCGCTCGCTTGCAGGCGTTCGATGGTGAGGTCGAGGGCGGCCTCGAGGTGATCGATCTTCCCGGTGGAGAGCAGCAGCAGTACGCCCCCCTGGATGCCGGCCAGCAGCGCCGCCGAGGCGCGCTCGGCGTCCACGTCCGGGGCGATGTCCCCGGTCGCCTGCATCTGTCGGATGCCCTCGGTGATCGCCGCCTGCCAGCGCCACATGAGCCCGGTCACGATCGCCTGCGCGCCGGGCGCCCGCCGGCCGGTCTGACCGAGCAGACCGTTGAGCGGGCACTTCACCCCCTGCGCGAGGTAACGCTCGATGAGCCGGTCGCGCCACGCCAGCCAGGCCGGCCAGGACGTCAGGTTGCTCAGCATCGGCTCCTGGTCGGTGAGCACCTGGTCGGCCTCGTGCTGGGCCACCGCGAGCAGCAATTCCTCCTTGCCGTCGGGGAAGTAGTGGAAGAGCTGGCCCTTGCTGGTGCCGGTCTGAGCCATCACGTCCTCAAGGCGCACGTCGTCGACGCCGCGCTCGCGGATCTCGGCGGCCGCGCCAGCCACGATCCGCGCGCGGGTCGCTGCGCCCTTGCGGGTCAACAGGCGTGTCATGGCACCACCTTAGCCCAAGCTTTGGACTTGCGGGTCCATTTTTGTCGAGCAAAAGTCGGCAACGCGCGGCCCGCTGCGGGCCGACACCACGATCGGGAGGGCACCACGATGAACCACTACTACCTGCTCGGGCGGTCCGGTCTGCGGGTGAGCCGGCTGGCGTTGGGCACGATGAACTTCGGCGTCGACGGTTTCCACGCCGCGTACGGCAAGACCGAGGAGGAGGCCGAGCCGATCTTCCGCCGGTATCTGGAGGCGGGCGGGAACTTCATCGACACGGCGGACTTCTACACCGCCGGGGAGAGCGAGAAGATCCTGGGCCGCCTGATCGACCAGGCCGGCGTCCGCGAGCGGCTCGTGCTCACCACCAAGGCCACCAACACCGTCGACCCGAGCGACCCGAACGCCAGCGGCAACGGACGCAAGCACGTCATGCGGGCCGTCGAGGCGTCGCTGCGCCGGCTCGGCACCGACTACATCGACCTGTACCTGCTGCACACCTGGGACCGGATCACGCCGGTCGAGGAGGTCGTGCACACCCTCGACGACCTGGTGCGCTCCGGCAAGATCCGGTACGCCGGGCTCTCCGACGTGCCGGCCTGGTACGCGGCCCGGGCGCAGAGCTACGCCGAGGCGCACGGTCTGGCCCCGATGATCAATCTGCAGCTGCCGTACTCCCTGGTCATGCGGGACATCGAGGCGGAGTACGTGGCGATGGCCCAGACCCTGGGCTTGGGCATCACGGCGTTCAGCCCGATCGGCGGCGGCCTGCTCAGCGGCAAGTACCGACGCACCAGCGAGGGCCTGAGCGGGACCGGACGGTTGACCACCCCCAACGCCGCGGGTCGGGAGATCAGCCCCAACGACTGGAAGGTCATCGAGGCGCTGGAGGACGTGGCCGCCGACCTGGGTCGCAGCATGGCGCAGGTCGCGATCAACTGGGTGGTCACCCAGCCCGCCGTCGGCTCGGTGATCATCGGGGCGAGCAGCGCCGAGCAGGTCGGCGGCAACTTCGAGGCGCTCGACTTCGAGATCCCGGCCGACGCCCGTCGCCGGCTCGACGAGGCCAGCGCCCCGAACCTCGGGCTGCCGTACGGCATGTTCACCCCGCAGTACCAGTCCTGGGTGGTGAGCCCCGGCCTCGGCATCGGTGACAAGCCGGCCGGCTACGCCCCGCCGGTGCTCAACGCCGCCACCCAGCCCACCAAGTGAAGGGACCCGACATGGCACAGGGCAACGACACCCTGGTTCGTGAGTTCGTCGAGGCGTTCAACACCAAGGACGCGGACCGCCTCGTTCCCTACCTGCACCCCGAGGTCGTGTTCCACGCGTACGGCGACCAGCCGGTGCACGGTCGGGACGCGGTCGTGGAGGTGTGGCGTGGCGTCTTCGGGACGTTCGCGGAGATCCGTTTCGCGACCGTGCACCAGGCGGTCGACGGCGACGTCGTGATCGCCGAACAGGTCCACGGTCTCGGCCTGCCGGGCCGACCGGTCGCCCCGGTGATGAACATGGCGATCTACGAGATCCGGGACGGCAAGATCGCCGCCTGGCGTGACTACACCAACCCGGAGTACGCCCAGAAGCTCGTCACCGGCTGACCCGCCCGCGGGCCCGCGGCCACGAACCCGTAGCCGGGGTCGTGGCCGCGGGCCGTCCTTCTGCCGCAAACCCCCATGGAGGAAGACATGCACGCCATCCGAATGCACGAGTACGGCGGACCGGAGGTGCTCCGCTACGAGGAGGCACCGGTGCCCGTCCCCGGACCTGGCGAGGTCCTGATCAAGGTCGCCGGTACGTCGTTCAACCCGGCGGACGCCGTCATCCGAGCCGGAGTCCTGCACCACTCCCATCCCGTCCGGATGCCGCACATCCCTGGCACCGACGTCGCCGGCACGATCGTCGAACTCGGCCCGGGTGTCACCAGCCACGCGGTCGGCGACCGGGTCATCGCGGCCCTGCCGCGACCGGCGGACGGCGCCACCGGGGAGTTCACCCTCGCTCCGGCGGCGACTGTGGTTCCCGCGCCGACGCGCATCCCGCTCGCCGACGCCGCCGCCCTTCCGATCGCCGGGCTCACCGCCTGGCAGGGCATCCACGACCACCTGCGGGTCCGGCCCGGCCAGCGCATCCTGGTCAACGGCGCGGGCGGTGGCGTCGGTCGGTTGGCCGTGCAGTTCGCCAAGCTGGCTGGGGCCACCGTCGTGGGCGTGGCAGGTCCGGCCAGCATCACGGCAGCCCAGTCGGCCGGTCCCGACCAGATCCTGGACTACACGGTCGACCGGCTGACCGAGCCGGTCGACGCGGTGTTCAACACGGCACCCGTCGACGGGTCCGGCTTGAGTCGGCTCGTCGCCCTCGTTCAGCCGGGGGGCCGTCTGGTCTCGATCACCTCGTCCCCGGCGACGGACCGCCGCCACGCGGTGCGCGCGATGGTCATGACCGTCCGCTGGGATCCCGCCCACCTCAACGAGATCGCCCGCCGGGTGGATGCCGACGGGATCTCACCGGGCGTCAGCGAGCGCCTCCCGATGACCGAGATCGTCGAGGTGCACCGCCGCCACGCCGCCGGCCGCCTGTCGGGCAAGGTCGTGCTCAGTCACTAGGTGAGCGGCCTGCGGTCAGCGGTCGCGCAGGGCCGCCGCCAGCTCACGGCGCGACCCGATGCCGAGCTTGGTGAACACTTTGCGCAGGTGCCACTCGACGGTACGCGGGCTGAGGAACAGCGCGGCACCGATCTCCGGGTTGGTCTGCCCCGCTACCGCGAGTCGGGCGATCTGCGCCTCCTGCGGGGTGAGCTCGACCGGCTCGCCGAGGGTCCGCCTGCGGACGGTCTCGCCGGTGGCGAGCAGTTCCCGGCTCGCCCGCTCGGCGAAGCCCTCCGCCCCCATGGTGGCGAATGCCTCGTGCGCGGCACGCAGCTGGACCCGGGCGTCGGTGCGGCGGTTCTCCCGGCGCAGCCACTCGCCGTACAGCAGGCGGGCCCTGGCCAGTTGCACACCGAGCTGGCCGCCGGTCAACCGCTCGACCGCCTCCCGGTACCGGTCCTCGGCCCTCCCCGACGTTGCGGTCAGGGCGTCGGCGAGGGACTGCACGCCGAGCGCCCAGCTCGTGCCGGCCGCGCCGGTACGCTCCGCGAGGCGCTCCCGTGCCTCGGCGGCCACCTCGGTCTCTCCGGCGCGTACGGCGGCCTCGATCAGCTCACCCAGTGTCCAGTTGAACACGGCAAGGTCCACGTACTCGGTCGCCTGACGCGCGGCGTCCAGCGCGGCCGGGTACTGCCCGAGCCCGTTCGCCAGCACCGCTCTGGCGTAGCCGGCCAGGCCGAGCAGGCGACCCTCGCCACGCGCGTCGGCGTCCTTGACGGTGGCGTCGATCAGCTCCATCGCGGGCAGCTCCCGGCCGCGGTGGGCGGCCAGGGTGAGCGAGGCGGACGGATGCATGGCCATCCCGGTGCCCTGACCGAGGGCATCGGCCTCGTCGAGCAGACCGGCCGCGTCGACGAACCGACCCGCGAACACCAGTGCGCCGGAGCGGAACGCCAACGCTGTGGGCAGCAGCGACAGCGCACCGGTGGCCCGGGCGAAGCCGACCGCCCGCTCGGTGAGCCGGAACCAGGCGGCGTCGTCCCACACCTCGTGCGCGACCGGCCCGGCCAGCCAGAGCAGGTGCAGGTTCTCGTCCACCGTCATCGTTTCGAGAGCCCGGCGGAGATACGGCACGGCGTGCGCGTACCCGTCGAGGGTCCATGCCGTGAGGCCGGTCAGGAACAGGCCGGCCGGCTCGTCGCCGGCCGGCACGCCGCGGGCCGCCTCGGCCGCCCGGCGCAGGTCGCCGCCGGCGAGCCGGCCCGCGTGTACGGCGGCACCCACCGCCGAGAGGTACGTGGTGCGCGCCGAGGCGCGATCCAGCTCCCGGAGACGGCCGGCGGCAGCGAGCAGCGGCGGGCCGGCGGCTCGTCCGGGATTGAGCGCGAACGCGACCTGGGCCCGCAGACGCTCCACCCCGGCCCGCTGCAACGGTTCGAGTGGACCCAACTCGGCGGCCGCCAGCAGGTCCGGAACCTGATTCAGCTCTCCCGCGTCGAATCGAGCCCGTGCGGCGCCCAGGGCGCGTACGGCACGCGACGTCGGGTCCGGGGTGAGCTCGACGGCGCGCTCGAGGAAGGACGCGGCGGCGGACCGACCGCCCCGGGCGAGCGCCCGACCGGCCGAACACTCCAGTTCACCGGCCACCTCCTCGTCCGGGCCGACGGCGGCGTGGGCCCGGTGCCAGGCCCGGCGGTCGGGATCCTGATCCGGATCGGTCGCCTCGGCGAGCACACGGTGCACCTCACGCAGCTCGTCGGCCTCGGCCAACCGCCAGGCAGCCGAACGCACCAGCGGGTGCCGGAACCGCACCCTCGCCCCGAACTCGACCAGTCCGGCGGCCTCGGCCGGCGCGGCGGCGTCAGGCCCGACCCCCAACCGCGCCACCGCGCGCCACAGCAGCGTCACGTCGCCGACCGGCTCGACCGCCGCGGCGAGCAGGAGTTGGCGGGTGTCCGCCGGAAGCGCGGTGATGCGCCGCCGGAAGCCCTCCTCCATCCGGCTCGCCAGGGGTGCTGCGGCCTGTCCGCCGAACCCGAACGCCAGCTCCGCCGGTGTCAGGCCGCGTGGCAACTCGAGCAGGGCGAGCGGGTTGCCGCGCGTCTCGGCGACGATCCGGTCGCGGACCCGGTCGTCGACCGGCCCGGGTAGCACCGAATCCAGCAGTGCCCGCGCCTCCGCGGCCGGCAACCCGTCGACCCGCAGCTCCGGCAGGCTGCCGAGGATCTGCTCGTCCCCCGGGCTGCGGGAGGCGAAGACCAGCGCGATCGACTCCTCGTCCAGTCGGCGGGCGACAAAGGTGAGGATGACCTCCGACATGCGGTCCATCCACTGCACGTCGTCCACGATGCAGACCAGTGGCTGTTCCGCCGCGGCCTCGGCGAGCAGCCCGAGGACGGCGAGACCGATGAGCAGCCCTTCCGGCGGCTCGCCGGGGCTCAGCCCGAAAGCGGTGGCGAGGGCGAGCCGTTGTGGCTCCGGCAACCTGTCGAGGTGACCGAGGAGCGGCGCGCAGAGTTGCTGGAGCGCCGAGTACGCGATCTCGGACTCCGGCTCCACCCCGGCGGCCCGGGTCACCCGACCGGCCGACGCCTGCTCGCTGAGGTAGTCCAGGAGTGCGCTCTTACCGGCACCGGCCTCGCCGCGGAGCACCAGCACCCGGCTGTGCCCGGCGCGGACGTCGCGCAGGAGTCGGTCGAGCGTGTCCCGCTCGCGTCGGCGTCCCCGCAGCGCGGAACCCTCGGTGTAACTCGGCACGTCATCCTCCCCGGCGGAGGGTACACCGAGTGAGATCACCGATCCCGGGTCCGGCCAGTTCAAGGGCGGTCCCCCGCGCGTCTCGTGCGCGAGGGACCGCCTGGAGATCAGGCGCCCAGACCGGCGGTCCGGGCCATGTAGTCGGCGTACCAGATCGGCCAGTCCGCGTCCTCGTGACCGAGTTCCGCCTCGTGCCGGCCGTGCGCCGCAGCGGCGTCGCGCAGGGCCTGCTCCACCTCGGGCACCGAGCCGTAGACGACGTGGGCGATCCGACCTGGTTGCCGCACGGTGACCTCCTGGAGGACGAAGCCGTTGCCGTCCGGGTCGCTGAACGACGCGAACGAGCTGTACGACAGTCGCTCCGGCTGCGGGCCGGTCACCCGGTCGCGCGTGCCGGCGTGGTGGAACACGCCCCCGGAGTCGTGGAAGACCTCGCTCACCTCGATCCCACGGGCGACCAGTTCCGCGCGGGCGGCGACCACGTCGTCCACGACCAGGTGGATGCCCTGCACCGATCCCGGCGCGGCGTCGGACACCCCGTCACCGATGATGATCGAAGACGCCGAGCCGGGCGGGGTGAAGTGCACGACGCGGTAGCCGTCCGGTGCGACGTAGTCGACGTCCTGCCGGAAGCCGACCTTCTGGTAGAAGTCCCGGGCCCGGTCCACGTCCGAGACCGGCAGGACGACGACCTCGAGCTTGAAATCCACGATCTTCACTCCTCGGTTGCGGCGGACGCCGTTCGCGCCCGGTGTTCACCGTCGCGCGTCGAACCGACCGGTCGCCCCAGGGAGAACCCCTGGCCTGCGCCCTGGCCGCCGGCGGAGCCAGGTCGGTCGGAGGCCAGTGCCTCGGCCAGGGTGTCTCCCTGGGGCGGCCGAGCGGCACGGCCGGAACAGTTGTCCGGGTCATCGACTCGACCGGCAGAAAGCTGACACTCGGATGTCTCCCCTCTTTCGCATCTACCTCGTCCGTGGCCTCGTGGCGATCGCCTGGGCCGCCGGATTCTCGACCGTCAGCGACTCGCTCACCGCCATCACCGTGGTCCTCCTGATCGCGTATCCACTCATCGACGTGGTGGCCTCGCTGCTCGACGCGCGCGAGGACCCGGGCACCCCGGCCCGCACGCTGCAGATCTTCAACACCACGCTCAGCGCGCTGGCGGCACTCGCCCTGGGGCTGGCGGCGAGCAGCGGGATCGGCGCCGTGCTCTTCACCTTCGGCGTCTGGGCGATCGTCTCCGGCGTGGCCCAGTTCACCGTCGCCATCCGCCGCAACAGCCCCGAACTCGGCCGCCAGTGGCCGATGCTGATCGCCGGCGCGCTCTCGGTCATCGCCGGCGCGACCTACCTGCCCGCCGCCCTCGGCGCCGAGCCGAGCCTCAGCATGCTGGTCGTCTACACCGCGGCCGGCGGTGTCTTCTTCGTTCTGCAAGCCGCGAGCCTCGCCTGGCGGCAGCGCCGACAGACCGTCCGGGTCTGACCGACCGACGCCGTGGGGGCGGGGTTTCACCTGCCGCCACGGCGTCGTCGACGGTCACTGGCCGGCGCTGGTCCTGCCGGCGAGTCCGGATGTCGGCGCAGTTTCACCCTCGTACAGCGCGACGTACCGCCGCCGCCACTCGTCGCCGTCGGTGCCGAGGTTGAGGGTGTTGTGTTCGACGCCCAGCGCTTCGGGCAGGGTGCAGACCCGCAGCGGTATCGCGTTCGCGTCGGCGATGCGGCGTGGCACGTCGACTGCCGCTTCGAGGTCCACCACGCCGTCGAGCGGGCTGACCACCACCGCCACGCTTCGCAGGCCGGTGCGTCGAGGCGGGCGCGGCAGGGTGCGGGCGATCGACAGGTACTGGGTGACGGCGGCGAGGGAGTACCCGCGCGACGTGACCCGGTCCCGGAGGACGCGACGCCCGTACAGCAGGATGAGGGGTCTGACCGCGTAGGCCGGCGCCTGTCGCGGATTCGGACCGAAGAACGGCGACAGCACCAGCAGGCGGCGTACGGCGGCGCCGGGCACCTGGGCCAGCCAGGTGGCGAGCACGGCACCGCCGGAGATCCCCACGACGCCCACCTCGTCGCCCAGGGCCGCCGCGATCGCCCAGGCCTGCGCGGCGTACGTCGTCAGCTCCTCGGCCTCGACCCGGTGGTGGGCCTGCCGGTCGACGGTCCCGTGCTGCGGGGCCCGTGGCACCCAGACGTTGTAGCCACTGTCGAAGAACTCCTGGGCCAGTTCGTCGTACTGCTCCGGCGCGAGGGTGTATCCGTGCAGCAGCAGGACGGCCCGGTCGGTACGGGAGCCGTGGCTGAGCAGGCGGCTTCGCGACTCCGGCCGGACCTCCGGGTCCGTGGTCTCGTTCGCGACGTGGGCCTCGGCGGCACGGACGGCGGTGTCGAAGTCGAGTGGTTGCGCGGGCGCGAGGCGGCGGCCAGGACGACGCACCGGCCAGAGCCAGAGCCCGGCGACGGCCGCCACGACCAGCGCCGATCCGCCGACGACGACGAACGCGATGATCTCCGGCATGGGCAGATGGTGGCACTGACGGCGGCCGACGCCGGCCGAGGGGTGCGCCCCGGTGACAGGGCGCACCCCGCTCGGCTATTCCGGGGAGTTCGGCGGTGCGAAGGTCACCCGGGTACGCAACTGCCGGAATCCGGTCCGTTCCAGCTCCGCCAGGACCGCCACCCGGTGCGCCTCGACGTCGGCGATGACCTCCCGGGCACCTCCGGCGACAAGCACCCGGACCGCCTCGGCCAGCAGGTCGGGCCGGGCCGCCTCGTCGAGCAGGCCGAGATAGGCGAGCAGCGGGTAGCAGGCGTCTCCGGCGGTGCCGAGCAGGCCCACCGGCCGGCCGGCCTCCAGCGCGACCCGCCACCCCTGCACCGCATCCCCCAACCAACCGAGGGGGTCGGTCGCCAGGTCGACGCCGCCGACCGCTCGTGCGGTCTCGACGCCGGTCAGCACGTCGGGCTCGGCGATCCGGGCGACCATGGCGTTGATCTCCGCCGCGTCGACCGGCGCTCGGAAGGCGTACCGCCCGGAGGACGCCGGCAGGGGTGTGCCCGTCCAGGAGCACCGGATCCGTTCCCCCCGCTCGACCAGCCCGGCGAGCTGGGCGGCGGCCATCGGTGCCCGCACCACGGCCAGCACCTCGGGTCGACGCCGCCAGTGCGCCGGCAGGGCGGCGTAGTACAGACCGGGACCGCCGAGTGCCTCGTGGGCGGCGCGCAGCAGCGCGGCGCCCACCTCCGGCTCGGCGTCCAGGTCGAACCGGTCCAGCCAGGGGGCGCCGATCGCGCCCGGCGGGAGCAGCCAGGCGGCCCGGCCGACCACCCGGTCGGCGCGCAGTGCGACCCAGGTGGTCTCGGGACGGTAGCCGCCGCCGGCGACTCCGTCGGCGTAGGGGACCTGGCGGAGTTGGGGCAGCGGATCGGGCATGGAGTCGAACAGGTTTTCCTCGCCCGCGACGAGCGGACGGATGACGAGATCGGTCATGGCTGGGCCTCCGGGAAGCGAGCGCCCCGGGTCAGATCCGCGCGGACGCCGGAGCGCGGAGGGGGCGCAGAACATCGGACATTGTTCTGACCTCCTTCCAGCTCGACGGCGTGCCGACGACCATACGCGGGACGGTCGACGGCCCGCAATGGTTCGTCACAGCGTCGGGTTGGTCTCCGGCCCACGCCCGCGCTGGTGGGCTCGCTGGTCGAAGACGGTGATGCCCGCCAGGATCACCGCCGCGACGGCAGCCACGGCGACTGGCGGGACCAGCACCATCGGCGGGGCCGCCACGACCAGCACCGTCGCGCCGAAGAACAGCGCCCGGCAGCGCGGTGCGTTGCGGCTCTCCCGTTCCAGGAAGCTCCGCCCGATCAGGAACAGCACCGGGCCGCCGAAGACGATGGCCACCAGGGCCCAGTCGATCGGCGGATGCGGATCTTCGATGATCTGCCCGAAGCCGACGGCGGTGCAGATGATGCCACCGACGATCAACAGCAGGCTGTAGCTCGCCCACCGGGACAGCTGGACCCCCTGCCCGCTCGCGGTCGGGGCACGACCGGACCCGACGTGGTAGAAGTAGATCCGCCAGAACGCCACGACCGTCACGAACGCGGCGACGAGGGTGATGGTCCCCCCGGTGGTGAAGCCCGGAAAGCTGACCGCCGCGCCAGCTTCGAGCACCACCTCGGCGAGAGCAATCATGAAGAACTGGTTGTACCGCTCGGCGAGATGCTCCTGGGAGACGGTCACCCCGATGCGGCCGAGCCCTCTGCTGCGAAGCCAGGGCAGGGGCCAGTCGGTGGCCGCGCCGACCAACTCGATGGCGAGGGCGAGGGTCCAGAAGATGCCCCGACCGAGGCCACCGCTGATGCCGCCACTGATCCAGAGCACGCCGGACGCCGTGTGCCAGGTCAGCACCCGCAGCGCGAACGCGTGACCCGGGTGGCCCCGCAGGGCGAACACCAGGAAGATCGGTCGGCCGACCTGGATGACGACGTAGGTGCAGGCGAAAATTACGCCGCGTTGGCCGAATGCCTGTGGCAACGTGACAGCCAGCACCAGCGTGCCGAACATCGTCGCCAGCAGGACGGCCTGCAGATCGGGACGCCGCGGGTCGTAGGTGCTCGACAGCAGGGCGTTGAGCGACCAGATCATCCACATCGCGGTGAAGAACAGGACGGTCTGGCCCGCCTCGGACAGCAGCGTGTGTCGGACGATGGTCAGGTCGTCCGCGACCCGCCCGGCGAGGCGGGCGAGCGCGAAGACGTAGACGATGTCGAACAGCAGTTCCAGGACGGTTGCCGAACTCGTGCTCCGGCTGTCCCCGAGCCCACGAGGGAACCCGGCGCGCGTCAGCACGGACGGCGGGTCAGGTCAGCCGGCCAGGGCCGCCGGCACGGGCACACCACTGTGGCGACCCTGTTCCGTTGCCATCGTCCCCGAGCCTCCTCGCCGACCAGTCCCGCTCGATCCGCTATCCGCGTATTTTATCCATATTTAGCGGGCCTGCGTCGTCGATGGCGGATACCCGGTGGTGGGTGACGAGCGGTCAGACCGCCCGGGCGACGCAGATCCTGGCACCCAGGCGCGGACCCGCCTCGTAGATCATGTAGCTCACCCCGCCGTCGGTGCCGAAGCTGGGCGACGCGACCCGACCGTTGTCGGACGCGATCGGGCTGTGGAACACCCCGAGGTGCACCTCCCGGTCGAAGGCGTTGCCGACCTCGGTGAGGTGCATCCGCCCGTCGCCGCCGTGGTAGACGACGTACGCGGTGCCGTTGCGGGTGAGCAGATGCGGCGCGGAGATGTCGCTGAGCCCGTCACCGGCCGGTGAGATCAGCGGCTCCGGGGCGAACTGCCACTGGTCCCAGCCGTTCGGCGACCAGCCCCAGAAGATCTTCCGGGTGCCGGGCTGGACAGTGTGGAAGCCCATGAAGAGCATCACGTACTTGTTGTTCAGCCCGGTCACCCGGTGCTCGAACACCCGGGCGTACGACGTCTCGGTGGTGTTCGGCACGAGCCGGGTGCTCAGGATCGGCGTCTCGTCGGTGAAGCTGATGCCGTCTCGGGAGCGGGCCACCCGGGTGGTGGTGTTCTCACCGTGGAAGTAGAGGAAGAACTCCCTGCTGGAGGCGTTCCAGACGACGTGCGGCGACGAGACGTGGCTAACCGTCGTGGTCGGTAGCACCCGGTCGACGACGGGGTTGCCGGGGTGCTCGGTGTAGGGGCCCTCCAGCCGGTCGGCGTAGGCGAGGCAGATCCCGCCGGGTGCGTCGTGTGGGGCGTAGTAGAGGTAGTAGCGGCCCTTGGCGCCGCTGATCTTGTCGTAGACCCCGCGTACGCAGGGAAAGATCGTCTCTCCGGTGGGGTTGTAGGCCAGCGGGCGGTCGAACGCGTCGCGAACGTACCGGTAGCTGGGAAAACCGGCCGGCCCGGCCAGGGCTGGCGCACCCGGCAGCAGGGCACCGACACCACCGGCGGCGGAGGCGGCGCCGAGCAGCGCCGCACCGCGCAACAGCCCGCGCCGGCTGAGCTCCGTGGGTCGACCGAAGGGCGGATCCGGGTACGCGTGTGCCATCTGGTTCTCCGATCGTGAGAGGACGCTCGTCGACCGCGGAGCGTGGTGGGTGGCGATGCGGCGGCGGCTCGGGAGACACGGACGAGGGCGCGCCCAGCTTCACTGTCAGTGATCTGGCTGCCAGACCGGAAACCCGGGTCGTCATCGACGAGTCTGGCGGCGTCCGCAGGCGAGCGTCAAGGTGCTAATACGAATTATCGAGCGGCATTCGATAACCGAACTTCTTCGCCTCAGGGTCTTGACGGCAACCTCGGGTGGGCGCACCATTTCACCTCACCGACGCTAATGCGTATTACCCCGGTAACGATTGGACACGGAACGTGACTGGTTCGCGCAGGCGAGTCACCCAGCACGACATCGCCCGTATGACCGGCGTCAGCCAGGCGACCGTCTCGCTGGTGCTCAACGGCCGCGACGACGGCAACGTCAGGATCGCCCCGGAGACACGGGAGCGGGTCCTGCACGCCATCCGCACCACCGGTTACGTCGCCGACCCGGTCGCCCGCCGGCTCGCCGCCCGGCACAACCGCATCCTCGGCGTGTTCACCTACGAACCGGTCTTCCCGACCGGCACCGGCGACTTCTACCATCCGTTCCTGGTCGGCATCGAGGAGTGCGCCGAGCGGCTCGGCTGTGACCTGCTGCTGCTCACCAGCGCCCCGGTGTCGGGCGGCCGACGGCGGATCTTCCACGACGACAACCGGCTCCGGCTGGCCGACGGCTGCGTCCTGCTCGGACGATCGCTGGACCGCGACGAGTTGACCAGGCTGGTCACCGAGGGCCAGCCGTTCGTCTCGGTCGGCCGCCGCGACGACGCGGGCGGGCCGGTGCCGTACGTCGGCGCCGACTACCCGACCGCCACCGCCACCGTGGTACGCCGCGCGCTGGCCGCGGGCCACACCGCGCTGGCGTACCTGGGCCAGGGCGCCGGCCCCGAGTCGCACGCCGACCGGATGCGCGGCTTCCGGACCGCGCTCGACGAGGCCGGACACCCGCCCCGGCACCTGCCGACCACCGACCGCTCCCCCGCCGAACTGCTCGACGCCCTGCTCGCGGCAGGCGTCACCGCGGCGGTGGTGGAGGAGTACGCCGACGGCGTCGCCATCGCCCAACTCGCCCGCGAACGTGGGCTGGACATCCCGGGTGACCTGTCCATCCTTGCGCTCGGTGACCCCACCCGACCGGCCAGCACGGACATCGACTTCACCGGCTTCCGCATCCCCCGCCGGGAGATGGGGTGGCAGTCCGTCGAGGTGCTGACCGGGCTGCTGGAGGCGGACCCGGACACGGTGCCGCAGCGGTTGGTGCCCTGCCAACCGGTCGACGGCGCCACCCTCGCACCCCCAAAGGTGACCCCGTGAAAGGACAGCTCTTGCCAGACATGCAGGCCGACGTACTGATCGTCGGCGGTGGACTCGGTGGCGTCGCGGCAGCCCTCGCCGCGCTGCGCGCCGGCCGTTCGGTGGTGCTCACCGAGGAGTTCGACTGGCTCGGCGGCCAGCTCACCAGTCAGGCCGTACCGCCCGACGAGCACTCCTGGGTCGAACAGTTCGGTGTCACCGCCAGCTACCGGAGGCTGCGTGACGGCATCCGGGACTACTACCGCGCCTACTACCCGCTGACCGACCGGGCGCGACAGGCCACCACGCTCAACCCGGGGGCCGGACACGTCAGCCGGCTCTGTCACGAGCCACGGGTCGCGGTCGCGGTGCTGGAGGCGATGCTCGCGCCGTACCGGGGCGCCGGTCGGCTGCGGCTGCTCCAGCCGTACCTGCCGGTGGCCGCCGACACCGACGGCGACCGGGTGACCGGGGTGACTCTGGCGCACCGGGACACCGGCGAACAGGTGCACGTCGTCGCACCGTACGTGTTGGACGCCACCGAGACCGGCGAACTGCTGCCGTTGACCGGCACCGAGTACGTCACCGGCTTCGAGTCACGTGGCGAGACCGGCGAGCCGAGCGCGCCGGACGAGGCGCAGCCGACGAACATGCAGGCGTTCTCGGTCTGCTTCGCGGTCGACCACGTCGACGGTGACCACACCATCGACCGGCCGGCCCGGTACGACTTCTGGCGGGCGTACCAGCCGCCGTTCTGGGGGGACCGGATGCTCTCCTTCCGATCCCCCAATCCGCGCACGCTGGAGATCTCCGAGCGCAGCTTCACCCCCAACCCCGACGACGACCCGTGGTTGGTGATGGCCGACCAACGGCTGAGCCCGGGCGACGGCAACCTGTGGACGTTCCGCCGGATCGCGGCGCGGCGCAACTTCCTCCCGGGCAGCTACGACAGCGACATCTGCCTGGTCAACTGGCCGATGATCGACTATTTCGAGCATCCGCTGATCGACGCGCCCGACCCCGCCCACCACATCGCGGCGGCCCGCGAGCTCTCCCTGTCGGTGCTCTACTGGCTGCAGACCGAAGCACCGCGCGCCGACGGCGGGACCGGCTTCCCCGGGCTGCGTCTGCGTGGTGACGTCACCGGCACCGGCGGCATCAGCACCGGTGGCGACGTCACGCACAGCGGTCTGGCCCAGGCCCCGTACATCCGTGAGGCGCGGCGCATCCGCGCCGAGTACACGGTCGTCGAGCAGGACCTCTCCCTGGCCGTACGCGGCGACAAGGGCGCGGTCAGCTACCCGGACGCGGTGGGCGTCGGCATGTACCGCATCGACCTGCACCCGTCCACGGGTGGGGACAACTACGTCGACGTGGCCTCGTGTCCCTTCGAGATCCCGCTCGGCGCCCTGATCCCCCGGCGGGTGGAGAACCTGCTGCCCGCCGGGAAGAACATCGGCACCACCCACATCACCAACGGTTCGTACCGCCTGCACCCCGTGGAGTGGAACGTCGGCGAGGTCGCCGGCCTGCTCGCGGACTTCTGCCTGGCCCGCCGGGTCACTCCCCGCGCGGTGCGCTACACCCCCGGCCTGCTGGCCGACTTCCAGAACCGCCTCGCCGACGAGGGCGTCGAGCTGCGCTGGCCCGACATCGCCGGCTACTGAGGGAGAACCCTGATGAGGAAACGGTTGACGGCCGTCGTCGCGCTCGCCGCGATGCTCGGCCTGAGCGCGTGCGGTGGCGGCGACAGTGCCGGCTCCGACGGCCCGGTCTCGCTGCGGATGACCACCTGGTCGGCGAACGAGGCACACCTGAAGCTGTTCAACGAGATCGCCGCGGAGTACAAGAGCAGCCACCCCAACGTCGCGGAGATCACGTTCGACCCGATCCCGTTCGAGAGCTACACCACGACGTTGACCACCCAGATCGCCGGCGGCAACCCGCCCGACCTGGCCTGGGTCCTGGAGAACGCGGCACCGGACTTCGTCTCCTCCGGCGCGCTGCTGCCGCTTGACGAGACCCTGCGCAAGACCGACGGCTACGCCTACGACGAGTTGGCGCCGGCCGCGACAAAGTTGTGGCAGTCCGACGGGAAGCTCTACGGCTATCCCTTCTCCACCTCTCCGTTCGGCATCTTCGTCAACACCGACCTGGTCAAGGCCGCCGGTGCGAAGAGCCCAGCCGAACTGATCGCCGCCAACTCCTGGACCTGGGAGAACGCTGTGACCACGGCCTCGGCGGTGGCGACCAGGACCGGCAAGGCGGGCCTGGTGGTACGGGACTTCGACTACAAGGGCTGGGACAACCTCTCCACGATCTGGACCGGTTGGGGTGCCCAGGCGTGGAGCGCGGACGGGAAGACCTGCGGCTTCAACGCCAGCGAGATGGTCGACGCGATGACCTTCCTGCACAAGGCGATCTTCACGGCCAAGGCGCTGCCCGGCCCGGGTACCTCGGCCGACTTCTTCGCCGGCGAGGCCGGCATGACGATCACCCAGATCTCCCGGGCCTCGCTGTTGGAGAAGCAGAAGTTCGGCTGGGATCTGGTGCCGCTGCCGGCCGGCCCGAAGGGTGGCTACTCGGTGATCGGCCAGGGTGGCATGGGTGTGTTGAAGAAGGGCAAGCACGCCGACGTCGCCGCCGACTTCCTGGCCTTCCTCACCAACCCCGCCAACTCCGCCAAGCTGGCGCAGTTCTTCCCGCCGCCGCGTACCCCGCTGCTGACCGCCGCGACGCTGGCCAAGACCAATCCCCTGCTCAAGCCGGAGCAGTTGCAGAGCGTGGTCATCGACGGGATCGCCAACGGGGTGGTGAAGCCCAACCACACCGGGCAGGCCGAGCTGAGCCAGGCCGTACGGTCGGCGCTGGACCCGATGTGGAAGCCCGACGCGGACGTGCGGGCCGTCCTGGACGGGGTCTGCTCGGCGATCAACCCGCTGTTGGCGAAGTAGAGGATCAGCGATGCCGGTCCTCGTGGACGACGGGGCGGGCCGGGCCGAATCCCGGCCCGCCCCGGGCGGCGCAGCGGCGCCCCGACGACGCGGATGGTGGACGAGTCGCCGGCGTGACCAGTTGGCTGGCCTGCTCTTCGTGACACCGCAACTGGTGGGCACGGCCCTGTTCGTGCTGCTGCCGCTCGGCCTGGTGGTCTGGTACAGCCTGCACGAGTGGAACGTGCTCGCGGACACCTTCGACTTCGTCGGCACGGACAACTACCGCGAGTTGGTCGACGACCCGAAGCTGCCGGGCGTACTCCGGACCACGCTGTTCTTCTCCGTCGGCCTGGTCGTCTTCAACCTCGCTCTGGCCCTGCTGCTCGCCGTGCTGCTCAACCAACGGCTACGCGGCACTGTGGTGTTCCGGACGTTGTTCTTCTCCCCCGTGGTGGTCTCGCTCGTCGCCTGGACGATCGTCTGGGGTTTCCTGCTCCAGGACAACGGCGGCGTCAACGGGGTGGCCGGCGCCGTCGGCCTGGACGGCCCCAACTGGCTGCGCGGCGAGTGGACCGCCCTGCTGTCGGTGATCGTCGTCCAGGTGGTCAAGAACGTCGGCCTCAACATGGTGCTGTTCCTGGCCGCGTTGCAGGGCGTCCCGGCCGAGTTGTACGAGGCGGCCCGGGTCGAGGGAGCGAGCCGGTGGACCCAGTTCCGCCGGATCACCGTGCCGCTGATCAGCCCGACCATCCTGCTGACCTCGATCATCACCGTGGTCGGCGCACTGCAGGTCTTCGCCCAGATCGCCGTGCTCACCCAGGGCGGACCGGGCACCTCGACCACCGTGCTCGTCTACTACCTCTACCAGCAGGCGTTCCAGTTCCACCAGTTCGGCTACGGCTCGACGCTGTCGGTGCTGCTGTTTCTGATCGTGCTGACGCTGACCGTCGTGCAGTGGCGGATGCGCAGGAAGTGGGTCTTCCATGAACAATAGGCTGCCGTTGCGGGCCCGGGTGGCGATCTACGGGCTGATCTGCCTGCTGGCCGTGCCGTTCGTCTTCCCGACCTGGTGGATGGTCACCTCGTCGTTCAAACCGGTCGGTGACATCTTCGCGTTCCCCCCGTCGCTGATCCCCACCGACCTGAGCTTCTCGGCGTACCGGCGGGTGTTCGAACTGCAACCGTTCGCCCAGCAGTACGCCAACAGCGCGTACATCGCCGTGGTGGTCACCATCGGCACCCTCGCCGTCTCGTCGCTGGCCGGCTACGCGTTCGCTCGGATCCGGTTCCGGGGGCAGCACGCGCTCTTCCTGGTGGTGCTGGTGGGCCTGCTGATCCCGAGCGAGGTGACCATCGTGCCGCTGTTCCAGATGTTCAACTCGGTCGGCCTGATCGACACCCACTGGCCGTTGATCCTGGTGCCGATGCTCGGCGCGCCCAGTGTGCTGGCCACCTTCATCATGCGGCAGTTCTTCGTCACCCTTCCCGGGGAGTTGGAGGAGGCGGCACGGGTGGACGGCCTGGGACGGCTGGCGACCTTCTGGCGGATCGCGCTGCCGCTGGCCCGCCCGGCCCTCGGCGCGGTGGCGATCTTCACCTTCCTGCACAGTTGGAACCTGTACCTGGAACCGATCGTCTTCCTGTCCACCCCGGAGAAGTTCACGCTGCCGCAGGCGCTGACCCAGTTCGTCGACGCGTACGGCGGCCCGATGTGGGACGTGCAACTCTCGGCGGCGTCGATGACCGCGCTCCCGGTCCTGGTCGTGTTCGTCATCGCGCAGCGGCAGTTCATCGAGGGCCTCGCTCACACCGGCCTGAAGGGATGACCGACCTGGGGCGTCCACGCGGCACTGCGGCGGATTCCGCGAAACTGTTATCCGGGTACGGCTGGCGAGTCTCCTGAGGTGGGGCGTTGGCGGGATCCCCCCACCGACGCGGCATCGAGCAGCGATGCGAGCACACGAAGGAGTCGAGACGATGCGCGCAACCGGCCAGGGTGAAGCGGACGCCGCGAGGGGCGGTCGGGGCGTCCACGCGGAACCCCGACGCGGGATGCTCGGCCGCCTTCCGCTCGGTGCGAGGCGTCTGCTGTGGCCGCTCGTCGTGGCCGCGGTGGTCGCCGTACTGGTCAGTGGGGTGGTCGTCGTGCTGCAGCCGACCGGGCCGACGCCCGCCCCGGCCGCGACGCAGGCGGTCGACGCGCCGCCGCCCACCGGCCCGGAGCTCGGCACACCCGCCGCTACCCCACCGACCGCCACGGCGAGCCCGACTGCGGTGACGTCCTCGGCGACACCGACGGCGAAGCCGACAACGAGGCGTCCGGTCGCCCCGGCGGCCCCGGCGGTGACCTCGAAGCGCAAGGGTGTCGGGGTGTGGACCTTCGACGGGGTCAGCCAGGCGCTGGCGAACTCCGGTGCCAGTTGGTACTACACCTGGGACGTGAAGCACCAGGGCGTCACCAGCCCGTCGGGCACCGAGTTCGTCCCGATGATCTGGGGGGCGAAGAGCGTCACCGCGAGCAATCTGCAACAGGCCAAGCAGAACGGCAAGTACCTGCTCGGCTTCAACGAGCCGGACCTCAAGGGCCAGGCGGAGATGACCGTGGAGCAGGCGCTGGACCTGTGGCCGCAGTTGCAGGCCACCGGCCTTCCGCTGGGCAGCCCGGCGGTGGCCTGGGGTGGTGACCGGCCGGGCGAGTGGCTCGACCGGTTCATGGCGGGCGCGAAGCAGCGCGGCTACCGCGTGGACTTCATCGCCCTGCACTGGTACGGCGGCGATTTCACCACCGCCAACGCGGTCAACCAGCTCAAGTCGTACCTCCAGGCCGTGCACGACCGGTACGGGCTGCCGATCTGGCTCACCGAGTTCGCCCTGATCGACTTCTCCAACGGCGTCCGCTTCCCGACCCAGGCACAGCAGGCCGCGTTCCTCACGGCGGCGACGAAGATGCTCGGCGGCCTGTCCTGGCTACAGCGGTACGCGTGGTTCGGCCTGCCCGCGACGGACAAGGACCAGACCGGGCTGTTCCGCACCGGCAGCGAGGCGACCGCCGTCGGTCGCGCGTACCAGGCGGCGCGGTAAGCACACCCGACACCGCTGGCGCGGCGGCGACGACGTGACCATACTCAGCGGACATGGAGAAGGCCCGTACCGAGTTGGGTCGGGACCTGGCGCACGCGCTGCGTACCGGTCCGTTCTCGGCGGCTCTCCACCTCGCCATCGAGGACCGCGGCATGCGGTTGGAGGAGATCCAGGACAAGTTGTCGGCGGGGGGTGTCAGCGTCAGCTTGACCACCCTGAGTTACTGGCGGCGCGGTCGCAGCCGCCCCGAGCGCCCAGAGTCGATCAAGGCGGTCCGGCTCCTCGAAGCGATCCTGTCGTTGCCGGCCGAGTCGTTGATCGTCCAACTCGGCCCGCGCCGACCCCGGGGCCGGTGGCTGAGCCAGCCACCGGGAACGATCGAGATCGACCGCCTCTTCGATGACGGCACCAGCGTCGCCAAGATGGTCGCCGAGGTGGACCGATGGCTCTATCACGAGCTGACCCGGCTCAGTCTGCACGACCTCTACGTCGTCGGCGACGAACGGCAGGAGATCAGCCTGACCTGCCGGCAGGTGCTGCGGGCCAACACCGACCGGGTGTCACGGACGGTAGGCATCTTTCGCACCGATGACCTGACCGCCTCGACACGAATCAACGCGGTCCGCAACTGCCGGGTCGGCCGGGTCCGTCACGAGAACGGCTCGGGCCTGCTCGTCGCTGAGATCATCTTTGACCGAATGCTCGCGCAGGGCGACACAGTGGTGATCGAGTACGAGTTCCTCAGCACCTCGCAACTGCCCACCGACAACTACTACCGGGGCTTCTCCACCCCGGTCAGCGAGTACGTGCTCCAGGTGCAGTTCGACCATGACGCCGTACCGGCGCGCTGTCACCGCTTCGAACGACGTGGCCTGCACGCGCCCGACCAGGGTGTGTGGGAGGCGTGGATCGGGTCCACCCACGGCGCCCACCTGATCGCCTCGGACGTCCCGCCGGGGATCGTGGGCATGCGCTGGGAGTGGGAGTGAGCGGCCGTCCGCCACTCACTCCCACCCGGGCCGCCGATCAGCTCGCGCTGATCGTCACGTCGTCGATGACGAAGCTGGTCTGATAGGACCAGTCCTCCACACCGTTGAACCTCAGCGTGGCGGTCTGCCCGGCGAACTGGCCGACGTTGACGACCTTCTCGACGTACCCGGTGGTCCTGTCCAGGTTCGAGTAGCTGCCCACTGTGGTGCCGCCGAGCGTGACGGTCAGCTTGTCGTAGGCCAGGTTCTCGTACTCCGCCGTGGTGATCCGGATCCAGAACCGCAGCGTCGCGTTGGTGCATCCGGCCGGGATCGTCACCGACTGCGAGACGGTGTCGGTCTGCACCGCGCCACCGCCGTTGAGCCAGGCGTTGCGGCTGCCGGAGCGCGCCGGGTACTGCGACCAGGTGCCGATCACGTTCGCCGTCGCGGTCCACGGCGAGGTGCCGCTCTCGAAGCCCGGGTTGCCGACGACCTGCGCCGGCGTGCAGCCACCGCCGCCACTGGTCACCGTCCAGGTGAAGGTCGCCATCGCGCTCCGGCTCGCCGCGTCGGTGAGGGTCACCGTGACGTTCGAGGTGCCCGCCGTGGTGGCGCTGCCGGTGATCCGCCCGGTGGACGCGCCGATGGTGAGGCCGGCCGGCAACCCCGAGGCGCTCCAGGTGTACGGGGTGGTACCGCCGCTGCCCTGCACCTGCACGTCGACGGCCTGGCCGACGGCCGAGGTGCGGTTACCCGGGTTGGTCACCGACGGGCTGCCGGGGCCGGGGTCGGTGCCACCGATGAACCCGGTGTAGAGCAGCACGTTCGGTGAGCCGCTGCCCGGGCTGGTGATCTTGCCGGTGGTGCCGTTGTCCACCAACGCGGCCCGGACCTGGGCGGGAGTCGCCGTCGGGTTCGCCCCCAGATACAGCGCGGCGGCACCAGCCGTGTGCGGCGAGGCCATCGAGGTGCCGGTCATCGTGGCGCTGCCGTTGTTGCTGCTGTACGACGCCGACACGATGCTCGTGCCCGGGGCGAAGATGTCCAGGCAGGAGCCGTAGTTGCTGCTGCTGTTGCGCCCGTCGGAGTTGGTGCTGTTGCCGACCGTGATGGCGGCGCTGACCGCCTGCGGGCTGTAGTAGCAGGCGTCGTCCGAGGAGTTTCCGGCCGCCTGCACGAACTGGACGCCTGAGTTGATCAGGCTGGTGACGGCACTGTCCATCGCCTGGCTGGTGCACCGGCTGCCGCAGCCGATGCTGTAGTTGACCACCGCCGGCTTCTGCGCGTTGGCGCGTACCCAGTTGATGCCCGCGATCAGGTCGTCGTTCGTGCCGCTGCCCTGGCAGTTGAGCACCCGTACGGCGACCACGCCGGCCTTCTTCGCGATGCCGTACGTGGTACCCACGGCGGTGCCGGCGACGTGCGTGCCGTGCCCGTGGCAGTCCTGCGGGGTGCTGTCGTTGTCCACCATGTCAGTGCCCTGCAGCACCCGGCCGGTGAACTCGTTGTGGTTGGCGTTGATGCCGGTGTCGAGGACGTAGACGGTGACCCCCTGGCCCGGGTTGGCCGGGTAGGTGAAGGTCTGGTTCAACGGCAGGTTGCGCTGGTCGATCCGGTCGTCACCCCAGTTCGGCGGGTTGGTCTGGGTGTCCAGTACGCCGATCCGCTGCACCTGCTCGACCGACGCGACGGACGGGTCGGCGGCCAGCCGTTGCGCCTGTTTCGCGGACATGGCCGCCGAGAAGCCGGGCAGGGCCGACGCGTACACGTGCCGGGTCTGGCCGCCGAAACGGCCGGTCAACTCGCGGGCCTTGGTGTCGACGGCGGTGCCCGCCAACGACGTGGACCTCAGCGTGACGATGTAGCGGTCGGGCACCGCGTTCGGGCTGTCCGCGTACCTGATGGTGCCGGTCGGCTCGGCCTGGGCCGGGCCACCGACGGCGAGGGCTCCGGCCAGCGCCAGAACGAGCGTGAGGCCGGCGGCTGGGAGTCGGTGCAACACGGGCGATCTCCTCCAAGGGTGCCGTCTCCGCGATTGGCGTCCGGGTGACGCCAGATGCGGAGGGCTGCGCCGAAAGGTAGGAGGAGACGCGGCTGAGAGGACAGCCCGGTTAACAGCTATCGATGTTTCGTAACGTCAAAACTGTTTATGAACTCCCGTCCCCGACCGACGCCTGGTCGACGTGGTCTCGCCAGGAGTGCTGCGGCTCGTAACCGAGCACCCGTCGCGCCTTGTCGATGCTGAGCAGGGTCTCGTGCTCGCCGAGGTCCTTCCGGATCTCGACACCCGGGTAGACCTCGGCCATCAGGCTGGCGCTGGACCTGCTCATCACGGTGTCGGCGTTGGCGATGACGAAAACGTCGGCGCCGGGCTGGTCGTGGGCGAGTGCCCTCTCGACCGCCTGCGCGCCGTCGCGGGCGTCGATGTAGCCCCACAGGTTCCACCGGCGCAGCTGAGGGTCGGCGTCGAACGAGGGGAACGGGGCGTAGTCCTCGACGTCCATCACGTTGGAGAAGCGCAGCCCCACCATGACCAGCTCCGGGTCCCAGCGGCAGAAGTGCCGGGCCATCTCCTCTTCCAGTGCCTTGTTCAGGGAGTACGTCGACTCGGGGCGCGGCGCGTACTCCTCGTCGACCGGCGCGTACGGCGGCGGGGTGTCGAACGGCAGCCCGAGCACCGTCTCGCTGGACGCCCAGACGACCCGTTTGATCCCGGCCGCCCGGGCGGCGGCGAACACGTTGTACGTGGCGGCCGAGTTGTTGGCGAACGTGGTCGCGTTCGACATCAGCCCGGGGGCCGGGACCGCCGCCAGGTGCACGATCGCGTCGACCCCACCCGCGTGTTCGTCGGCGCCCCCGGTGAACGCCTCCACCACCTGCCCGTAGTCGGTCAGGTCGACCAGCAGGAACTCGCCGTCCACGTCGCGGGGGTCGCGGCCACCGGCGCGGTCCACCGCCAGCACGTCGACGCCGACCGCGCGTAGGTGGGTGACGACGGCGCGACCGAGCTTGCCGGTGGCGCCGGTGACGACGACACGCCTGGGCAGTGCGGGGGTGCTCATGACCACATCCTCTCCGGCGTCGAGCTGCGCCCTGAAGGCGGTACCGCCTCCTTCGCGACGATCCGTTCGAAACGCCCACGCGGCGTCCACGTCACCGAGCACGGGAGCGCCACAAACGGATCAGCTTCCTTCAGCGCGGTACCGCCTCTGGTTCCTCGTCGCCCGGTACGCCTCGACCGCCTTGCGGGAACTTCGCCAAATGCCGTCCGATCCTTGCACCGCGTCGAGACGCCCGCGCTGCGAAGCTTGTCGGAGCGCGGCAAGGCTGAACTCCGCTGTCACCAAGGCCGCGAGCGGCACGAGGCGCGCTGGACCGGCGACGTTCGGCACGATGAAGCGGTTCAGGTTGTCGTACATCGCACGAGCAACCAACTCTCCCAGCGCACCGTAATCTCCGGCGTCCGCCTTCTGCAGCGCGGCAAGGTAGGCGTCACGCTGGCGCTTGAAGATGATCACGGGCGGGTAGCCGAGGCGGACGAGGACCAGGTTGAGTAACAGCCGCCCGGCACGCCCGTTTCCGTCGATGAACGTCCCAGACGGGAGTCATGGCGGTGCGATGAACTTGGCGGACTTCTGTGACGCTGACCAGACGACCATCGTGCCATCCGTCGGGCTCAATTGCCTGACTGTAGACCCACCGAGCAGCGTCAGCGTAGCCACGGACCTCGTTGTACTCCTTCAACGGCTTCGAACCGACGGCGCGTCCTTGCTCCAGTAGCGCCTGCACCTCACGCAGCACCAGCGTGTTGCCCTCCAGAGCGGTGGAATGGTGGGCCTCCTGGTGCCAGATGTCCTCCCAGATCGTCTGAGCTTCCTTTGGGCTGGGGAGACCACCGAGGCGCTGGTTCAACTCGCCCAACGCCTGATCGAGACGCAGGTAGACGGTGGCACGACTTGGCCGACCTCTTCCGACCACGCCGCCTCCTCTGACGATTTCCGGTATTGACGAGCGAAACTTGTCACAGGCTGTCGCTAGCGAATTGAACTTATCAAGTTGTACGTTCGGGCGGCCGGAGGCGCGCGGTGAGGGTGCGTTCCGTCCACCCGCACTACCGCCAGGTCCACAGCCCCGGACGCCCCAGCCGTCACCGCCACACGGGTACGAACTGGAAGCGAGCGGGTAAACAGCTGCGTAACGTGCAGGGGTACACGTTCACGCCAGAAGGAGACTTCATGTCCAAGCCACCGCTTCCCGAGGCCGCGGTCGAGATGCTGCGCAAGCCGAACCCGGCCGTCATGACCACGCTTCGCAACGGTGGTCAGCCGGTGTCCGCCGCCACCTGGTACCTGTGGGAAGACGGCCGGATCCTGGTGAACATGGACGAGAGCCGTCGTCGGTTGGAGCACGTCCGCAACGACCCGCGGGTGTCGCTCACCGTCCTGGACGAGGCCGGCTGGTACACCCACGTGAGCATCATCGGGCACGTCGCCGAGCTGCGCGCCGACGAGGACTTCACGGACATCGACCGGTTGGCCAAGCACTACACCGGCAACGCGTACCCCCGGCGTGATCGTGGCCGGGTCAGTGCCCTGATCGAGATCGACCGCTGGCACGGCTGGGGCTCACTGAAGGACAACAGCCAGGTCGGCTGACGCCGTCAGGTTGTCCGGGCGGGGCCCCACGTGCCGGTCAGATCGATGCCCCGGGGCTCGCGTCGTTCGTGGTCAGGGCACCAGCAGCACATGCCGACGAGCGCCTCCACATCCACGCCGGACATTAACGGGCATTCAGTCCACAGTGGCACGCTGGACTAGGTGGCGCTCCATCAGCAGGGCCGTGCCCTGCGGATGAGGGACAGCGCACACATCAATGATCGTGATAGCGTCCACCCAGCGCCAGGGCCGCTGAGTTCGTTATGCGACATTCACGGCGACGGGGGACGCCCCGATACAGGTGACAGGCGCTGTCGGTAGTATCACCCCACGGGAGGATTCTTTTGTCTAATCGAAAGCTGACACTGCGTGGAATTGCGCAGGCCGGATTAGTGCTCGGCCTGGCCGGCGCTGCGGGGTTCGTACTGGTGAGCCCCGCTTCCGGTGCGAGCACCGGCAACAAGGTGCACAACTGCTACGGGATCTACTTCACCCGGGACTGGAACCAGGAATGCAACAGCAGTGGTGCCGCGTACGAGGGTAA
The DNA here is from genome assembly GCF_029626145.1 of Micromonospora sp. WMMD961. Lineage (NCBI taxonomy): Bacteria > Bacillati > Actinomycetota > Actinomycetes > Micromonosporales > Micromonosporaceae > Micromonospora > Micromonospora sp. WMMD961. The sequence goes on from NZ_JARUBJ010000002.1 coordinate 4,493,787, forward strand.
TTACAAGACGACTGCGGACTGCACCGCACCGCAGATCCCTGACAAGTCGTTGACGAAGTACCGCTTCAAGGGCGACAAGACGAGCCACGACGGTTCCGACTGCCAGTACGGGATCCACAGCGCCAACACCGTTTACTGGTAAATCGTTGACGTAGGCTCCACTGATTGAACGCATTGACCGGGGCCGCCCCTTTGGGGCGGCTCCGGCCAACCCGAACCACGGCCTCGCGGTCAGCCGCAAGCACGAAGGGTACGCCTTGCTCCTCGGCAAACAGCTCAGCCAAGGCTACGGACGCCATACGGTGTTCCGGGGCCTCGACATCGAAGTCCGTCCCGGGGTTACCGCCCTGCTGGGGCCCAACGGCGCGGGCAAGACCACCCTTCTGCGGACACTCGCGACGGTACAACCACCCATCGATGGCAGCCTAGTGATCGGTGGACGCGAGGTGCGCTCGGAGGCCGATGCGAGGAGGGCCAGGCGTCAGATCGGCTTCCTGCCCCAGCGATTCGGGTTCGAGCCGGGTGTACGAGTCCGGGATTTCGTGCGGTACGGCGCGTGGCTTCGTGGTCTTTCCCCGGCCGATTGGGAACCGGCCTCGGCGGCCGCGCTCGCACACGTCGGGCTCACCGCCGAGGCCGGGCAGAAGATGGGCCGACTGTCGGGCGGGATGCGCCAGCGGGCGGCCATCGCCTGGGCCATCGTGGGTCAGCCCTCGACTGTGCTGCTGGACGAGCCCACTGTGGGCCTCGACCCTCAGCAGCGGCTGCGGTTCCGGGACATCATCGCCGGCCTGACCGGCACCACTGTGCTCCTCAGCACCCATCTCATCGACGATGTCGACGCGGTCTGCGACCGAGTGGTGATCATGCACGGCGGCGAGATCCGCTTCGACGGCGCGACAGATGAGCTGAAGGCGTTGGATGACGCGGCCATGCCGGGTCACACTCCCCTCGAGCGCGCCTACATGAGTCTCCTTCCGACCGAGGAGCGCAGCCGGTGAGCCCGCTCTGGCTGCACGTGAAGTCCAGCGTCGCCCGCTGGGGTGTCGTTCCACTCGGCCTGCTCGGTGTGGCCATCCTCTTCGGGCGCAGCCGTTACTGGATCGGGATCTGGCCCGAGGCAGGCGCGGCCGCCCAGCTGAGCGCCTTCTTCCTGAGCATCTTCGCCGCTGGCGTCACCGCCTGGGTCGCCGCCACCATCGACGTACGAGGGATGTACGAGCAGGCGGCCTCGGCTGCGATCCGTCCTCTGACCATCGAGCTGACCCGATTCACCGCGGCGCTGCTGTGGCTGCTGGTGCCGTACCTGGCCGTGGCGACGGCGGCGTTCGTGGCGACCGCCGCCGGATCGTTCCCACCCGGCCTCGGATCGTTCTTCCTCTACATCCTGCTCGGCGTGGTCACCATCGTGTTCGCGGCGGCGTGGGGCTGGCTCGTCGGCAGGCTGCTGGCGCCGTTGATCGCCGCGGTGTGCGCCGCGCTCAGCTGGTTCATCGCGGTGTCGCTGCTCGGTGACAGCACCGACGCGACGGTGATGTCGGGGCCGCCGTGGTTCGAGGTCTCCCTCGGCCCGATCGGCGTGCGACTGGCTGCCGTGCTGCTCCTGGCTGTGGCGGTCTGCGCGTTGCCGTGGCGTGCCGGTCGCCCGGCCCGGTTCCGGCAGCGGGCTCTGCTGGCCCTGGTGGCGTTGGCCGGCGTCGTGGCGGTGCACGTGAGCACCACGGTGCTCGTCCATCGCTCCCCGGTCGCGAAACCGGTGTGCGTACAGGGCGAGATCGAATACTGCCTGTGGCCGGAGCACGAGAAGTACGTACCCATGGTCGAAGCCGTGGACCGCCGGGTGACGGCGCTTCCCGTCCGGTTGCCGCTGCCTGATCGAGTGGTGGACTACTCGCTGTCCGGCTCGCAAAAGTGGACGGACCTCTACTCGTCCGTCCAACTGCCGGGGACGTTCGCGCCGGAGTTCGACATCTCCGAGGGCAGCGAGTGGGCACTGGCGCGGGGCGTGGCATCGGCGATCGTGAGCGCGGTCTTCGCCGAGTGCGATCCCGACGCGAAGCAGGATCCCGAGTACCGCTCGGACCAGCTGCATGCCTGGCTGGAATGGCGACTGGTCGGCGGCGGCACACCGGATTACCGGACGGACGCACCGGACTACCTGCGTAAGGCCTGGTCGGCCGGTCGCCAGCAGGCGGCCGAGGAGTCCGATCAGGACCAGGGCAGGTGGGCGACGACGCTGATCGCCGAAACGAAGGAACGCTACTGCCGTGCGGCATGACCGCGAGGAGTATCTGCGCGTGGTGGCGACCTACCTTCTGGTCCGCAAGTCACGCTGGCTGCTTCCCGCCATGGCATTGATCGGAGTCGTCGTCGGGGTCTGGGGATCGATCGAGGCGCCGACTCCGACCGCCACGGACACCGGGGGCGCCTCGGTCGAGTTCTGGCGGCTACTTGCCGTGGGGTCCGCCTCGTTGCCGGTCCTCACCCTGTCCAGCCCTCTGGAGGCACTCGAAGCAACGGGCGGCTCGTCCTTCCACCGCCTGCGCAGCCTCGTACTGTGCGGTGTGTTCGCGATCTCCAGCGGCTGCATCCTCACGGCCGCGGCGGTGGGCGTCGATGCGGCGGTGACACCCCTGATCGCTCGCGCGCTGCTGGCCTGGTTCGGCCTGGCACTCATCTCGGGTCGGGTGCTCGGTTGGACCTACTCATGGATCCTGCCCTGGGCGACCCTGTGCGTGCTGCTCTACTGGGGCCACAGCAGCAGCTCGGGGGACTTCCACTGGTGGGAGTTCACCGCCCAACCGATCGGACATCTGCCGAGCACACTGCTCGCCGTCGGGCTGTTCACGGCAGGCGTGGCGGCGTACAACCTGTCGCCCTGGCGGATCCACCGTTTCCGACGCGCTCGTACGTCCCAGGCTGGGGCTCACTGACGGGCAGCAGCCAGATCGGCTGAGCGGCCGGCCGGTTCACCGCGGGCCGAACCGGGCCAGCACCACGCCCGTCAGGGCGTCGACGTCGCGGCGGACCGGGTGCGCACGCGGGTCACCAGGTAGCCGAAGGCCGCCGCGGTGAAGAACATGACGATGCCGTAGACGGCTCCGGGGATCGCCATCTGGGTGCTGTCGAGCAGCGCCGGGCTGAGCGCGATGGTGATGGCCAGCGTGCTGTTGTGGATGCCGATCTCGAATCCGGCGGCCGTCGCGGCGCTCCGGTCGACTCCGGCGAGTCGCGGCACCCCGTACCCGATGGCGAGGCTCAGCAGGTTGAACGCGAGCACCGCCAGGCCCACCGCGACGAAGTAGTCGGCGATGTTCTCCCGTTCGCCGAGCACCGCCCCGGCGATGACGGCGACGAGCACCACGACGGAGAGGATCCGGACCGGGCGGTTCAGGCGCTCGGCGACGTGTGGCGCCCGGGCGCGGATCAGCATGCCGATCGCGACCGGGACGAGCACGATGGCGAAGACCTGCACCACCTTGTCGAACTGCAACCCGAGGCTCCGGCCGTCGGGCAGGAAGTACGCCGCCGACAGGTTGACCAGGATCGGCAGTGTGAACACGGCGAGCACCGAGTTGATGGCGGTGAGGGTGATGTTCAGGGCCACGTGCCCACCGAACAGGTGGCTGTAGAGGTTGGCTGTGGTGCCGCCGGGCGAGGCGGCCAGCAGCATCATGCCGACGGCCAACTCCGGCGCCAGGTCGAACGCGAGGACGAGGCAGAAGCAGATCGCCGGCAGCACCAGCACCTGACACACCAGGGCGATGACGGCGGCTCGCGGGTGCTGGGCCACCCGGCGGAAATCCGCGATGGTCAGTCCGAGACCCAGACCGAGCATGATGACGCCGAGGGCGATGGGCAGTCCGATCAGAGTCAAGGCGGAGTCCATGGCACAACATCGTTACCACCGGGTAACGCCGTCACAATCCCCCATGTGGCTGGACGGCTCTTGACCGTGGACGGTGATCGGCTTAACTTCATCAATCAGATAAGTCTCTTTACTATTCTGCTTGACACCTCGTAGGAGTGTGCCGATGCGACCATTCCGCCACCGCCGTCTCACCGCCGTCGTCGCCCTGGCGGCCCTGCTGATCACGGCAGCCCCGCCCACCGCCGCGAGCGCGGGCGACAACAAGCAGCACCGCGCCGGCTACCACCGGGTCGGCTACTTCACCCAGTGGGGCATCTACGGCCGGGCGTTCCCGGTGAAGAAGCTCGACACCTCCGGGGCGGCGAGCCGCCTCACCCACCTCAACTACGCCTTCGGCAACGTCAGCGAGGACGGCCGCTGCTACGTGGACGGTGGGCCCGGAGAGGGCGACGCCTGGGCCGACTACCAGCGCCCCGTTCCGGCCGAGGAGAGCGTGGACGGCGTCGCGGACGCCCCGGGCCAGGCGCTCAACGGCAACTTCAACCAGCTCGCCAAGTTGAAGGCCAAGCACCGCGATCTCCAGGTGCTGATCTCGCTCGGCGGCTGGAGCTGGTCGACGTACTTCTCGAACGCCGCCCGCACCGACGCCTCCCGCAAGGCGTTCGTCGCGTCCTGCATCGACCTGTACCTGAAGGGCAATCTCCCTGGCAGCCCCGGTGCCGGGGCCGGTGTCTTCGACGGCATCGACCTCGACTGGGAGTGGCCCGGCTCGGAGGGCGAGCCCGGCAACGTCATCCGCCCGGAGGACCGGGAGAACTTCACCAAACTGCTCGCCGAGTTCCGCCGGCAACTCGACGCGTACGGACGCACGACCCGTGCCCACCACCCGCTGACCGCGTTCCTGCCGGCCAGCCCCGCCACCATGGACGCCGGCTACGAGGGTCGCAAGATCTTCAAGTACCTGGACTTCGCCACCGTGCAGGGGTACGACTTCCACGGCGGCTGGGACGCGCGGGCCAACCAGCAGTCGGCGCTCCGTGTCCCCGCGGGTGCCCCGGACAACCCGGACTTCTCCGTCGAGGTGGCCATCGACGGGTGGATCGACCGTGGCGCGCCCCGCAACAAGCTGGTGCTCGGCATCCCCTACTACGGTCGCGGCTGGACCGGCATCACCGGCGGCGGCAACGGCCTGTTCCAGCCGGCCACCGGGCCCGCGCCGGCCACCTTCGAGGCCGGGTACGAGGACTACAAGTTGCTCAAGACCCTGGCCGCTAACGGCTACACAGTGCACCGCGACCTGCGCGCCGGGCACGCCTGGCTGTTCGACGGTACGACGTTGTGGACGTACGACGACCCGGCTGTCCTGTTGCAGAAGACGCTCTACATCCGACGGGCCGGTCTGGCCGGTGCGATGATCTGGTCGCTCGACGGCGACGACGACAACGCCACGCTGACCAGGACGATCGACCTCGGCCTGACCACCTGGTAGCCGTACTCCCCTCGACCCGGCCCGTCGTCGACCGATCGTTCGGTCGACGACGGGCCGGCTTCACGTCACTGGGTGCTCCAACGATCGCTGTACCGCGGGGCCGGCCTTCCGTCCGGTCGCGTGGGTAGCCGATCCTCGTCCGGGCCGGGCGGGGTGACCCCGTGCAGCGTGGCCCCCGCGAAGTGCGAGAGGGCGTGCAGGATCTCCGCCCGGCTGTCGAGAATTGTGAGCAGCGGCCCCGCGCCTTGCCACCCGCCCTGGCTCGACGTCACCTCGGGAACAACGAGCCGTGCCAACAGGAGCACTGCGTAGAGGGCAGCGATTCCGACGGATGCCACGAGCCGTCGCCGTTGCACCCGTAGGAGTTCCCGGTGCAGTGGGTGGAACAGCCTCTGCGGTCGGCGAAGTGTGTCGAGCACCGGCCTGGTCGCGGTCGGTGCGGCCAGATTGGCGGCCGGCGCAACGCCGGGCGTCTCACCCGAGGACTGGTCCTCGGCTGCCGGTGGGGTGCCAGGCCCGGGACGTAACACCAGATCGGCCGCGAGGTCGGTGTTGCGTTGACGCGGACGGGGCAGGCCCTGGCTGGGCAGGGTCACCGCCAGGTGCCGGTACACGGCGCTCAAGGTGAGGTCGTCCCCGTCGGGATGGCCGTCGCGCACCGGTGGCCCGTGCCGAAGCAGGCTCAACAGCTCGCCGGTGAACGCCGTGTGCTCCGCGCCGACCGGGGCGATGGCGGCGACGTTGTCGGAGGTGGCGGTCAGGGTGAACGTCCCCTGGATCTCGCTACGGTCGGCCAGCCCGTTCTCCACGTCGGCGGCGGACATGGTGTTGAGCGCGCGGCCCGCGAAGCAGCAGTCGAGGATCAAGACCCTGGTACGCGCGGGGCTGTCCCGCATCGCGTCCCGGATCCAGTTGAACGGGATCGCCGTGTACTTCAGCCAGTCCGGTCGGGGGTTCGTGCCCGACAGCGCGAGAAACAGCTCCCCGTTGTCGTCCAGCAGCCCATGGCCGGCGTAGTAGACCAACAACAGGTCCTCAGCCTCGCCGCAGCGTTCGGCGATGGTCACGCCTGCCTCGCCCGGATGCGAAAGGTCGAGGAGCTGCGTGCAGCGTTCGCCGGCGACCAGGTCGACCGGCCCGGTGGTGACCAGCCGGGCCAGCTCGGTCACGTTCGCCCGCACGGCCGGCAGATCCTCCAGCGCCTGTTGGCTGTGCGTGGCGGTGCCGATCAGCAGCGCGGTCGACCTGGTCGGGTCTGGACGACTCACCTGTCGTTCGTCTCGACCGGCGGTTCGTGCTCGGCCAGAGCGCGGACGGCAGCCTCGATGAGCGCGGTGACCTGGTCCATGTCGCGAGCCCGGCGGACATCCAACTCGGCCGACGACCCGCCAGGAAGGGTCAGCTTCACCGTCACGTCCTCGCGACGGTGGGTCAGCCAGCCGGCGATCGACTGAACCAGCACCATCACCGCGCCGCCACTGCCGACCGCCACCAACAGCACGTCGGTGGCCCCGGCCGACATCTCGTCGGGCCGAGGCGTCGAACCGGGCGCGGGCGCGGCGGTCACGTGCCCGCGGAGCCGGTCCTCGGCACGCAGCCAGGACGCGAGGGATCGCCGGGCATCGGCAGAGGGCAGATCCGGGTCGACCGAGAGCGTGATCGTCTCCTGAGAAGCGGGCACCGTCTTCTCCTTCCGGCGAAGGCAAACCCCACTTCCTCATCCTGCCAGCCGGTGTCGCCTTCGGGCAGCCCCACAGGATGGGCTCGTACACGTACCCGCTGGACTCGTCCGCCGCCGGGTTCACCTTCACCCTGCTCGGCAGACCCGCTAGGTGCTCGGCAAGCGGTGGAGGCTGGACTTGATCCGCTCTTCCGGGCGTACAACGAAAATGGTCTGCACCTGGTGTGCCAACGCGTTGGAGGACCCGAGACCCGGCGGACGCGTACGTAGCGGGTCGCCCCTCTCAGCGAGCACTCTGCACCGCCTGGACCCCCGCCAGCTTGCCCCGGGGCCGGCGGCGGAGGCAAAGTTCGGACCCTTTGGAGTTGATGTCGTTGACGAATCAGGCGGCAGGGCCATCGGTGATTCGTTTGCGACATCAGCTCCGAAGCGACTCAGCGAGTGGTTCGGGGAGCGTGTTCGGGACAGACATCGACGCTGACGTTCCTTCACCCACGTCTATGCGCTGACAACTGGCCGCCGAATTCGTCCTGGAAGGGCACCAGATACAACGGTGGTGGTGCCGGGACTTCGATCATCTGGGACCCAGAGCGTGAACGCTGACGGCCGACCCCGTCGCCGCCCTACGGCTTGCGGCCGACGCCGCTGTAGCCGGTGCGGGCGACCTCGGGTCATCGGTGGCCGGCGGCTCGGTGTACGGCCACATGTTGACCAGTCCGGGCGGTTCGAGGATGAAGTCGCCGAAGAACTCGGAGATGTCGGCGTGGCCACGCGGCACGAAGGGGCTGTTCGCCCGCGCGTAGATCGCAGAGATCCGGGCCATCAGGTCCGGGTGCGTGTCGGTGCTGGCGTGCGAGAACGCCAGGTAGCTGCCGGGGACGAGCGCGTCGCGGTAGGTGGCCACGATCCGCTGCGGATCCTGCTCGTCGGGCACCAGGTGCAGCACGAACATCATCAGCACCGCGACCGGGCTTTCGAGGTCGATCGCGGCGCTGATCTCCGGGTGGCCGAGAACCTGCTCGGGGTCGCGCAGGTCGGCCTGCACCACCGACACCGCCTTCGAGTCGGCGAGCAGGGCGCGGCCGTGCGCGCAGACCACCGGATCGTTGTCGACGTAGACGACCCGCACGTCGGGGTCGATGCGGTGCGCGATCTCGTGGACGTTGTCGCGGGTCGGCAGCCCGGACCCGAGGTCGAGGATCTGCCGAACGCCCCGCTCCTGCACGAGATGCCGGACCGTCCGGGCGATCAGCTCACGGCCCTGCCGGGCGGCCTCGGGCATCCACGGCGCCACCTGCAACACCATCTCGGCGGCGGCCCGGTCGGCGGCGAAGTTGTCCTTGCCTCCGAGGTAGTAGTCGAACATCCGCGCCGCGTTCGGCCTGTCCGGTTGCCAGCCGGTCTCGGGTTGTGACTGCGTCATGAGCGAACACCTCTCCCCCGTCCGGTCCCGCAGCATAACGTCCACCATGAACAGTCACCGGCCCGGCGGGCCCGGTGCACCGGCTGACGCGGTCAACGCGCCAGCCGGTGCGCCCGACGGTCGCGTCAGTCGGCGGCGCAGACCGTGCCGTTGAGCGTGAACGCCGTGGGCAGCACGTTCGGCCCGCCGTACGCGCCGACGAAGCCGGCGCTCACGCTGCCGCCGGCGGCGATCTGCCGGTTGTCGTCGGTGGGCGTGACCCGCACGGCGGTACCGACCTGTTCCCAGGTGGCGCTCCACCCACTGCTCACCTGTTGCCAACCGGTGGGCCAGGTCCAGGTGAGCGTCCAGCCGTCGATCGGGCTGGTCCGGTTGTTGACGATCTCGACGCCACCGATGTAACCGTTGCCCCAGTCGTTGTTGGTGGTGAAGCGGACGGTGCACGCGCTGACGGTCGGGCTGCCGGTGGCGAAGGTGAGCGGCGGCGAGGCCCAGGACACCCGGCCGGCGGTGTCGCGGGCCAGCACGTTGACGGTGTACCTGCTGCCTGGCACCAGGTTGCCGACGGTGAACGAGGTGGACGCGGTCTCGCCGAGCTGCTCGCTGACGCCGCCGGTCTGCCGGTACACCTCGTACTTGGCGATCGGGCTGGCGCCCGGGGTGGCCGCCGGCCAGGAGATCGTCGCGGCACGGTCGGTGACGCCGCCAACGGTCGGCCGGCCCGGGGCCGAGGGCCGCCCGGCGGTCGCGCCGGCCGGTCGCAACACGAGCGTGGTCAACGAGTACGCCGGCAGCGTACGGCTGGTCGCGGAGCCGTTCTGGGTGGTGGCGATGCCGGTGGCACCGTTGGTGAGGGTGGACACCGTCGGCGCGGCGGCGGACGGGGTGAACCCGGCGTAGTCGACGGTGACCGGGTGGGCGTTGTCCGGGTCCTTGTTGAGCAGCAGCAGCGCGAGGTCGCCGTTGCCCCGCCGGACGGCGTGGGCCGTGACCAGCGGCTCGTCGGTGCCGGCGCGGACGAACTGGTCACCGGTCTTCGCGAAGAGCTTCATCATGGTCAGCCCGTGGTACGGCGCGAACGGTGTGTTCAGTGGCGGCTCGCAGACCGAGCCGTCCTCGGTGCAGGTGCCGCTGGAGAGCATCCCGAAGTCGTTGTAGTCGGTCTGCCCGGCCACCTGCGACACCGCGCCGATCCCGTTGTGCACGTTCCACCAGTGTGCGGTGAAGACGCCGTTCGCCAGGAGCGCGCTGTACGCGTCGGCCAGGAAGAGCGCGGCCGGCTGCGTGTTCCGTCCGGCGTCGACGTTCAACTCGGTGAAGCTGATGCCGATGCGGTCGGCGTTCGGGCCCGCGTACCGGGTGAGTTGCTGCCGCAGCAGGTAGGTCGCGTCGGGCAGGTGGTCGGTGCGGGCCAGCGAATCGGCGGCGGAGCCACCCGGGTACCAGTGCACGTCCACGAAGTCGATCTTCGGACCGGCGATGGAGAGCACTGTCTGGTTCCACGGGCCCGGGTCACTGCCGGCGGTGATGCCGTCCGGCCAGTTTCCCGGCATGGTCAGCACCGCGCCGACCTTGATGCTCGGGTCGACCGCCTTCATCGCGTCGGCGTACTCGACGACAAGCCTCGCGTACTGTGTCGCGCTCTTGTCCGGGTGGTCGTCGGCCTCCCACGCGGACCCGTAGTGGCCGTTGCCGTAGTTCTCGTTGCCGATCGTCCAGTACCGCGCGCCGTAGCGCTTGGTGACGTTCGCGTAGCGCACCCAGTCGGCAGCCTCCGCAGCCGTGCCGGTGCCGTAGTTCGCGATGATCATCGGCTGCGCGCCGACCCGCCGGACCGCCGCCATGAAGGTGTCGAAGTCGGTCCCCGGTGCGACGTAACCGCCGGGCGCGGTGTGGTCCTTCCAGTGGTAGATGTCGGCGTACGAACCGCCGGGGTAGCGCATCATCTGCACACCGGCGTCGCGGAGCAGGTCAGACGTCTCGGCGGTGCCGAGGTTCTGGTCCCAGATGGCGTGGTTGACGCCCAACGCGGTGGCGGGCACGGTGGCCATGCCCGCGCGGGCGTCGACGGTGACGGCGACCGGGTCGGCCGCCGCGCTGGCAGTCGGGGCGTCGATGCCGGACAGCGCGGTCGCGGCGAGCAGCAAACTCGCCAGGAGGGACGCGCGCCTCTTCTGTTGGATGCGCATGGGCTGGGTTCCTTCGCGGGTATGAGGGGACGACGGACCTCGGCGGCCCACCGCTCGTGTCACCCGTCCCCCCGGATCCGTACCGGATCCCGGTTGCCCATCGGACGGACATCAGCCCCGCGCGCACAGCTTGTCATCGACGCACAAGAATGTCATGGGCGTATCGCGGACCTCAAGGGCGATGCCGGTGAACGACCTCGACGCACGGTCCGAATAGGCTTTCCGGATGCGGGGACGTTTCGGTGTGGCGCGGTGGTACGAGGAGCACCGGCGGTTCGTCCGCCGTACTCTGCGACGAGCCGCGCGGCGCGGTCAGCGGGGTGGCGCGGCGCTGTCGCGGACGATCAACTCGGTGGCGAGTTCCACCCGAGGGCTTTCGGTCTTCTCGCCGCCGGCGAGGCGCAGGACGGTCCGCGCGGCCAGCATGCCCATCTCGGCGAGGGGTTGGCGGACGGTGGTCAGCGGCGGCGAGCACCACCGAACCTCCGGCAGATCGTCGAAGCCGACCACGCTGATGTCGTCGGGCACCCGTAGGCCGCGTTTGCGGACCGCCTCGTAGACGCCGAGTGCCATCTGGTCGCTGGAGGCGAAGATGGCGGTGGGTGGGTCGGGCAGGGACAGCAACTGCAGACCCGCGCTGAACCCGGACTCGTGGTAGAAGTTGCCCGGCCGGATGAGGGCGTCGTCGACGGGGATGTCGGCGGCGCCGAGGGCGGCCCGGTAGCCGTCCATCCGGGCCCGGCTGCACATCAGGTGCGGTGGGCCGGCGATGAAACCGATCCGGCGGTGCCCCAGGCTGATCAGGTACTGGTTGGCGCTCAGACTGCCCGCCCAGTTGGTGGCGCCGATGGTGGGTGACTCCTGAGGGTCCACGCCGGCGGGGTCGATGATGACGACCGGCAGGTGCAGCCGGCGCAGCTCGGCCTGCAGCGGCGGGTTCACCATCGAGGTCACGAAGATGACGCCCTCGGTGGAGCGCGTGCGCATGTTGTCGAGCCACTGCTTGGCCGAGGAGATGCGCCAGTGGATGGCCGACACGACGGTGCCGACGCCGCTGCTCTGACCGACGTCCTCCACCCCGCGGATGATTTCCACGGCCCACGGGCTGTCCAGGTCGTTGAAGACCAGGTCGATGAGGGCCGCGTCGGTACGCCGGGCCGGTGACCGGCGACGGTACCCGTGCCGGTTGAGCAGCGCCTCGACGCGTTCCCGGGTGTCGGGAGCGACGTCGGAGCGGCCGTTGATGACCCGGGAGACCGTGGGCACGGAGACACCCGCCAACCGCGCGATCATGGCGATGGTGACGTTTCGGCCGTTCTCCGCGCCCACGATCCCCCCTCGTCGTACCGGAAGCTTCAGGTCTGCTCGCGGTGCTGCAATGTCATCCCTTGACGCTGCCGGTCAGGCCGCCGATGAGTTGGCGTTCGGCCACCGCGTAGAAGCCCAGGGCCGGAAGCATGGACAGCACGACGTACGCGAGCACCCGGGCGGTGTCGTCGGCGTACTGGCCCTGGAACGCCTGGACCCCGACCGGGAGGGTCCACCAACTCTGGTCGCTGAAGACGACCAGCGGGAGCATGAAGTTGTTCCAGCTGGTCACGATCGCCAGGACCGAGACGGTGGCCAGGGCGGGACGGGCCATTGGCAGCAGGACCTTCCAGAAGAACCCGAAGGGGCCGCAGCCGTCGAGGACGGCGGCCTCCTCGACCTCGGCCGGGATGGTCCGGAAGAACTGGCGCAGGATGATGATGGTGATCGGCAGCCCGAAGGCGGCCTGGGGCAGGATGACACCGAGCGGGTTGTCCAGCAGGCCGACGCTGCGCAACAGCACGAACAGCGGCAGGATGGCCACGGCGAACGGGAACATCAGGCCGATCGCGAACAGCGTCACCAGGAACTCGCGGCCCCGGAAGGCGTAGCGGGCGAAGACGAACGCGGCCATCGCCGCCGCGCCGACGACGATGAAGGTGCTGCTCACGGCGATGAGGAGACTGTTACCGAGCTGCCGCCAGAACACCCCGTTGCCCAGGATTTCGAAGTAGTTCGGCACCCACGGGTCGGGCCAGCCCAGCGGGTTGGTGGACAACTGGCCGTTGTCCTTGAAGCCGCCGAGCACGCCGAAATACACCGGCACGACGATGAGTACGCCGACGGCGATGCAGACGAGGTGCAGCACGACGCTGCGGGTCCGCTGGGCGCTGCTCGCCGTGGCGGTCATCGCTGGCCTCCCTGGGTGGTGATCGCGCCCGCCGTGTCACGACGCAGGACGATGCGTTGGTAGAACAGGGCGAAGACGAGGCTCAGCAGGAACATCACGATGCTGATGGCACTCGCGTAGCCGACCTCGAAGCGACGGAAGCCGAACTGGTACATCGTGACGGCCAGCGTCTCCGAGGAGTGGATCGGCCCACCGCCGGTGAGCACCCAGACCATGTCGAACAGTTGGATGGTGCCGATGACCGACAGGAAGATGCTGATGCGGATCGTCGGGCCGAGCAGGGGCAGGGTGACGTGTCGGAACGCCTGCCAGGCGGTCGCGCCGTCGGTGACCGCGGCCTCGTGCAGCTCCTTCGGGATGCCCTGCCGGGCCGCCAGGAAGAGCATCATGTAGAGGCCGAAGTACTTCCAGGACACCACCAGGAAGACGGCGTACAGCACCGTGTCCGGGTCGGCGAAGACGGTGCCCGCGTCGGCGCCCAGCCACCGGGCGACCCCCTCCCCCAGCCCTCGGTTCGGGGAGAACACCAGGGTGAACAGGACGGCCGTGGTGACCTCGGAGAGCACGTACGGGGCGAAGAAGATCAGCCGGTAGACGGCCCGCCCGCGAAGGGGCTGGTTGAGCAGCATGGCCAGGGCCAGCGCGACAGGCAGCTGCACGACCAGGGACAGCACCACCAGCACCAGGCCACGCCACAGGTCGCCGCGGAACGTCGAGTCGCCGAAGGCACGGGTGTAGTTGTCCAACCCGATGAAGTTCTCCGGCAGGCCGAAGCCGTTCCACTTGAAGAAACTGGCGTAGGCGGCCACCACGATGGGGGCGAGGACCAGCAGTACGAACAGCGCCAGGGCAGGCGCCAGGAACACGGCGAGGACGCCACCCCGGCCCGGCCGGGGCTGGCGGCCACGCTTGCGCGCGGTGCCCGGCCCCGGTGCCGGCGGATCGGTCGCCGTGTCGCCGCGCCTCAGGTCGGACACGGTCGATGGCCTGGTCATTCCTGCTCCACTCGGGTTCTACGGCCGGCTACGGACGGGTGAGAGGTCACGATCAGACGGTCTTTGCCACCTGCGTGATGTCCTTGACGATCGCCGCCGGCGACTTCGTGCCGGCGATGATCTCCGCGACGCTGTCGTTGATCTGCTGCCCGAGTGCGGGCGCGTACGCCTGGTCGAGGTAGAGCTGGAAGCCGGTGTTCTTGGCCAGCGCCTCCGCGACGGCCTTGTTGTTGGGGTCGCTGATGGCGGAGGTGGCCTCCTTCACCGTGGGCAGCACCGCGCCGGTCTGCGCGGACCGCTTCTGGTTCTCGACGTTGAGCAGGAACTTCAGGAAGTCGATGGTGGCGGCCGGCGCGTCCTTGCCGACGGCGAAACCGTTGCCACCACCGAAGACCTCGGTCGCGGCGCCCTTGCCGCCGTCCACCGAGGGGAACGGGAAGAAGCCGAGCTTGTCGCCCAGGCCCTTCTTGCTGGTGGAGCTGGACGCCTGCACCGCAGGCGCCCACTGCCCCATCAACTCCATGCCGGCGTTGCCGTTGCCCATGGTGGCGGCCTGACCGTCCGGCGAACCGAACTCCGCGCCGAGGAAGCCCTTCTGGAACGGTTGCAGGTCGACGAGTTCCTTGAGCCGCTCACCGGCGGCGACGAGGTCGGGGGTGTCGAAGTTCTTGCTGTCGACTGCCTTCTGCAGCGCGTCGACACCACCGATGCGCATCGCGAGGTAGGACCAGTAGAAGTGGGCCGGCCACTTGTCCTTGCCGGCCAGCGCGACCGGGGTGACGCCGGCGGCCTTGAGCTTGCGGACCGCGTCGAGCACGCCGTTCCAGGTGGTGGGGGTCTCGGTGATGCCCGCCCGGGTGAAGAGCTCCTTGTTGTACCAGAACCCGACCATGCCGATGTCGAACGGAATGCCGTAGATCTTGCCGTCGATCGTGTACGGCTCCATGGCGGCGGGCAGGATGCCGGCGACCAGGTCCTTCACGTCGTCGGTGAGGTCCTTGACCAGGCCCGCGTCGACCTGCTGCTTGAGCACGCCGCCACCCCAGGACTGGAACAGGTCCGGCGGGTCGCCGGCCTGGGTGGCGGTGGTGAGCTTGGCCTTGAACGCCTCGTTCTCCAGCGGCTGGATGGTGAACGTGACGTTGCTGTGCGCGGCCTTGTACTCGTTGGCCATCGCCGCCCACACCGGGAGCATCGGATCGGTGTTCTGGATGTGCCACCAGTTGATGGTCTGCGGGGCGTTCGGGTCGCCGGACTCGTCGTCGCCGCTACAGGCGCTCAGCAGGTATGCGCCAGCGCCGGCACCGGCGAGGCCGAGCAGCGTTCGGCGGGAAAGGTGCGGGGTCATGATCCATCCCTTCGGGAACTCACGGGGTGCTCGGTTGCCGGCCGGGCCGGCGTGGTGGGAACCTATGGATCTCCGGAACTTTCAAAAAGCTACGCCGGTATTACCGGTCGATGGCCGGCACGCTACGAGCTGTTTCCACAACGGTCAAGCCCTCTGTCCTATTGCGAAAACACCGGCTAGCGTAGGCAGGACTTCCAGCGATCCGGGACCGCAAGTTTCCGGAAGTTCCAGACAGCCCGTCCAGAGGAGCCCTCGTGTCGACCGACATCGCTAACGTGGCGACCGCTACCCGGTCGATCCGCAATCCCGTCCTCGCCGGGTTCCACCCGGATCCGTCGATCCTGCGGGTCGGCGACGACTACTACCTGGCCACCTCGACCTTCGAGTGGTATCCGGGCGTGCGTGTGCACCACTCGCGTGACCTCGTGAACTGGCGCACCCTGAGCGGGGTCATCACCGACCGCCGCCTGCTCGACCTGCGCGGCTGCGGTGACTCCAACGGCGTGTGGGCACCCGACCTGACGTACCACGACGGCCAGTTCCACCTCGTCTACAGCGACGTGGCGAGCTTCGCCAGCGGTTACTGGGATCCACAGAACTTCCTGGTCACCGCCGAGGACATCGCCGGCCCCTGGTCGGACCCGGTGAAACTGCACGGGCGCGGTTTCGACGCCGCGCTGTTCCACGACGACGACGGCACCAGTTGGCTGCTGAGCATGAGCGCGGACTGGCGACCCGGCCGGGACCGCTTCGGCGGCATCGAGATCCAGCAGTACGACCGGGCCGCGCGTCGGCTGGTCGGCCGCCCGCGGATGCTGTTCACCGGCACTGCGGTCGGGGTCACCGAGGGTCCGCACCTCTACCGCCACGACGGCTGGTACTGGCTGATCACGGCCGAGGGTGGCACCAGTTGGGAGCACCAGGTCACCGTGGCACGGTCCCGGGAGCTGTTCGGGCCGTACGAGGTGGACCCGGACGGCCCGCTGCTCACCTCCGTCGGTCGCCCCGACCTGCGGTTGCAGAAGGCGGGTCACGGCAGCCTGGTTCGCACCCAGGCCGGCGAGTGGTACCTGGCCCACCTGGTGGGCCGCCCCTACTCCCCGCTGGGCAGCTGTGTGCTCGGCCGGGAGACCGCGATCCAACGGGTCGAGTGGCCGTCGGGTGAGTGGCCGAAGGTTGCCGGAGGGGTTCCGGCAGAGGAGGTCGTCGCACCCGACCTGCCCTCGCACCCGTGGCCGGCAGAGCCCGACACCGACCACTTCGACGCCCCCGAGCTTGGCCTGTGCTGGTCGACCCTGCGCCGGCCGGCCACCACGGACTGGGTCGACCTGCACGCCCGCCCGTCGCACCTGCGGATCCACGGCGGGCAGTCGCCGGTCGGCCGGCAGACCCCCAGCCTGGTCGGGCGACGCGTCGGCGCGATGCACTGCTCGCTGGAGACCGTGGTGGAGTTCGACCCGGTCGACCACCGGCAGCTCGCCGGGGTCACCACCTACTACAACACCCTGAACTGGCACCACCTCTACCTGACCCGGGACGACGACGGGCGCACGGTGCTGCAGTTGCTCAGCTCCGACAACGGGCGGCGCACCCCGTACCCCGACCTGACCGTCGACGCCAGCGGCGTCACCCGCGTCGGTCTGCGGGCCGTGTTCGACGGGCCGGTGGTGCGCTTCGACTACGACCTCGGTGCCGGTTGGCAGCCGGTCGGGGTCGACCTGGACGCGACCATCCTGTCCGACGAGCACGCCGCGTTGATCATCGACGGTGAGCCGGCGGCGTGGGGTTTCACCGGCGCGTTCCTCGGCCTCTGGGTGCAGGATCTCGGCGGTGACGGCGGATACGCCGACTTCGACCTTGCCACCTACCGGGAGCAGTGAGCACGCGGACGGCACCCGACGGGTGCCGTCCGCGTTCCGGCGCGTACGGACGTCCCGTTCGCCGCGCGCCGCACCTCGTCGACCGAAACCGGCCGCCTCGACCTCACGTCGATTGACGACGCACCGACGCACTGATATCTGTTAATACAGTTTCCTGATGCTCGCGGTGCCCGCCGGGGCCGAACCGCCGCGCCGGGCACCGACCGGCCGGCGGCATGCCGCCCCTTCCCCGAGGAACCCCATGGTTCACAGAAGAACAGCCGCCTACGTCGTGGGCACCCTGCTGATCGGCGTCGCCGCCGTCGGTTACGGCCTGCCGTCGGCCAGCGCCGCGACCGCCGGCCGGATCACCGGTCTGGCCGGCAAGTGCGTCGACGTGGCCGGCGCCAACCCGGCCAACGGCACGGCCGTCCAGCTCTACGACTGCAACGGCAGCGCGGCCCAGACGTGGACCGTCGGCAACACCGACACCTCGATCCGGGCACTCGGCAAGTGCCTCGACGTGACGGCCGCGTCGACCGCCAACGGCGCCAAGATCCAGTTGTACGACTGCAACGGCACCGGCGCGCAGCAGTGGACCGCCAGCAACGGTGCGCTCGTCAACTCCGGCTCCGGCAAGTGCCTCGACGTCACCGACCGGAGCACCGCGAACGGCGCTCGGTTGCAGATCTGGACCTGCGGTGGCACCTCCAACCAGCAGTGGACCCTGCCCGGTGGCGGCAGCACCCCTCCGCCCACCACCCCGGCCGGCACCAACCTCGACGACCCGGCGAAGAAGGACGTCGCGATGCAGCTCGTCTCGGCCGCGGAGAACTCCTCGCTCGACTGGCGTGCCCAGTTCTCCTACATCGAGGACATCGGCGACGGACGCGGTTACACCGCCGGCATCATCGGCTTCTGCTCCGGCACGGGAGACATGCTCGAACTGGTGCAGGCGTACACGAACACCAAGCCGGGCAACGTGCTGGCCGGCTACCTGCCGGCGCTGCGCGCCGTCAACGGCACCCCCTCGCACTCGGGCCTCGACCCGAACTTCCCCCGCGACTGGCGGACGGCGGCCAACGACTCGGTCTTCCGGGCCGCCCAGGAGGCCGAGCGGGACCGGGTCTACTTCAACCCGTCGGTACGCGACGGAAAGAACGACCAGGTTCGGGCACTCGGCCAGTTCGCCTACTACGACGCGGCGGTCATGCACGGGTACGAGGGCATGCGTCAGATCCGCAACCGCGCCCTCGCCCGGGCGAAGCCCCCGGCGCAGGGCGGTGACGAGCGGACCTGGCTCAACGCGTTCCTCGACGAGCGGGTCATCGAGATGAAGAAGGAGGAAGCCCACTCGGACACCTCCCGGGTGGACACCGCCCAGCGGGTCTTCCTCAACAACGGCAACTTCAACCTGAACACCCCGCTGGTCTTCGCCGTCTACGGCGACCAGTTCCGGATCGGCTAGCGCGCACACGCTCAGGGCGCCGGCGAGCCGGCGCCCTGAGCCGTGTTCGGGGCCGGGGCCGTGCTCGGGCCCGGGAGCAGCCTTGCCTTGACGCTGACGACAAGGTTTAGCCTGGTCGCGACCGGCTGGGCGAGGAGGTCTGATGCTGATCGGCGAGCTGGCGGAACGGGCCGGCACGAGCACCCGAACGCTGCGCTACTACGAGGCACACGGGTTGGTACAACCGCAGCGCTCGGCGAACGGCTACCGCGTCTACGACGAGGCGGAGCTGCGGGTCGTGCGGGAGATCCGGGCGTTGCTCGACGTCGGCTTCGGCCTCGACGACGTCCGTCCGTTCGTCGCCTGCCTGCGAGCGGGCAACGCGTCCGGCGGCGTCTGCCCGGATTCCGTGCTGGTGCTGCGGCGCAAGCTCGCCGAGGTCGACGACTACCTCGATCGGCTCGGAGCGGTCCGTCAGCAGTTGCACACCCAGCTCACCCACGCCATCGCGCACCGGGAGGAAGCATGCCCCAAGAGACGAGCGTCAGCTCCCTGATCACCGTCACCGACGACACGTTCGCCGAGGTGGTGCTGGCCAGCGACCGGCCCGTCGTGGTCGACTTCTGGGCGGAGTGGTGCCCGCCGTGCAAGATGATCGAGAATAGCCTCGTCGAGCTGGCACAGGAGTTCCGCGACCGGATGGTCATCGCCAAGCTCAACTCCGACGACAACCCGTCGGCCACGCGGCGTTACAAGGTCATGTCGCTGCCGACGCTGCTGGTGTTCCGTGGGGGCGAGGTCGTCGGTTCGGTCGTCGGGTCCAGGCCGAAACTCCACCTGCGGCAGAGCCTGACCATGCACGCCGGCCTGTGACCGTGGACGGCGGCGTCGTGGTCGACGGGTGAACCGACCCCTGCCGCCACTGGACATCGACGGCTACGCCCAGCGACGACCTGTGGCATGGATCGACGACCTCCATCCCCGTCTCGGGTTGGCGAGCCAGCCCAGGCGGCCTCAGGACTCCCGCCGCGCTGGGCGATCCGGAGGGCCACTGTCAACCCCGGCTGCGTCCTGGTGTCCCTACTGCTTCCGGCGGGCCGCCTCGGTGAGGCCCTGGAGCTGGCCGTCGGTGACGAGCGCTCCCGGCTGCTTCAAGAAGTGCCGCTGCCCCGCCCCTTGTCTGAGAAAATCAGTCACCCTGCTTGAGGAAGTCATTCACCGCTCGACGGAAGTCGTGTGGTCTCTCGACCCACGGCAGGTGGCCGGCTCCGGCGAGGTTCACCCGTCGGCTGTCGGCCAACGCGCCGTGCAGCGAGTCGACGGCCCAGCCGGGGCGGATGTCCTCGGTACCGCAGATGATCAGCACGGGCAGGTCCAGCGCCCGGCACTGCCCGGCCAGGTCGGAATTGCCGAGCTCCCGCTTGACCTCCGCGTTGAGGGCCTGGTTGCACTCGTGGTTGATGCCCAGCCATGGCGTGGCCATCCTCTCCGCGTGCTCCAGTGCGGCGCCCTGCTCGGCGAAGTCGGCCGACCACTGCAGTATGGCCCGCTCACGGTCTTCGTCAGGGGTGCGGGCGCGGGCGCTGAGAGCCTCCCACCGGTCCAGCCGAGGCCCGAGCCGCAGCCTCAGGTTCCGCTTGTAGTGCCGGTGCCAGCCGCGATCAGTGTCGATGCCGGTCCCGGAGACGTAGATCAGATGGCTGACCCGCTCGGGGTGCTCGATGGCGTACCGCAACGCGAGGTGTGCACCCCACGAGTGGCCCAACAAAGCCGTTCGCGCTCCAGCCACCTGCTCTCGTACCGCATCGAGGTCGGCCATGAAGCGGCCGACGCGGTACGGTCCGCGCCGCTGCGAGCGTCCGCAGCCGCGCTGGTCCCAGCGAATCGTACGGGCGTGCCCGTCGAGCAGCCGGGCCACCGGGCCGAGATAGTCCCACAGGCCCGGACCGCCGTGACAGAGCACCAGCGGTGGCCCCACGCCGGCCTGTTCGACCCACAGGCGGCAGCCGTCGTCCCCGTGCACGTCCATCGCCAACAGTATGGCCGTCCGGGTGTGGCCCGCTTGTTCCAGCGCAGCGGTCGGGTCGGTTGGTGGTTCGCTCGCGCCCCGGCCCGGCGCGGTGACTTGACCTAAAGCTCGGGTGAGGTCCTAGCCTTCGACATCGGAGGTAGTGCATGAGCATGGAAGTTACCGCGTGGATGTCCCTGCACCACGCGATGAACGCACAGGACGAGCGCCCGCTGTCCCGCGCCACGTTGACGCGCATCGCGCGGTTCGCGCGACCGCATCGCTCGCTGATCGTCAGGTTCCTGTTGTTGAGCGTGGTGACGGCCGTCCTCACGGTCGCGGCACCGGTTCTCGCCGGGCGAGTGGTCGACGCGATCGTGGACGGCGCCGACAGCGGCGTCGTGATCCGGCTGGCGGTGCTGATCGCCCTGATCGCCCTCGCCGAGGCCGGCCTGGGTCTGGTGACGCGGTTCCTGTCCGCGAGCATCGGTGAGGGGCTGATCGTCCAGCTCCGGACGGCGGTCTTCGACCACGTCCAGCGCATGCCGGTCGCGTTCTTCACCCGGACCCGCACGGGCGCGCTGGTCAGCCGGTTGAACAACGACGTGATCGGCGCGCAGCGGGCGTTCAGTGACACGCTGTCGGGTGTGGTCGGCAACACCGTCACGCTGATCCTGACGTTGGCCGTGATGCTCACCTTCTCGTGGCAGATCACGCTGCTGGCGCTCGTCCTGCTGCCCATCTTCGTGCTGCCGGCCCGGCGGATGGGGTCGACGCTCGCCCGGTTGCAGCGGGAGGCGGCCGAGCACAACGCCGCCATGAGCACCCGGATGACGGAACGCTTCTCCGCACCCGGTGCCACACTGGTCAAGCTGTACGGGCGGCCGGCCGAGGAGTCGTCCGAGTTCGCGGCACGGGCGCGACGGGTCCGCGACATCGGCATCCGTACCGCAATGCTCCAGTGGGTCTTCATCACCGCGCTCACCGTCGTCGGGTCGCTGGCACTGGCCCTGGTCTACGGCCTGGGCGGCCTCTACGCCCTCCGGGGCAGCCTCGACGCCGGGACCGTGGTCGCCCTCGCGCTGCTGCTGTCGCGCCTGTACGCGCCGTTGACGTCGCTGGCCAGCGCCCGGGTCGAGGTGATGAGCGCGCTGGTGAGCTTCGAGCGGGTGTTCGAGGTCCTCGACCTCAAGCCGCTGATTCTCGACAGGACCGACGCCCGTCCGTTGCCCGACGGGCCGGTCGCCGTGGAGTTCGACGGCGTACGGTTCGGCTACCCCTCGGCGGACAAGGTGTCGCTCGCGTCCCTGGAGGACGTGGCGAAGCTCGACACGCGCGGCGGCGAGGAGGTGCTGCACGGTGTGTCGTTCCGCGCCGAGGCGGGGCAGATGGTCGCGCTCGTCGGTTCCTCCGGGGCGGGCAAGTCGACGATCGCGCAACTCGTGCCACGCCTGTACGACGTGGACGACGGCGTGGTGAAGCTCGCCGACGTCGACGTACGCGACCTGTCGGCCGAGTCGATCCGGGCTGCGTTGGGCGTGGTGACCCAGGACGGGCACCTCTTCCACGAGAGCATCCGCGCCAACTTGGCGTTCGCCCGTCCGGACGCGACGGAGGACGAGATGTGGGACGTGCTGCGGCGGGCCCGGCTCGACGACCTGATCCGCTCGCTCCCGGACGGGCTCGACACCGTCGTCGGCGAGCGCGGTTACCGACTGTCGGGCGGGGAGCGGCAACGGCTCACCATCGCGCGGCTGCTGTTGGCTCGCCCGCGCGTGGTCATCCTGGACGAGGCGACCGCGCATCTCGACTCCACCTCGGAGGCGGCGGTCCAGGACGCCCTCGCCGAAGCCCTGACGGGCCGGACGAGCGTGGTCATCGCACACCGGCTCTCCACCATCCGGGCCGCAGACCAGATCCTCGTCGTCGAGGACGGGCGCATCGTCGAACGCGGGCGGCACAGCGACCTGCTCGCCGCCGGTGGTCGGTACCAGGAGCTGTACCGCACCCAGTTCGCCGAGAACCAGCCGGCCGTCCAGGAGCAACGCATCGCCGTCTGAGTCAGCCCGACCGAAGCCCCGCCGACGCCCACCCCGAGCGAGCACCAGGGCGGACGGCGAAAGACCAGTCGCCCGCCCTGAGTGGGCCCCAGGGCGGGCGACGGCATCAGACGATCAGTCGTCGTCGTCCTTGTCGTCCGCGTCGTCGTCCTTGTCGTCAGCGTCGTCATCGTCGTCGTCGTCGACCGGCTCCTGCTCGGCCGTGACCACCGAGCCGTTGTCCCGGTCGACGTCCACCTCGTGTTCGGTGTCGCCAGCGACGATCTCGACGCTCCACACCGGCCGGCCGTTCTCCTGCTCGGCCTCGACCTCGACGATCTGACCGCCACCGGCCTTGGCGAGCGCGATCTCACCGGCGCGCTTCTCGTCGACCGCGCTACCCGCCGGAGCACCACCGGCCGGCGCACCGCTCGACGGGGCGCCGCTCGACGGCGTACCCGATGGGGTGTCGGCCGACGGCGAACCGCTGGCCGACGGCGAACCGCTGGCACCGGACGCGTCTGTGGGCGTCGGGGCCACGGTCGCCGCGGCGAGGGTCGCGCCGCCCGACCGCGAGTCGTTCGCGGCGTTGACGCCCAGCGCGACCCCGGCCACCGCCAGCACCGCCGAACCGCCGACCGACGCCAGAAGCAGATTGGTGCGCTTCATCGTGGTGTCCACCTTTCCTCGGTTGTCGACTTCGAGGATCGGCTGAACCGGGATAGCGGCGCGCTGTCCGAACGCTAAGGCCGGGTTAAGCCGGGTGGCGACCCAGGACAACCAACGGCGTCGGCTTCGCGCCGAGCCTTCCGGGCGGCCCGAACGGGTCAGAGCGCCATCTTCATGAAGACGTCGGCGCGGGCGTACGGCGGCAGCGGGACCTGCTCCGGACCGACGTGCTGGAAGCCGGCAGTTTCGTAGAGGTGCACGGCGTTCGGAAGCTTGGTGCTGCTGCCCAGGAACAGGGTGGCCGCGCCAAGCTGGCGGGCGCGCTCGATCGCCGCCTCGATGAGCTGGCGGCCGAGGCCCTGGCCACGCAGCGCCGGGGTCAGCGCCATCTTCGACAGTTCGAAGACGTCGTCCGAGCTGCGGACCAGGGCGACGCAGCCAATGATCTTCGTACCGTCGCGGACGATCAGCACGTCACCGCCCGGTTCGACGATGGCGGCGAACGGGTCGTCGAGCGTCTTGCGGTCCGACTCCTCGATGGTGAAGAAGTGGGAGATCCATTCCTCGTTCAACGTCCGGAAGGCCTCCGCCTCCTCGGCGGTCGTCATGGACGTCACGGTCAGTGTGCTCGGGTTCATGGCCCGATTCTCCGGTGGCCGCTATTCGAACGTCCAATGCTCGAAGTCGCGGGTCGAGCTCCCTCACCTGCTCGGTGTAGAACCGGCCCGACGGCACGGCTAGCCGCGCCGGTTGAGCTCCGCCTCCAACCGCTGGACGAGGGTCTTGCGGTCCTTGCTGGCGCGCTCGTTCCGCAGGGCGGTCTTGAGCTGTCGCGTGTCCAGGCCGCGGACCAGCTTGACCGCCTCGGTGACAGACATCTCCGTCATCCGGCCGGCCGTCGTGGCGTCTCGCCGCGCCCGTTTGGCCGGCCCGGTGTTGGCGACGTACTGCTTGCCGGTTCGCGAGGCTTCGCGCTTCTTGGTGTCGGTTGCGCGCTTCTGGCTCTCCGACATCTCGTCCCAGGCCTTCTTGGGCAGGTAACGGCTCGTCGTGCCTCCCTTGCGCGCCCGGGTGTCACCCTCTTTCGTCTGCCACTTCTCGTTGCCCCAGCGCTGCAGGGCCTTCTGCCGCTCGTCCTTTTGGCCCAGGAATCCCCCGCCGCGCTTCTTGTACTCCTGCGTGACCAGTTGCGACTTGCGCGCCGACCACTGTCCCGGCCTGCCGCCCTTGTCGGATGCCTTGATCTCTTCTTTGATCTGCTCTCTGAGCTCGGGTTTCGTGTACCGCGCCATGGCTGGCAGCTACCCGGCACCGCAGCGCCTATGCCTCCGGCAGCGACGTCGGCGGCCGGAGCCGGAGCAGCACCTGCGCCCCGCCACCCGGACCGGCCCGCAGATCCAGGCGACCGCCGGCGGCCTTTGCGGCGCGCCGGGCGATGTCCAGGCCGAGACCGGTCGAACCGGCCGCACTAGCGCCTCGTCGGACCGCGCCGGCCGGCATGCCCGGACCCTCGTCGGCGACGCTGAGGACCACCTCCCCGGCCTCGCGGGCGAGGCGGACGGCGAACGGTGTGCCGTCCGGGGTGTGCGCGAAGACGTTGCCGAGCAGTGCGTCCACGGCCGCAGTCAGGTGGTCGGCGGCCACCCCGACCGGGAGAGGCCCAGGTGCCAGGTCGACTGTGACGGCACGGCCGGTGTCCTCGGCCAGCACCGACCAGAACGCGACCCGGTCGGCGACGATCGCCGCCGCGTCCGAGGCGGCCGGTTGCGCCGCCGGCGAGTGACGCCACCGGGCCTGCCGGATCAGCCCGGTGACCGCCCGTTCGAGGCCGTCGGCGGCGGCGGTGATCCGGGCGGCGTCGTCCGGGTCACGCAACGACTCCGCCTCCAACCGCAACGCCGTCAGCGGGGTACGCAACTGGTGCGACAGGTCGGCGACCTGTTCGCGCTCCTGGACCAGGAGCACCTGGATCCGGGTGGCGAGATGGTTGAGCGCACCGGCCACCTCGCGCAGCTCGGCCGGGCCGGCGGGGGTGACCCGGGCGTCCAACTCGGCGTTGGCCAGCCGGTGCGAGACGGCCGAGAGGTCGCTGATCGGCCGGACCAGGGTGCGCGCCAGCCGGTCGGCGACCAGCAACCCGATCAGCACGAGGATCACGCCGAGCAGCGCCAGTACCAGCCACGCCCGGGTGACCCCGGCGGTCAGCTCGTGCTGCGGCACCGCGATCCGGATCACGCCGGTGCCGTCCGCCCGGCCCTGCACGGCGATGACCACCTCCCGACCGGCCGCCGACTCCCCGGTGAGGCTCTGTCCGCGCGCGGCGAGGGCCACCGCCGGCGTACGAGGTGTCTGGGCGCCGAGCACCGTCCCGTCCGGCAGGAAGACGCTCACCTGTCGTCCGGACTCCGCCGCGAGTTGCTCGACGGTGAGCCGGATGGTCGCCGTGTCGGCGGTGCCGACCACCGGCACCAGACTCTGCGCGTCGGCGGTGGCCCGGACGGTGGCCCGGTCCTCCGCGACGGTACGGACCAGCAACGCCAGCGGCACCAGGAACGCGACGAGGGTGAGCACGCTGACCGCGGCGACCAGCAGAGCGAGCCGCGCCCTCACGGCTGTGCCGCCGGCGCTTCCAGACGGACACCGACTCCACGCAC
Organism: Micromonospora sp. WMMD961; assembly: GCF_029626145.1. Taxonomy (NCBI): domain Bacteria; kingdom Bacillati; phylum Actinomycetota; class Actinomycetes; order Micromonosporales; family Micromonosporaceae; genus Micromonospora; species Micromonospora sp. WMMD961. The sequence goes on from NZ_JARUBJ010000002.1 coordinate 4,519,677, forward strand.
GGTGTGCAGGTAGCGAGGCTGCTGCGCGTTCTCCCCTAACTTGCGACGCAACCAGGACAGGTGCACGTCGACCGTCTTGTCGGCGCCCCCGTACGGGATCTGCCACACCTCGGTGAGCAGCTCACGTTTGGTGACCACCTGGCCGGGTCGGCCGGCGAGGTGGTGCAGCAGGTCGAACTCGCGGGGGGTCAGCTCGACCGTCACCCCGTCCAGGGTGACCTGCCGGGCCCGGGGGTCGACGCGCAGCCCACCGACGACGAGTGCCGGCTCCTGCGCGTCGGCACCGGAGGGACCCCGCCGCAGCACCGCGCGGGCGCGGGCGTCGAGCTGCGCCGCGGTGAACGGCTTGACCACGTAGTCGTCGGCACCCGCGTCGAGCACCCGCACGATCTCGGTTTCGTCGTCGCGCGCGGTGGCCACGATGACCGGTACCGAGCTGACCGCGCGCAGCATCCGCAGCAGTTCACGCCCGTCCAGGTCGGGCAGGCCCAGGTCGAGCACGACGAGATCGGGCCGGTCCTCCAGCGCGTCGCGGAGCCCGGCCATCGCGGTCGAGGCCGCGGCCACCGCATGGCCGCGTTCCCGGAGGGCACGGATCAGCGGGGTACGGATGGTCAGGTCGTCCTCGATGAGCAGCAGGCGGGCCACAGGTGGCAGGCTAACCGCTGCCGCCGCCGGCGAGGCGCACGTTAACAGTGCCTTAGCCTCCGGATATGCCGGTGACAACGATGGATCGGGGATAGTCGGAGCATGGCCCGTCGTTCCATTCTCGTCGCCGCCGGGTGGGTGGCCACCGCCGCCGTGGCGACCCTGATCGGGTTGGGTGCGATCCGGTTGGTGGGCGAGAGCCTCACCGGCACACCGGGTGGGGTGCGTAGCGAGGCCGAGATCGAACGGGCGCTCGCCGCACCGGAACCGGTGCCCACCGGCACGACGGGTGCCGCCTCCACCGCAGCGGGCACGAGCGCATCACCGGGCGGAACGAGCGCCGCGCCGAGCGCCAGCTCCGGGGTCCGTCGGGGGTTCGCCACCGACGGCGGCACGGCCGTGGCCGAGTGCGGCCCCGGCGGCGTACGCCTCGTCTCCTGGGCGCCCGCCCAGGGTTACCGGGTCCGCGACGTGGACCGGGGCCCGGACGACGACGTCGAGGTCACGTTCCAGGGGGCGGCACGGGAGTACGAGTTGAAGGTGCGCTGCATCGGCGCGGAGCCGGTGGCTGTCGCCGACGACTGACGACCGGCGAGCAGTCGTGGTGCGGGGCGCGGCGGGCTCACCGGCGTTGCAGGGCGTCCACCAACCGTCGGAGGGTCGCGCGAGCGTCTTCGAGATCACTGAGGCTGAGGCCGGCCCGGTCCACGACCTCCCGGCGGTCAGCGTCCGAGCGTTCCAGCAGGTCGGTGAGTGTGTCCCGGCCCGCTTCCGTGAGTGTCACGAGTGGCGCTCGACGGTGATCCGGGTTGTCGCGCAACTCCACCATTGCGGCGCGGGCCAGGTCGTCGACCACCCGCTGCACGCTCTGTCGGGCCAGGCCGAGTCTGCGCGCCGCGCTCGCGACGGTGCGGGAGCCGTCGGAGAGCACGCTCATCACGTGCCATCGCGCGGCAGTCTGCCCCTCTGCTCGGGCGAGTTCCTCGCTTGAGCGTCGAGACTCGCCCGCCAGTTCGTACACGTCCGCCATCAGCAGCCGGTACGCGTCGACCCGATCCGTCACGGACAGCATGGTACCAATGTTGACAGCCTACTACTCAAATGACAGCATGCTGTCATGATTCTTAGACTGTGGAGCGGGTGGACCGAGCCCGCTCATGCCGACGCCTACGAGCGGTTGTTGACACAGGACATCGCGCCCGCGATCCTCGCCCGGGGCGTGGACGGGCTCCGGGAGCTTCGGGTTCTGCGTCGCTCGCCGCAGGAACTGGACCCCGCCACGGGCAGCGAGTTCCTCACCGCCATGACGTTCACCGACTTCGCCGCGGTGTCAGCCTTCACCGGTGGCGATCCGTCAACCTCCGTCGTCCCGCCAGCCGCCCGCGACCTGCTCGGGCGCTTCGAGCGGCGGTCCCGGCACTATCTGAGTCGTGCGGTGTTCCGCGACGGTGACGGGAGCACCACGCTCGGATGAGCCGTCCGTCGCCTCACTGACCCGTCGGCTGCTCGCGGTCGGCGTCTCGGCCGAGGGCGACCATGCGCAGGGTCTCCTCTCGACGACGTACGAGCAGCACCCCGGCCAGGAAGGTCACCGGCCCGACCAGCACCAGCATCGCCCACTGCGCCGGCACCAGGGGAATGGGGTGTCCCATGTGCATCGTCGAAGTGACCCAACCGGCGAGGGTGCTGTCAATCGCCAGGGCGAGGGCCGCCACCGGCAGGAGCATGACGACGATCCGCCGGCGCACCCCCGGGGTGAGCGTGGCCACCGCGACCACCATGGCCGACGCGGCGACCGCCAGACCCGCGACGTAGAGCCAGAGCACCAGCTCACTGCTCGACTCGAGGTCGTAGAAGACCTGGTAGGACACCCCGCCGACGACGCTGAACGCGGGACTGGTCACCCGGTTCGTCACCAACAGGGCGACCACCGCGACTGGCGCGAGCAGCAGCGCCAGCAGTCGGCGTACGCCCAGCACCTCGATCGCCCGGCGACGCGGCACCGGGACGGTGAGCGCTGCGGCAGCCACCACGGCGAGGGCGAACTGGGGCAGCGTGTCCACCACGTACGTCGGGTTGTCAGCCGTCTGCGGGGCGACGAGCGCGCCCCAGCTGAACACGCCGGCCCAGGCCAGACCGGCGGCGACCCAGCGCCACCCGATCAGCACCGCCGCGCAGACGCCCGCCCAGCCGGCGACGCGCAGCCAGTCGACGAGATCCGGGCGTGCCGACCCGAACCCGGGCGGCAGGCTCCGGGTGAGGACGAGTTGGTCGAGCAGCGCCTTTCCGGCGACGGTCAGCAGCACGACCCCGACCAGCAGGCCGGTCACCGTCGCCGCGTCCGCCCAGCTCGGCTCGGTGAACCCCCGTGCGCCTACCCGCAGCCGCGCCCGCAACCCCGCCCCGACCAGATTCCGCACGTCGACGGCGGCGGGTAGCCGCTGGCCCGGCCGCGCACCGGCGAGGAGCACGGCCAGCATCTCGTCCTCGTACACCCGGCGGTGTTCCCACGGGTAGACGGCCAGCAGCCGCCGGTAGCGGCGCTCCAGATCGTCGCCGCTCACGCCGCACCCCCGTCGGTGAGCAGGCCGCCGCGGCGCAGCCGCACCCGGGCGGCGTCCGCGTTGTGTCGCAGCCGGGACGCCTCTTCGCTGAGCCGCCGCGCGCCCAGCGCGGTGAGGCGGTAGTAGCGGCGAAGCCGTGACTGGACCACCTCTTCTCGTTCGACCTCGATGAGACCGTCGGCGCGAAGCCGGTCGAGGACGGCGTAGAGGGTGCCGGCGCGCAGCCGCACCCGGCCGTCGGAGATGCGCAGCACGTCCTCGATGACGGCGTACCCGTGCAGGGGCGCCTCGGCGAGCGCGGTGAGCACCAGGAACGTCGGTTCCCGCAGTGGAGCCTCGGCCATGCCAGGCGCATATACAGATTGCCGGTATATACAAGAGGGAGACGGTACGTGGCCGGCACGGATGCCCGTGCCGGCCACGTCACCGCTGGCGGTTCAGCTGGTGTACGCCTCCACCTCCCAGAGTGAGTGGCCGTATCCGGTGCCCCGGGCGGTGCCGTTGATCCGCAGGTATCGGCCGTTGGCGTTGAGCGCGGTGTGCTCGTCGACGCCGCCGTCGCCGCCGGTCACCGCTTTCACGGTGGTCCAGGTGGTGCCGTCGTTCGAGGTCTGGATCTGGTACGCGCTGCTGTACGCCGCCTCCCAGCTCAGCTTGACCCGACCGATCGCGGTCGGGCTGCCGAGGTCGACGCGGATCCACTGCGGGTCGGAGAAGGTGCTCGACCAGCGGGTGGTGAGGCTGCCGTCGACCGCCTGGGCGCCGGTCACGTCGGCTCCCTCGTTGCTGGACGTCGTCGTCGGCTTGTTCAACAGCAGGTTGCCGCCGGTCGGGCCGCCGGTGCCGCCGTACACCTCGAACTCGAACAGTGAGTAGCCCCAGGCGGTGCCCCGGGTGGTGCCGAGGAGTCGGACGTACCGGCCGGAGCCGGTGAGCCCGGTCAGGTCGTCCACCCCGCCGTCGCCGCCGGTCACCGTGCGGATCGTCGTAAAGTTCACGCCGTCGGGCGACGTCTGGATCTGGTACCCGCTGCCGTACGCCGCCTCCCAGGTCAGCTTGACCCGGTTGATGGCGTAGCTGGCACCGAGGTCAACGTCGATCCACTGCGGGTCACTGAACGCGCTGCCCCACCGGGTGCCGGCCACCCCGTCGAACGCGTTGGCCGCGACGTACGCACCCTCGAAGCTGGACGCCCGCGCCGGCTTGCCCTGGGCCAGGTTGCCACCCGGCTCGGGATCCGGGTCGGGGTCCGGGTCCGGCCCGGGGCCGCCGGGGCTGGTGGAGAGGGTGAACTCGTCGATGTCGAAGTACGGGCCGGTGCCCTTGAAGACCAGGAACAGGGTCCGGGTGCCGGCGAGGGCGGTGATCCCTCCGGTGACCGTGGCGAAGTTGGCGTACCCGCCGGTGGGTGTGACGGTGGCCGAACCGACCAGCGGGCCGGTGGGCGAGTCGACCCGCAGTTCCAGCGTGCCACCGCCGCCGGCCGGGGCGCCGACCCGGGCGCTGAACGACTGGACGCCGGTCAGGTTGTACGGGCGGAACGAGATCCAGTCGTTGTTGTCGACGTAGCCGACAGCCGCGCCACCGTTCCCGGCCGCACCCGCCACGATCTGGACGCCGGACGAGTCACCGAAGTGCTCGGCCTGACGTACCCGAGGTTGCAGGACGGCCTGGGTGTGCGTGGTCAGCGCGGGCTGACCACCGCCGCCCAGGTCGGTGTACTCGGCGTCGATGATGCCGAAGATGTTCGCCGCGGTGTCGTGCTCGCCGTCGGCCGAGGTCTGGATGACCCCGGAGCAGCCCTGCACACTGCCGAGCTGGTGGCCGTGCGAGTCGTGACCGAGGACGTAGTTCACCTTGACCCGGGCGCAGTTGATCGCACCGTCCTGGGCGTCGGTGACGGTGACGGTGAACGGCACCGCGTCCCCGAAGCTGAAGGTCTGCCCGTTCAACGGGGTGTTCACGGTGACCACCGGGGCGCTGTTGCCGACCGTGACCACCACGCTCGCGGTCCCCGTCTTGCCGGTGCTGTCCCGGACCGTCAACGTCGGGCTGCGGGTCCCGTTGGTGGTGTACGTGAAGCTCGGGTTCGCCGCGGTCGAGTCGGTGGTGCCGTTGTTGTCGAAGTCCCAGGCGTAGGTGAACGGGTCCCCGTCCGGGTCGAGGGTGCCGGCGGAGGAGAAGGCCACGGTCAGCGGCGCGGTGCCACTGGTCGGGGTGGCGGACACCTTCGCCACGGGTGCCCGGCCCTCGCGGGCGTACTCGATGCGGTACAGCGCCGAGTTCGCGTCGCCGTTGAACCAGCCGGTGCCGTAGTCGAGGACGTAGAGCGCGCCGTCGGGGCCGAACTCCATGTCCATGACCTGGGTGCCGGTCCACGGGAACGGGTTGATCTTCAGTGGCTGGCCGGTCGAGTCGAGCTTGATGTTCTTGATCCAGCGGCGACCGAACTCACCGGCGAAGTACGTCCCGTCGTAGTACTCGGGGAACGCCACCGCTGAGGTGCTGTTCCGGTCGTACCGGTAGACCGGTCCGCCCATCGGCGACAGGCCGCCGCCGGTGAACTCCGGCGGCGAACCGGAGCCGCCGTACGGCAGCCAGGCCGGGATGGCCGGCGGGAGCTGGGTGATGCCGGTGTTGTTCGGCGAGTTGTTCACCGGCCCACCCGCGCAGTCGAACTTCGCCCCGGACGGGCCGGACGGGAAGGTGTAGTCGTTGTACGCGTCGTTGCGGGCGGTGCAGTAGGGCCAGCCGTAGAAGCCGGGCCGGTCGATCCGGGCGAACTCGACGTTGCCCGCCGGGCCGCGGTTCGGGTCGGCGGTGCCCGCGTCCGGGCCGTAGTCGCCGAGGTAGACGATGCCGGTGGCCTTGTCCACGCTCATCCGGAACGGGTTGCGGAAGCCCATCGCGTAGATCTCCGGGCGGGTCCGCGCGGTGCCCGGGGCGAACATGTTGCCGGTCGGGATGGTGTAGCCGCCGGCCGCGCTCGGCTTGATCCGGAGCACCTTGCCGCGCAGGTCGTTGCTGTTCGCCGAGGTGCGCTGGGCGTCGAAGGCCGGGTTGCGCCCGGCCCGCTCGTCGATCGGGGTGAAGCCGGCCGAGTCGAACGGGTTGGTGTCGTCGCCGGTGGACAGGTAGAGGTTACCCGCCGCGTCGAAGTCCATGTCGCCGCCGACGTGGCAGCACATGCCCCGGCTGGTCGGCACGTTGAGGATCAGCGTCTCGCTGGCCAGGTTGATGGTGTTGTCCGCGTTGACGGTGAACCGGGCCAGCCGGTTGACGCCGTCCCAGACGGCGAAGTCGGCCGGGGTGCCGGTGGCCGGTGCGCCGCCACCGGGTGTGCTCAGTGGTGGGGCGTAGAACGCGTACACCCAGCGGTTGGTGGCGAAGTTGGGGTCGGCCTTGATGCCCTGCAGGCCCTCCTCGTCGCCGGTGTAGACCGGCAGGGTGGCGGCGATCTTGGTGTTGCCGTTGGCGTCGGTGTGCCGGATCACGCCGTTGCGGGAGGTGTGCAGCACGCCCCGGTCCGGCAGGACGGTGAGGCTCATCGGCTCACCGGTCTCGGCCGCGCCCTTGGCCAGCTCCACCTGTTGGAAGCTGCTGTTGACGGTGCCCCCGCAATCGGCGTCGACCTCGCCCGCCGCGGTCCTGATGCCGCCGAGCAGGTGCTGACGGAAGCTCGCCTCGCTGTACGACGCGTCGGTGTGGCCCAGGCCGGTGTACCAGGCTCGGCCGCCGGAGTAGTTCTGGCACCAGGAGATCGGGTGGTCGGCACCCATGCTGCCGCCGGTGTAGGTGGTCTCGTCCAGCGTGGCCAGCACGTGCACGTTGCCCCGGGGGTTGGTCCGGTAGTTGTACAGCTCGTCGAACCGGTTCCACCGCTGCGGCAGCCCCGCGGTGGACGGGTGCACCTGGTCGGCGACCTTGACGGTGACGTTCTGCTCGGCGGGGTGCGAGGCGAAGTACGCCCCGACCAGGCCGCCGTACCAGGGCCAGTCGTACTCGGTGTCCGAGGCGGAGTGCACGCCGACGTAGCCGCCACCGCCGGTGATGTAGCGCTCGAAGGCCGCCTGCTGGGCGGCGTTGAGCACGTCGCCGGTGGTGGACAGCCAGATCACGGCGGCGAACCGGTCGAGGTTGGCGTCGGTGAACTGGGCGGCGTCCTCGGTGGCCTCGACGGTGAAGCCGTTGGCCGCGCCGAGCTGTTGGATGGCGGCGATGCCGGGCGTGATGGATCCGTGCCGGAATCCGACGGTCTTGCTGAAGACCAGCACGGTGAACGGTGCGGCGCTGGCTGTGGGTGGCGCGGCGACGATGCCGCCCGCCACGAGGATCGTGCTCAGCGCGATGCCGAGCCACGATCTCAGGGATCTGCGCACAGTGGGTCCTTTCGCGGTGCGGGGACGGCGTGCGCCGATCACGCCAGGCGGTGGTGGGACGAGATATGTGAATGCATCGTTGCGTCCCGGTCACGGGCGCGTCAAGCACTTCCCCACCATCCGTGAGAGCGTTATCTCCGCAGGTCAAGGACGACTGCGCAACACAAGATCGAATAACGGTTTTCGGGCCTCGAACCGCGCGTGGAGGGCCCGGAACGATCGGGGCCCCTCCACACGGTCACCCCTTCGCGCTCAGCGCGAGTAGTACTCGACGACGAGTTGTTCGTCGCAGACGACCGGCACCTCCGACCGCAGCGGGAGCCGGACCAGACGAGCGGTCAGGTCGGACAGGGTGACGTCGAGATAGGGAGCGGGGCGCTCCGGAGCGTGCGCCCCGGCCGCCGCGACGACGAACGGAGCCTTGCCCCGGCTGCGTTCCGCCACGGCGATGACGTCACCGGGTTGCAGCCGCGCGGACGGCCGGTCCACGCGGCGACCGTTCACCGTGACGTGCTGGTGCGTGACGACCTGACGCGCCTGGTAGATGGTGCGGGCGAGACCGGCGCGCAACACCAGGGCGTCCAACCGGCTCTCCAGCTCGACGATCAACTCTTCGCCGGTCTTCCCCGGCCGGCGCACGGCTCTGTCGAACGCGCGCCGCAACTGCCCCTCGTGCAGGTCGTACTGCGCCTTGAGCCGCTGCTTCTCCAACAGTCGGACCTTGTAGTCGCTGGTGGTGCGCCGAGCCCGGCCGTGCTGCCCCGGCGGGAAGGGGCGGCGCTCGAAGTAGCGCACACATTTCGGGGTCAGCGCGATGCCCAGGGCACGGGAGCGCTTGACCTTGGGGCGGGTCTGATTCATCCTTCACCTCTCAAGTAAGGTAAGCCTAACCTTATTAGGAGCTGATCGCCTTGAGCAAGCCCCCGACCAGCACCACGGACTCCACCGACCACGCGGCTGAGCGGCTCCGATCGATGCTCGTCGCCGCCGACTCCCTCACCCTGCGCGTTCCGGGCATCAAGGCGTACGTCGCCGGACGGCACGTCGTGACCAGCGACGGACGGCTGCGGGTGGAACTACCGACCAGGAGTCACCTGACCGACCACCTCGCCCAACAGCGGGAGACCGTGGCGATGGTCGAGGTGACCGACCTGGCCCCGACCCCGGTTCGCGACCGGGTTCGCGGGCGTGGCACGCTCACCGGCTGGTTGACGACCGGGACCGATCCGACCGGAGGGGATCAGGAACCGGTCGTGGCCCTCGACCTCGTCACCGCCGAGTTGACCGTCGATGGCCGCACCACAGCCGTCGACCCGGAAGCGTTCGCCACCGCCCGCCCCGACCCGCTGGCCGCCGCCGAAGCCGATCTGCTGTGCCACCTCGACCACCACCACCCGCAGACCGTCGAGCGGCTGTGCCGACTGATACCCGCCCGGCACCTGCAGGGCGTCCGCCAGGTCCGACCGGTGCGACTGGACCGCCACGGCGTCGTACTCCGCCTGGAGTTGACCGGGGGCGACCGGAACGTCCGACTGAGCTTCCGCACCCCACTGCTCCACCCGGACCACCTCGGTCACGAGATCGAGGCACTGCTCCGGGAAGCTCACGGCTGCCGATCCCGACGCGTCGGCTGACGACCGGCAGCCTGGTTAGGCAAGGCTGCCCTATGCAAATTATCCCGAGAAGGTATGAATTGTCCCGTCGGCGCCGGGTACTGGAATGGCCCTGCACCACCGACGGAAGCGAGAACGCCGATGACTGACATGCTGGAGATGCCGCGGGTACACGAGTGCACCGTCACCGACTGCGGCTACAACCACGATGGCTGCCACGCCTTCGCCATCACCATCGGGCAGCAGAACGCCAGCTGCGCCACCTTCATCGACACCTCGGCTAAGGGCGGCCTGGACCGCGTCATCGCCCAGGTCGGGGCCTGCAAGCGCAGCGACTGCCAGCACAACGCCGAGCTGGAGTGCCACGCACCGTCCATCCGCGTCGGCCCGGGCCAGGACATCGCCGACTGCCAGACGTACCAACCGCGTTGAGCGAACAGACCGGGGCGGCCGCTACGGCCGCCCCGGGTCGTGGCTGAGCTCAGCGACCGCCCGCGACCAGCTCGGCGATCATTCCCTCGCAGCTCCGGACGACGACCTGCGCCCCGCGCCGCTGCGCCAGCGGAAGCAGAGGGTCCTCGGCCCGGTCCCGCCACCGCCACTGCGCGTCGGCGGCGACCTCCCACAGCCGCTGCGCGGTCGCCTCGTGCTCGACACCGAGTCGGGCCGCGAGGCCCACCCCGTTGCCCCCGACCAACCGCTGCGCCTCGTCGGCCAGCTCCACGTCGAACCCGAGCCGGGTGTTGCGCAACGCCACCAGCAGGCGCAACTCCCGGAACTCGTGCGCACCGGCGAGGATCTGCTCGACCGCGCCGACCAGTTCGTCAGCACCCCGGGCCGGCTCGGCCCGCAGCAACGCCTCCACCGCCGCCAGCGCGGATCGGGCCTTCAGCGCGTCGCGACGGTCGATGAAGCAGCGGGTCACCGACTCGCGCAGCTCAGTGAGACCACTGCGCCGGATCAGCTCGGCGGAGAGCTTCACCCGGCTGTCGAAGCCACTTCTCACCAGGGTCGCCGCCAGCCGGACACCGAAGATCCCGAACCGGTCCAGCAGCGCGGCGCGGACCTCGGTGTCCAGCCGAACCGGCAACTCGCCCCGGAGGAAGCGATCGGCCGAGATCAGGTGGGTGTCCAGCTCCGCCCGGGGCACGCGGGCCAGGGCCGCGAGCGCCGCGAAGTCCGACTCGCCGAGCATCCTGCCGGCCAGTCCGAGCATCCCACTGCAGGCCACCACGTTCACACTGAGCGCGCTCACGCGCGGATCGCGATACTGCCGCCGAGCGAGTTGGCGGGCGGCGAGCAGACCGTCGATCCGCCCTCCCGCGGTCTCGTCCGCCCGGGACAACACCATGATCACGTTGACCGGGGCGGCCTGCCCGACGGCGCCGTCGCGGGCCGCCTCCAGCACCCGCAGATCACTGTCGCGCCCGTCCCGGGTCAGGTACAACACCGCGTCCGAGTCCCGCAGCACCCGCTCCAACAGGGACGCCCGGCCCTGCTCGACGTCACCGTTGACCGCCGGAGTGTCGATGAGCGTGATCTGCCGCAGCGCCCGCGTCGGCCACTGCACGACGATGTCGCGCACGTCGCCGGTGTCCCAGCCGAGATCCACCCTCAGCCCGGTCGCCGACTTCACCACCGCCAACTCCTGTGGGGGCTGACCGGACGGGTACGCGGTGGCGCGCGGCACCGGGCCGTCCTCGTACCAGGTGAAGACGCCGTCGGCCCGCTCGACCGGTGCGACCTCCTCGCCCATCAACGCGTTGAGCACAGTCGACTTGCCGGATCGCCACGGGCCCGCGACCGCGATGCGCAGTGGTTGCTCCAACCGGGCAACCTGATGCCGCAGCTGCCCCACGACGCGCGGATTGTCCTGGTAGAGGCCGATGGCCTGGTGCAGCAACCCCCACGCCGCCTCGTCCAGTCGCAGCCCCACCGTCATGCCTGCGGCTCCAACAGCAGCGGGGCGGACCGAGCGCCGGTCAACTGCTGCGCCTGCTCGTAGAGCGCGGCCAGTCGGGTCATCTTCAGCCGGATCTCGCGCTGTCGTTGCTCACGCAGCGAGGCATCGGTGTCGGCCTCCTGCTTCGCACTGCGGAACGACTGGACGATGGCCTCCTGCAACTCCTCGGTCAACGCCGTGAAGTGGTCGCGCAGCATCCGCTGCACCTGGCGGACGGCGTCCCGGCAGTCGCGGCTGATCCGGACGAAGACGTCGTCGACGTGGCGCTGGATGGTGGTCTTGACGGTCGCCTGCCGGCGGCGGAGCAACTGCTTGCCCTCGTCGCGGATGCTCTTGCCACCGAAGAGCGCACCGATGCCGACCGAGACCGGGTTGATCATCGGCATTCCGGCCAGGGTGGTCGCCAGGCCGAACATCAGCATGCCGCCGTACGAGCCCTTCATGCCGGTGAACAACTTCTGGCCGGTGGTGAACCTGTCGATCGTCGGCCGTTGCAGCTCCGGCATCCGCTCACCGATGTCGTCCGGCATCGACATCGACCAGGCCGGCAGCACGTCGTAGCCGTACCTGTTGAAGTTGACGGCCACCCGGCGGGCGATCCAGTCGCAACGCTGGATCAGCCACTCGCGGTTCGCCTCGGCCGCCTCGACCAGGCTCCTCTCCAACCAGTCCTGAAAGGTGTCCCAGGCGACCAGCGGATCGGCGGTGTCGAACGCCTCGTCCACTGTGCGCAGGATCTCCCGCGTCCGATCACGAAGGTCGTACTCGATGTCGGAGAGCAGGTCGGCGATCTCGTCGTTGAGCGTGTTCTGCCAACGGGTGGAACACCTGCGCAGCTCGTCGACCTCGCGCTGCGCCGCGTGCAGCCGTGAGATCGGCCCGGACTGCTCCTCGGTCTCCTGGGTCGCCAACTCGGCGCGCAGCGGAGCGGCCAACTGCTCCACGACCGCCCGGGCCACCGTCTGCACCGATGCCCGGGCGAGGTGGTTGGCCTTGCCGGCCAGATCGCGTTGCAGTCGGGCGATCAGCTCGGGAAAGCCGGACTCGGCGTTGAGTTGACGGTCGTCAGCCGCGGCGGCGCGCAGTCGCAGCGTCGCCGAGACCGGGATCAGCGTCGCCGGGACGCCGGCCTCCGCCAGGTGTTGCCGGTTGCGTTCGGCGACCGCACGCCAGTCGGCCACCAGGTCGGTCTTGCTCTGCACCACGACCACGTTCGGGTGTGAACGCATGACGTGCAGCACCATGTTCAGCTCGGCGACCGACAGCTCACGGGTGGAATCGGAGACCAGCAGCACGATGTCCGCGCGGGCGGGAGCAGCGATCGACACGGCACCGCCGACCCCGGCGACCTCGTCGGTGCCGGGAGTGTCCACCAGCACCATTCCGGCACCGAGCAGAGCGCGCGGCACCCCGATCTCGACGTACGCCGGACCGCCGCCGGCGCGACGACCGACCATTCCGGCCACGCCCGCCGCGACCTGGTTGAGGGCCACCGGCGTCCGCTCGACGGTCGCCGCCTCGGCAGTGCCGGCGGGACGGCCCGAAGCCGGTGGCGGAGCCTGCGCCACCGCCGCGGACGGGGTGTCGGCGTGCCGCACGACGGTCGGCAGGACGGTCGTACGGCCGTCGCCGACCGGGCAGGCCGGAGCGTTGATGATCGCGTTGATCAGCTGACTCTTGCCCTGGTTCGGTTCGCCGATGACCAGGACGCGCAGCGTCGGGTCCAGCAGCTGGGCGCGCTTCTGCCGCACCGTCTGGAGGAGGTCACCACGACCGTGTGCACTGCACGTGCGGGCGATCTCGTCCAGCACGTCCAACCAGATCCCGGCCATCACCGCACCAAGTGTGCGGATTTCGGCTCAATTATCAAGAGGGACTGGATGGGGAACCGGAGAGGACCGGACCGCCCGAGGCGATCCGGTCCCCCGCTCCGACCGGAGATCCGGGTCAGAGCAGACCGCCGGTGATACCCAGCAGCCCGTGATCGGACGAGGCGTGCGAGTCGCCGCCGAGCACACCATCGGTGACCCCACCGGTCACGTCACCGACCGTGCCGGTGACACCGGGGAGGATGCTGTCCACCTGGTGCGTCACGCCGCCCACCGTCGACGGCACGTCGAGCGGTGGGACCACACCGCCGACGACACCGTCGCCGTGCCCGAGGCCCAGCCCACCCAGGGTGTCGTTGACACCGAGGGAGTCCACGACCCCGCCGAGCTGACCGTGGGTGCCGGGCAGGACACCGTTGGTCAGGTCGCCGCCGATCAGGTTCGAGTCGGTGACACCGAGCAGACCGCTCGGGTCGCCGACGGTGCCGGTGACGTCGCCGAGGACCGGGTCCGCGATCGCGTCCACCGGCTGCACGACGTCGGCGTCGAGGGTGTACGCCACGTCACCGACACCGGCGAGGTCGGTGTCGAGCCCGCTCGGCCCGACGCCCAGGCCCACCCCCGGCAGCACGGTGATCCCGGCGGCGGCGGCCGACGGGTCGACAGCGATGGCGCCGAGCACACCGGCCTTGACGTCCACGCCGGTGGGCGAACTCGTGACGCTGATCTGCTGCGCCACGCTCTGCAACTGGCCCACCACGTCGGTGGTGTCGGTGAACAGCGGGTCCAGGCCGAGCTGCCCGACGGCCGGTGCCAGTGGTCCGAGGCCCTGCCCCGGCGCGTAGTCGACGACCAGTGGCACCACGTCCTGCACGTCCGCCGCGGTGATGTCGGTGAGCCCCGCGCCGCGCAGCGCACCCTCGGGGTCGAGGTCGAAGGCCGACCGCGCGTCGGGGTTCGTCAGCAGGTCGAGCACGAAGTCGTGGAGGGTCTGGTGCGAGTCCATGTGCTGGTTTCTCCTCGGATCTGGCGTCGGCGACGTGTCGTACGTCGACAGTGACGCTATGGGCGGGGCCCCTCCCCGGGCATCGGGGTTGAACCCGAATCCGGGCCGGTTGAACTAGGGGCTTCGCCGCCTCGTACGTTAGGGGGACAGGGGGAAACCGTCCCGGCGAGATTAGGGTCCCGACCAGGGACTGATCTCTGGTACGAACGTAGGAGCCCGCGGGTTTCGCCGGGGGTGGGTCGTCGGCAGCACCGACGCCATCGCCACCGGCCACCTCACGGGGGGAGAAGACACGATGCCGTACGTCCTGGGAATAGACATCGGGAGCACCAACACCGCCGCCGCGATCGCACGCCTGCACGGCACCACCTGGACCCGCCCCGAGGCCGTTCCGCTGCACGTCGACTCCACCCTCGTACCGTCGGTGCTGTGCCTGTCGGAGGACGGGTCGCTGCACGTCGGCGAGCCGGCGACCGACGACGGCAGCCGCACCACGCGCGACTTCGTCCACCGCGTCGGTGACGACGTGCCCCTGCTGCTCGGCGGCGAGGCCTGCGCGCCGCAGACGCTCACCGCGGAGCTGGCGGCCTGGGTGGTGGAACGGGTCCACGCCCAGGAGGGCGGCCCGGCCGAGGCGATCGTGCTCAGCCACCCGGCGGGGTGGCGCCCCTACCGGCGGGAGGTCCTGCACCGGGCCCTGTCGGGCTTCGGCCTGCGCAACGTGACGTTGCTGCCCCGCACGGTCACGGTTGCCGAGAGCCACGCGGCCCGCGGGTTCGCGGGCAGCACGGCCGTCGTCTACGCCCTGGGCGGCAACAGCTTCGAGGCGGCGTTGGTGCGCCGCACCCCGCGTGGCACCTACGAGACGTTCGGCACTCCCCAGGGGCTCGACTCGCTCGGCGGCGCCGACTTCGACGAGGCGTTGGCCGAGCACACCCGTACCGCGCTGGCCCGGGAGTTGGCCGCCGGCGCACGCCGCGGCACCCAGGCCGCGTTGCGCGGGCTGCGCGCGGAGTGCGACCGGGTCAAGCGGGTGCTGACCGTCGACCTGACGGCCGACGTGGTGCTGGCCCTACCGGGCGGCCCGGCCCGGATTCCGGTGACCCGGGCCCAGTTCGAGGAGATGATCCGCCCCACGGTGCAGGTCACCGTCGACCTTCTCCTGCGGGCCGTGCGCAGTGCCAACCTGACCCCGGAGCAGCTCGACGGTGTCCTGCTGGCCGGCGGCTCGACCCGGGTTCCGCTCGTCACCGAGCTGATCAGCACCGCCCTTCCGGTCCCCGTCGAGGTCGAGCCGGACTCTCAGTTGACCGCCGCCACCGGGGCGGCGATGGCCGCCTGCCAGGTGGTGTCGCCGCGCACCCGCCGACAGACACCGGTCCGCGACGCGGCCCCGGTCAGCGGCGCCGGACGGGCCACCCTCCCGGCACCCCGCCGCCCGCACCACGACACCACCGTCCCGGGCGATCCGCCACCGCGGCCCCCGGTCCGGGTCCTCCCACTGGACCTGCCGAAACCGTCCCGCCTGGCGTTGGCCCGCAGCCGGGGACGCGAAGGATGACCCCAATGATCATGAATGACATCGCCGAATCCGGGTTGACGCTGGACCGGGGGCCGCAGGTCCTGCTGGACACGGTCGGGCAGGACCCGGCCGGGCCGCTCAGCGTGGGCATCGCCGGCCCGGGCGGTCACGGAAAGACCGCGCTACTGGCGGAATTGGCGCGGGTCCACCAGCGCGCCGGCATCGCCGTACGCGCCCTCGCCCCCCAACCGGGCGAAGCGGTCGACCCCGACACGCTGGTGCTGGTCGACGACGCGCACCTGCTCGACGACGCACGCGTCGAGGTGCTGCTGCGCCTGGTCGCCGCCCGCCGGCACCGGCTGGTGGTCGCCCACCGCCCGTGGCCCCGGTCGGCGGCGCTCAGCGAACTGGTCGACGCGCTGCGCCGCGACGGGCAGGCCGTGCTCCTCACGCCGTTCACCCGGGAGCAGACCGCCGCCTACCTCGCCCGCATGCCGGAGTTGGGCGGGCGTGACGACCTGGCCGACTTCGTCCACACACAAACCGGCGGCGTGCCCCGGGACGTCGAACGGCTGGCCCGTGGCCTGGCCGGCGCGGACACGGTGACCGGCACGATGGTCCACCCGCCCCGGTCGGTGGTCGCCGAGTTCGGACCGGACCTGGACGTCCAGCCCACCGCCGTCCGACGGCTGCTGCTCGCCGTCGCGGCGAGCGGGACGCTGCCGGTGAGCATGCTGGGCGCGCTTGTCGACAGGGAACCGGTGGCGGTGGACGCTCTGATCGCCACGACCAGGGCGGCCGGGCTGCTCGGTGCCGACGGCCGGCTGGCACCGATCGTGCGGCGGGCCGTCACCACGCTCAGTCCCACCACCGAACGGACGGCCGTGTGGCGTCGGCTCACCGAGTTGCAGCTGGCCCGGGGTGGTGCGGTGCTGCCGCTGGTCCGGTCCCTGCTCGCGGTCGGGGCGCTCGGCGACTGCCCCGTCCCGACCCTGACCGCCGCGGCGAACGAGGCCCTGGCCGACGAGCCGGGGTTCGCCGCCGAACTGTTCGCTGCCGCCACGGCGGCCGGGCGGCCGGCCGCTGCCGAGCAGGCGCTCGCCGCCGCACTCGCCGGCAACCTCGACGACGCCCTCCGGCTGGCGGACCGACTGCTGGCCACGGCCGCACCACCCGACCGTCGCGAGGCGGCCGTGGTGGCCGCGACCGCGCTGGCGCACCGCGGTCACGTCGGGCGCAGTGTGGAGCTGTACCGGTGGGCGGGCACCCCGTCCGCGGCAGCCTTCGCCACCGTCGGTGGGCTCGCCACCGGTGACCTGGGCGTCGCGGCCGAGCCACCGGCGGGTGACCCCACCGGCGAACCTCCGACCATGCACACCAGCGCCGCCCGCCTGATGGCCACCGGCGTACGCGACAGCGTGTCCGGCCCGCCGACGGCCGCGCTCTCCGCCCTCGTCCAGGCCGCCGCGCTGCTGGAACCGGACGGGCGGGCGGCACTCCTCCCGGACAGCCCGGCCGCGCTCGCCGCGTTGACGGCGGTGCACTGCGGGGAGCTGGAGATCGCCGAGCGGGTGCTGCACCGGGCCCTGGCCGCCGGTGTCGGTGGCCCGCTGATGGCGCGCCGTCACCGGCTGTTGCAGGCCTGGATCCTGATGGTCCGGGGCGAGACGCACGCCGCGACCGAACGCCTCGCCACGGTCACGCTCGATGGGCGTCAACTGGAGTCCCGCGACCTGCTCTTCGCCGCCGCGATCCGGATGGGCGTCAGCCGGCGCAACAGTGACCTCGGCGCGCTCAAGCGGGGCTGGGGGCAGGCGCTGGAGGCGGTGGTCCGGCACCCCGTCGACCTGTTCACCCTGTTGCCGTTGGGTGAGCTGGCCATCGCGGGCGCGCGACTCGGTGACCTCGCCCGGTTGGAGCCGTACCTGCTGCAGGCGCGCGCGTTGCTGGGCCGGCTCGGCGATCCGCCACTGTGGAGCGTTCCGCTGCGCTGGAGTGGGCTGCACGCCGCGATCCTGACCGCCGAGCCGGCGGTCGCCGACGAACACGTCGCCGCGCTGCTCGCCGCCGCCGACCACAGCCGGTACGCCGCGGTGGTGGCCGCCGCCGCCGAGAGCTGGGTGGAGGTGCTGCGGGGCGACGTCGACCCGGTCCGGGTCGAGGCCGCCGCCCGAGGGCTGCACGACACCGGGTTGTGCTGGGACGGCGCGCGTCTCGCCGGTCAGGCCGCCATCCGCACCGCTGACCGGCGGGCGATGACCAGCCTGCTGGAGTGCGCCCGCGCGCTGCAGGGACGACCGTCCGGCGGGCCGACACCGCCGACCGGCGCGAGCACGACACGGGTCGCCGCCCCCACCCAGCAGGGGCTCAGCGACCGCGAGTACGAGGTCGCCGAGCTGGTGCTGACCGGGTTGACCTATCGGGAGATCGGCGACCGGCTCTTCATCTCGGCGAAGACTGTCGAACACCACGTGGCACGTATGCGCAACCGGCTGAACTGCGCCAACCGCACCGAGTTGCTGGCCCTGCTGCGCACCATGGTCGCCGACCGGGCCAGCGACACGGCCGGACAGCCGTGGCCACAGCGGGCCGTCCGATGAGGCGCCCGTGTGCCTTTGCACCGAGCAGGGCGGAACGTGACGCGTAACGAGCTGCGACTGATCCGGGTCAGGCTGGCCGTACTGGCCGCCGTGCTGGTCTCCCTCTGGTCGTACACGGCCTACGTGGTCAGCCAGGACGCGGTGGACCTGCTGCGGGTGCGGGCCCTCGCGGACACCCTGGGCCAGCCCGTCGACCGCCTGATCCTGGGCCTGCAGACCGAACGTCGACTGACCGCCGAGACGGTCACGAGGGCCGCGCCGGCAGCGGCCCCGCTCGTCGGAGCGCGCGAGGGCACCGACCGGGCCACCGCCGAGGTCCGCGAGTTCGCCAAGGGCCGCGACCTTCGGCTGCTCAGCGCCGGCGACGTCCGCGACCGGGCCGACGAACTCGTCCGGCGACTCGACGGTCTGAGCACGATCCGCTCCCAGGTGGACTCCGGACGTCTCGACCCGGCCGAGGCGGTCGACGGGTACGACCAGGTCATCGACGTCGCCTTCCGGGTGTACGGCCCGGAGTGGGGCGCGTACGAGAGCGCGCTGGCCGCCGACACCCGCGCGGTCATCGCGCTGGCCCGCGCCCGGGAGTTGCTCGCCCGGGAGGACACCCTGGTCAGCGCGGCCCTGACCACCGGGCGGCTCGCTGCCGACGGGCGTCGCCAACTGACCGAAGTCGTCAGCAGCCAGCGGTACGCGCGCACCGAGGCGGCGGCCGGATTGCCCGCCGACCACCGGGGCGAGTATCAGCGCCTGGTGGGTGGCCCCGACTTCGCGAGCCTGCTCGCTCTGGAGGAGTCGCTGCTTCGGGGTGACGCCGGCACCGCCCTGAGCGGGGTCACCGTGCAGACCTGGCGGGCCGCCGTGGATGCCGCGCTCGGCGCGTTGCAGACACTGGTGACGACCGCCGCCCGCAGCAGTGCAGAGCGGGCGGCGCCGGGGGCGGCCGTGGTGATCGCGCGTACCGGCGGGGTGGTCGGGCTCGGCCTCATCGTCGTGCTCGTGCTCCTGCTGGGCTGGGTGAACACCGTCCGCCGCCTGACCGACGCACCGGCCCGGCCGGACGACGACGCCCCGGTCCCGGTCCCGGTGCCGTCCGCCGCTGGCGGGACGACGCCGGGCGGCGTCGACCACGACCTGTTCCTGCGGCTCACCCGGCGCAACCAGGCCCTGCTGCGCGACCAGCTCAGCCTGCTCGACGGGATGCAACGCCGGGAGCGGTCCACAGAGGAGACCGGTGAGCTGTTCCAGCTCGACCATCTCGCCACCCGCGTCCGACGCAACGTGGAGAAGCTGATCGCCCTCGCCGGGGCGACGCCCGCCCGCCGCTGGCGGAGGCCGGTGCCACTGCTCGACGTGGCGCGCGGCGCGGTCGCCGAGGTGCCGGACTACCACCGGGTGCTCATCGCACCGCACTGGCCGTGGTCACTCGCCGGCCCCGCCGTCACCGATGTCGTCCACCTGCTGTCGGAGCTGATCGAGAACGCCCTCGCCCACTCCGCGGCGGACACCACGGTCCGGGTCGCCGGCGAGCACCGGCCGCAGGGCTGCGCGGTCCTGGTCGTCGACGACGGGCCCGGCCTGGACGCGTCCTCGTTGGCCGAGGCGAACCGTCTGCTCGGCGGCCCACCGTCGGACGGCCCTCCCCCGGGTTTCGCTGGCCTGTACGCGGCGGCCGTGCTGGCCGGCCGATGCGGCGCTCACGTCTCGCTGCGTCGCAGCCAGCGCGGTGGGACGGCCGCGATCGTGCTCCTCCCGACCGGGCTGGTCACGCCGCGCGAGAGCGGCCGTGGACCGGCCACCGCCGCACCCGACATCTCCTACCCACACACCCGCGACGACGTCGACCCGCCCGCCCCGAACGGCGACGGTGAACTGCCGACACGGGTTCGCCACACCGGGCCGCCCGGCCCCGAAAACGGCAGGACCAGCCTCGACACGGTCGAGATGCCGGTCGCTAGAGCAGCAAGGAGACACCCATGACGTCCGCAGTGGTCACCGACGACAGCCTGGCCGGCGCCCTCGACCGCCTGGTCGACCGAGTGCACGGCGCGGAGTTCGCCGTGGTGCTCTCCCCCGACGGTCTGCCCCTCGGCGGCTCCCGGCAGGTGGGAGCGGAACTGGTCGAGCAGATCTCCGGTGTGGTCGCCGGTCTGATCGGGCTGGGGCTGGCCGCCACCCGGGTCTGCGACGGGGGTGGTCTGCGTCAGGTCGTGGTGCAGATGTCGCGGGCGTTCCTTTTCATCGCCACCATTCCGAACGGGACCATCCTGACCGTGCGGATCGCCGGCGACGACGTCGAGGTCGGTGACATGGCCTACGAGGTGGCGTTGTTCGTGGGGCAGGCCGAGCGGCACCTGCCCATCCGGCTGGGGCCCGCCTCCTCGGCGACGATCGGGGACACAGGTGCGCAGCACCGGCACCGCTGACGAGGCGTGGTACGACGACGACGCGGGACCGGTAGCCCGGCCCTACACGATGACCGGCGGGCGTACCGCGCCCACCGGCGGCCAGTTCGACCTGATCGCACTGGTCGTCGCCCGCCGGGGGGTCACGCCGCCCGCGCCGCTCTTCCCTGAACAGGCGCGGCTCGTCGAGCTGTGCCACCATCCAGTGTCGGTGGCCGAGGTCGGTGCCGAGCTGGACCTCCCGTTGGGGACCGTCCGAGTGCTGCTCGGCGACCTGCTCACGGCCGGGCTGATCGAGACGCACGACCCGCCGATGCTGTCGGAGCTGCCGACCGAGGATCTACTCGAGGCGATCCTCGTCGGGCTTCGCGGTCTGTGACAGGGCCGAAGCCGTCCGCGACCCGTACGGATCGCGGGCGCGCATCCGGCGACGAACCGAAGGGGAGACAGGCAGTGCCGGCAACACCACCCCAACCACGCCGTACCGTGGCGATCATCCTGCTGGACCGGGTCGTGGCTCTCGCCACGGCCACACGGCGGGTGCTCACCGGTCGGGACGACGTCTCGCGGGCCACCTGGGTGGCCGCGATCGCGGCGGTCGGGGTGCTGGTCCTGACGGCCGTTGCCGTCATCGGGCTGCTGCGTACGCCGGAGAAGCTGACGCCGGTGACACTCGACGCGCCGCCGTCCCTCGACCAGGTGGGCACGCCGCCGCCGGGCACCCCCCGGGCACAGGCGCAGCCGGCGGCGAGCAGCCCGGCGGTCCCCGCTCCACCACCGTCGGCCTCGGCCACCGCGGCCCCACCGACAGTCGGGACATCGACGCGGCCCACCCCGACCGGTGCGAGCGCCTCGCCCACGCCGGCCGCCCTGAACGCCGACTTCTCCATCGCGGACAACGCGTTGCTCAGTTACGGCGCCGCGGTGACGATCTCCAACCCCGGGACGGTGTCGGTACCGCAGTGGACGCTGACCGTCACCCTGCCCCGGGAGACGTTGCGCGTCAGCGCGGTCGAGGGCGCCCGGGCCAGCCGCGACGGCGCGGTGTGGACGTTCGTGCCGGACGGAAGCGCCGGTCAGGTGCCGGGCAGCGCGTCGGTCCGGGTGACGTTCCGGGTCAACGGCTCGTCGACGGGTGCGGCCCCCGAGGCGTGCGCCATCGACGGGACCGCCTGCACCGGCCTGACGCACTGACCCGCTCGGGCCGGACCCGGCGCGGATCGAGAGCGGTACACCGAGCGTTCCGTCGACAGCCATGCCTGATTGATCATCAGTTCGGAGCCGCTTCGTACCGTTCCGACCATGACTGTCCAACCCGCACCATCGTCGCTCGACCGCACCGGGTCGAGGTTCGGCGCCCTGCGTACCCGGGTCGCCGCCACCGTCGCCGCGCTCGCCGTCGCCGGCGGCGTCGCGGTCACCGTCGCGACCTCGTCGCCCGCCACCGCCGGCCCGGGCAGCGTCGTCGTCTCGGAGAGTTTCTCGTCCGGGTCGCTGCCCGCCGGTTGGAACGCGGTCGACGGCACCTGGAAGGTCGAGAATGGCCGACTGTACGGGACCTCCGCCAGCTCCAGCGACAACAACAAGATCACCTTCGGTCGGCACCTGAACGACTTCCGCCTCGAGGCGACCATGCGCTTCGAGACGGTCTCTTCAGCGACCCGCTGGGCCTCGCTGGGCATCGACGTCCCCGCCGACGGCGCGACCCCGTGGTGGATCGCCACCATGCGCAGCGGCACCACCGCCGCCAACGGCCTCGAGTTCGCCCAGCGCACCACGGGCAACGCCTGGGTCGTGACGAACACCGCCTCCGCCCCGTACGCCGCCGGCACCGGTCGGGACGTCCGGGTGGCCGTCGAGGTGCACGGCAACCAGGCCCGCTGGATCTTCGACGGGCGGGAGGCGATGCGGACGAACAGTCTCCAGCGCTCCACCGACGGCGTGCAGGGGCTCTTCGTCAACGGCGCGACCGTGTCGTACGACGACGTCACCGTCACCGAGCTGGCCGCGAACGGTTACCTGCGGCCCGAGGGCAGCCCGTTCACGGTGATCGCCCACCGGGGCGCGTCCGCCGCCGCACCGGAGAACACCCTCGTCGCGCAGGAGATCGCGCGTCGCGGCGGCGCGGACTGGATCGAGAACGACGTCCAGCCGAGCAAGGACGGCATCCCGTTCATCCTGCACGACACCACCGTCGACCGGACCACGGACGGCACCGGCACCATCCGGGAGCTGACCGCCGCGCAGATCAAGGCTCTCGACGCCGGCTCCTGGTTCGGCCCGCAGTACGTCGGCGAGCGGGTGCCCACCCTCGCCGAGCAGTTGGCGGACCTGCGGACCCGGGGCGGCAACCTGCTCTTGGAGATCAAGGGCAAGCACACCCGCGACGAGGTCGCCACCATCGTCCAGGTGATCCGCGACGAGCAGATGATGGGCCGGGTCTTCGTCCAGAGCTTCGAGGTCGACGCGCTGCGCTACACCTACGAGATCGCCCCCGAGCTGCCGTTGGGCCTGCTCCGCAGCACCCTCGACGCCGACCCGGCGGCACTCGCCAGGGAGCTGCACCTGACCGCGTACAACCCGGACGGCAACGCGCTGCTGGCCAAGCCGGAGGTCGTCGCCCCGCTGCACGCCGCCGGGGTCGCCGTGATGGCCTGGACGATGGACTCCGCCGGGCTGTGGCAGCGGTTGGAGCGGATCGGCGCCGACGCGATCATCACCAACCGGGCGGCCGAACTGGTCGGCTGGAACTCGGCGTTCCTCCAGCGGGCCTCGACCGACCCGACCGTGCAGATCACCTCGCCGGCAGACGGGGCTCGGCTCGACCGCGCGCAGTCCCCGGTGATCGCGGTCGCCGCTACCAACGCGGACACCGTCACGGTCACGCTCGACGGCAAGAAGTCAGCCGCCGGGCGCAAGCTCGACCTCACCAGGCTGACCGCGGGTCGCCACACCATCTCCACCCAGGCGACCGGGCCCGAGGGCACTGCCACCGCGACGAGCACCTTCACCGTGACGGTGAGCCAGGCCGGCCTCGGCTACCTGATCCTCACGTCCGGGGCCGACCCGGCCGCCGTCACGGCGATGACCACCAAGCTGGTCCGCGCCCAGTACGCCGAATTGGCCACCTACGCCGACCGGCAGGCCGGCAAACTGGTGCCGGCCGAGGTCGCCGCCGTCATCGCCGGTGACGCCCGCACCCTCGCCCTCAAGTAGCACGCCGTCGGTCCCCGCCGTCGAGGTCGACGGCGGGGACCGCTGTCGTCTCAGCGGACGGCCGCCGGCGTACCGTCCCGTTCGGCCTGCTGCCGCAGCATCGGCAGCGCCGGCGCCAACGCCGCCAGCATGCCGGCGAGGGCGACCAGGTGCCCGGCCTGCCGGTCGAACCCCGGGCCGTGGGCCCCGTCGGACCTACCCAGAGACGGACCAGGCTGTAGGCGGCGACACCGACCGGGCCGGCGATCAGGAGGAGCGCAGCGCGCGCCAGACGGCTCGGGAGCCGGCCAACGCGGCCTCCTGGTAGGGCGTCCGCGGGGAACCTCCGGCGATGACCTCCACCGGCCACTTCTGCCCCAGCGACACCCACAGGGTCGACATCACGCCGGAGTACGTGGACAGCTCGTCGGTGCCCTCGGCCACCTGCAACACGTACGTCCACCCCGTCGCGTCGGGTGCGCCGTCCAGCGGTGCACGCCAGGCGCGGTGCAGGGCGAGGCCGTGCCGCAGCGGGGCGTCGGCGGAGAGCAGCGCGTCGGCCGGGGCCGGGTCCGGGGCGGTCGCGGGGCCGTCGGGGCTGAACCGGTACGACAGCGGCGGCACCTGCGCCACGACCGGCACGTCCGCCAGGTCGGGACCGTCGGGGTCGCCGAGGAAGGTGCGCATCAGGTCACGTTCCTCGGCGGTGACGCCGACGCCCTGGTACGCCAGGCTGAGCAGCAGGGTGGCGTCGGCCAGGTCCAGCTCACCCGCTGCGTACTGCTCCCGGACGGTGCCCAGGACGTCGTCGGAGAGTCGGCCCGCCAGCCGTCGGCACACCTCGGCGACCGCCGCGTACGTCTTCGTGTCCATGCTGTTCATTTCTTCTTGTAGTCGCCGAGTTCGGTCCGGGTGACGTTGCCCTGGTCGTCCTGGACCACTCTGATGATCTTGTTGCCCTTCGGGCCTTCCCAGGTCCAACTGCCGTCGCCGCCGACGTCGGGATTACTGTATCGGGGCGGGTTGCCCATCGGGATTCCCTGCGGAGCGGGGTTCGGCGCCGGCGGGTTGCTGATCACGCCCGGGTTGGTCCTGTCCGGCGGATAGGCGGTGCGGATCTCGCCGTCGGCGAGCACCGTCGTCTTCACCTGCACCCCGTCGACGACGCCGACGTAGTCGTAGGCCCACGCCGGGTTGCCGTCCGCGTCCTTGGTCGGGTACGGCCCTTTGGCCGGCGGCCCCTGCTGCGTCACCCGGTGCGCGGCGTCGAGGATCTTCGCCTCGTCCCAGCTCTTCGGGAACTCCGTCTTGTTGGAGAAGCCGGTGCCCGCGAGGTGCCCGCCCTGCCGACCACCGTCGCCCTCGATGATGTGTTGCCGCGACGCGTCGCTGTGGTGGATGCCGCCGGCCGTCGGCGGTGTGGTGGGTGCGGGAGGCCGGGTCGGCCTCGGCGGTGTGGTGGTGGACCCCGGACCGAGACCTGGTGGATGCCCCTGCTGCCGCGCCTGGCCGGTGGCCTGCTGGGCGCTGGAGATGCCGTTCGCGGCGTTGATGCCGCCGTAGCTCCTCGGGGGTCTGCCCCCACCACCGCCGCCCGTGCCGCCACCGCTGCCGCCGCCGGGTCTTCCGGGCCTCGCCATGGACGCCCTATCCGTTCACGATGCGGGTGAGGTTGGTCAGGCTGGTGATCAGCGCGCCCACGTACATCAGGATGCGTCCGGCCCACTTGACGACGGCGGCCGTGATCTGCGCGGCGATGACCGGGATCGTGACGACGAAGATGGCCTCGACGGCCCAGACGACGACGCGCGCCACCAGGTCGGCGATGAGGTCGCGGACGATGTCGCGGGTGAAGGCCACCAGGTTGCCCGCCCCCTCGGTGGCCGCCGCCAGCGCCGCGGAGACCGCGCCGAGCCCGCCGAGGGCCTCGACGTTGTGGTCCATCAGATTGTGGTACGCCACCGCGGCCTGCCCGTACCACTCGGGCAGGTCGCCATCCAGGTGCGATCGCAGGTCGTTGGCCATGCTGTGCAGCTCGGCGGCCATGTTGTTCCAGGTGGCGGCATGCGAGGCGACCACGTCGGGCATGCCGGTGAGCTTGTCGAGCATGTCCCGCAGCGGCTCGAAGTATTCCATCGCCCAGCCCAGACCGTTGGCCAGCAACGCGCTGAACGGGTCCAGCACGGTCACCGCCGCGTCCAGGCCGAACGCGGCACCCGCGAGCAGGTCGTCGACCCAGCCCTCACTCCTGATCGCGTCGACCAGACCCTCGACACTGTCGGCCAGGGAGGCGCCCGTCCAGACCTCCCGGGTGGACGAGACGTCGGCGACCAGCGACATGTCGGTCATCGCGTCGCCCTCACGGGGTCAACTGGTTTCCGACGTTGGTGATCAGGCTGGCGTTGTCCCCGTCGACCGCGTCGTAGTCGTCGGCGGTGCGGCGCAGCCCGGTGGCGGCCAGCGTCAGGTTCTCCTCGACACCGGCGAACAGCTCGTCCTGCCGGACGTGCTTGCTCTCCAGGACCCCGGCGATCCAGCCGCACAGCAACCCGTACGCCGAGTCGTCCTGGGCGATGTGTGCGCTGGCCGCCTTCACCGCCGCGAACCGCCCCGCCAGCGCGTCGATGTTGCGCGCGTGGGCTCGGATCTCCTCCGCGTCGACCGCGAAGCCGTCCTCCATCGAAATCACCGCCAGCTTCGGTGGTCGTCGTCGCGCCCGCGCACCATGATCATCAGTGCTGGAGTCTAACAATCACCGTCCCTCCAGGTGACCCCCACGTCCCGCCCCTCGACCGGACCAGCCCGGTGGCACCCGCTGAGCCGGGGCGCCCGGGTGCCGCGCGCTCGGGTGGCGGGCACCGCCCATGCTGGAGTGGTGATTCGCTTCGTCCTGAACGTGTTATGGCTCGTCTTCGGCGGCGGCATCGTGCTCGCGGTCGGGTACGGCATCGCCGCCCTCATCTGCTTCGTCCTGGTCGTCACCATCCCGTTCGGCATCGCCAACTTCAAGCTCGTTCCGGCCGCCTTCTGGCCCCTCGGGCGTGAGGTCGTCGACCTTCCCTGAGCCGCTGTGGGCCGGTCCAGACCGGCCCGCACCGCTCGGCGGTGGGATCGTCCCAGGCACGGCCTTACCGCTGTGTGACAGCGACGGGGAGGCGTCGGCATTGCTGTCGACCCACCACGAACAACAGATCAACGCACGCTCCACTCAGCCGCCCTGCAACGACTCCCGCACGTGCCGGCGAGCGTGGTGGGTCCGGGACTTCAGCGTGCCGACCGGGATGCCCAGCTGCCCGGCGATCTCCTGGTAGTCGAGCTGACACATGTCGCGGAGCACGAGTGCCGTGACCAGCTCCGGCCGGTGCGCCTCCAGTCTTTCCAGCGCGTCGAGAAGGTCGAGGCGGGATCCGGCGATGACGCTCGTCGTGCGGGGGTCGATCACGTCGACGGGCAGCAACGCGCTCGGCACCTCGGCGGCGCGTCGCCGCAACGACCGGTAGGTCTGGCGGGCGCAGTTGGCGACCACGGTGTGCAACCAGGTCGAGAACAACGAGCGTCCTTCGAACCGCTCGATGTGCCGGGCCACCTGCACCAACGCGTCCTGCGCCGCCTCCTCCGCATCCTGACGGCAGGGCAGGAAGCGTCCGCACTGCTCAAGAACCCGCGGACCGATCGCGGCCAGCAGCTCGTCGAGCGCCGCGCGGTCACCGGCCGCCGCCCGGCGGGCCAGTTCCTCGGTGTCGGATCCGATCACCACCCGCGCTCCCCCGCTCATGGGCGTCACCGGTCTCCCGGTGGTCGGATAATACGGTCGTGTCCATCCCGCCACAGGTCGGCCGCTACCGCATCGCACGCTCCGTCGGTGCCGGCGCGTTCGCGACCGTCTGGTTGGCGTACGACGACGAGCTGCAGTCCCCGGTGGCCGTGAAGGTGCTCGCCGACAACTGGTCGCAGCGGGCCGACATCCGGGGGCGCTTCCGCCAGGAGGCCCGGTTCATGCGGCAGGTCGACTCCGACCACCTGGTCCGGGTGCTGGACGTCGGTGAACTGCCCGACGGCCGGCCCTACCTGGTGATGACCTACGCCGCGGGCGGCACTCTCGCCGACCGGCTGGACGATGGGCCGATGCCGGTACGCGACGCGCTGCGCGTCGCCGCCGACATCGCCCGGGCGGTGGCCGTCCTGCACGACAACGGTGTGCTGCACCGCGACCTCAAGCCCTCCAACGTCCTGTTCGACACCGCTGCGGCCGGGGAGCGGGTGCTGGTCGCCGACCTGGGGCTGGCCAAGACACTCGCGCACGCGTCCGGGTTCACCGTGGTCGCCGGCACGCCCGCCTACATGGCGCCCGAGCAACTCGCTCCCGGTGGCGGGATCGACGTGCGCGCCGACGTGTACGCGATCGGCGCCCTGACGTACCACATGCTGAAAGGGTCGCCGCCGGGTCAGCCGGTGGCTGCAACACCCCGCGCCTCCGCCGCCGTCGAGCGAGCCGTCCGCCGGGCGTTGCACCGCGACCCGGACCGCCGCTGGCCGAGCGCAGCCGCGTACGCCGCCGCGCTGGAGGGTCTGCTCGCCACCCGGCAGGTCGCTGCCAGCCCGCCCGCACACCTCATCCGCCGGTCCCTCGCCGCCGTCGGCACCGTGGCCGCCGCGCTGGTCATGGCCGGGTCCTCCACCGCCTCCACCGCGCCACACGGGTGGACGCGGGTGGGCGACGTGACCGGCACCGTCTCGGTAGCCGTGCCGGACGGCTGGGCGAGGCAGCTGCGTGACAGGGGTTGGGACCCGGCCGTGCTCGGTCTCACCGAGGCGCGTCACCCGGGCCTGCTCATCGGGGCGGATCTCACCGAATGGTCCGACGTCGACAGCCCGACACCGGGGGTCTTCGTCGGTGTGAGCCGTGCGCTGCCGGCCACGGACCGGCCGGCGCTGCCCGATCACAGTGGATGCACTGATGCCTCCGGGCGAGCGGTCACCGTCGGCGCGCTCAGCGGAACCGTGCGGCACTGGGCTCGCTGCGGAGGTACCGAGCGGTCCTTCAGCGAGGTCACCCTGGCCGGGGTGGAAGGCTCGTACGGCGTGTACGTCCAGGTCAAACAGACCGACGGCGCCGATCGCACCGACGAGATCCTCGGCACGTTGCGGGTGGACGATTCGCTGCTCACGCAAGGCTAGAACCGTTCCCAGTTGCCGGCGTAGTCCATCATGCGCCACCGGCGGGTCTCGGTGCCGCCGTCGAGCTTGCGGACGGTGGCCTCCACGTGGAAATCCACGATCCGGTACGAGACGAACGTCATGACCCGGTCGCCGGACGGGCTCGGGTCGTCCCCTTTGATGACCGGCCGCGCGAACCGCTCCTTGCCGTCGTAGGCGAGCTGGACGGGCACGAGCGCCTGCCGCCGTGCCGCGCCGGGGTTGCCCAGTTCGACGAGGACGAGGGCGTCCTCGGTCGCCGGCGCGTTCGCCGGCTCTTCGCCGATGAAGTCGGCGTACGCCGGGCGTGCGCCTCCGGGCAGGATCCGGCAGGGCACGTCGAAGCCGTTCGACCCGTCGCGGAACCTCACGAACTCGTCGGACTCACCGCAGAAGTCCAGGCCGCGGATCACCGCGTTGGGCCAGTCGGTCCGCCTCATCTCGCTCACCGGAGTGGCCGGCCCGGAGGTGCGGGTGGCCGGGGTGCCCGGGGCGGAGGTGCGGGTGGCCGGGGCGCTCGGTGTGGAGCTGGGGGTCGCCGGGGCGCTCGACGCCGACGGGCTCGCGCTGGCGGACGGTGAGCCGGCGGGTGCCGCGTCGCCGCCGACCCGTTCGACAGGCGAGGTGCACCCGGCGACGACCGTGAGGGTGAGCAGCACACCGGGTAGCAGCTTGGCGCGCATGGCTGGTCCTTTCCTCTGCGGGGTCTGTCACAGGGTTGGATGCCCCGGCACGGGCAGTGGTTCACGCGAATGGGCACACTGTCCTCCTCCTCAGGTCGTAGACACATTGCCGTCCTACGTCAGACGGGGGAGCAGAACTACGAGCCGGGCGAAGATCGGCGCGTGGGACCGGTTGCAGACCGTGGTGCGGGCGTACCAGAACGGGGTGGTCCGACGGTGACGGCCGCGCCGCGGTGCGGCAGGCGTGGCCACCACCGTCGGAGGTCAAGCCCCCCCGGTCCGGTGAGGCATCAGACGGCCGTCCACCCGCCGTCGACAGTGGACGGCGGCGCCGGAGTACGATCCCGCTCACACCCCAGTGGTGACCTCCAGCTCTCGACCCCTCGATAGGAGCCTGGCATGGCCGGTCCGGACGCCGAACTCGCCGCGAAGCTTCAGCCCGACGTGCCACACGCGGCGCGGATCTGGAACTACTGGATGGGCGGGAAGGACAACTTCCAGTCCGACCGGGCGGCCGGCGACGCCGTGGCCGAGGTCTACCCGGAGATCGTCGTCATGGCGCAGCAGTCCCGCGTGTTCCTGGTGCGGGCCGTCCGTTACCTCGCCGCCGAGGCGGGCATCCGGCAGTTCCTGGACATCGGCACCGGCCTGCCCACCATGCAGAACACCCACGCGGTCGCCCAGGAGATCGCGCCGGACTCGCGGATCGTCTACGTCGACAACGACCCGATGGTGCTGGTGCACGCGCGGGCGCTGCTGGCCAACACGACCACAGAGGGTGTCACCACCTACGTGCCCGCCGACTACCACGACCCGGAGAAGATCGTCGCCGAGGCGGCGCAGACGCTCGACTTCGACCAGCCCATCGCGGTGATGTTCATGGGCGTCATGGGCTACGAACCGGACCTCGACGTGGTGCGCTCGATCGTCGGACGGACGATGGCCGCAATGCCCTCCGGCAGCTACCTCGTGCTCTGGGACGGCACCGACACCAGCCCGGAGGTGGTCTCCGGTGCCGAACGGCTGGCGCAGAGCGGCGGCGTGCCGTACATCCTGCGCAGCCCGGAGGACCTCGACACCTGCTTCGCCGGGCTGACCAAGGTGGAGCCGGGCCTGGTGCCGATCCCGCTCTGGCGGCCAGAGGAGGCCGACGCCACCGGCATCGACGCCTACGGCGCCGTGGCCCGCAAGCCCTGACCCGCAGGACGCCGCCCCGCTCCCGCCGTGACGGCAGGGGCGGGGCGGACGTCGTTCAGCGGGCGCAGCCCATCGTCAACCCGTCCGGCACCGAGCTGGTCGTCACGAGCACACCGAACGTCGTCACACCGTCCATCGCCAGCGCACCGTTGTACGAGGCGTTGCGGACGGTGACGTCGACACCGACCGTCTCGGCCACGCCACCCCAGACCGACTGGACACGCTCGTCACCGGACCACCGCCAGGACACCCGCCACCGATCCAGTGGCTGCGTCCCGGTGTTGCGGACCGTGACCGTGGCGACGAAGCCGTTGCCCCAGCGGGCGTCGATCGTGGCCGTCGCGCGGCACTCCGTCAGCGGTGCGGTCCGCGCCGACGCGATCACGTACGGGTCACGCCGACCCTCGACGTCGGTGAACCGGTACCAGTACTCCGTGTCGGGTGTCAGCCGGTCGATGGTGACCGAGCCGTTGCGCTCCGCCCCGGAGACGGCAACGGCAACCGGTGCCCGCCACTGCTGGGCGTCCTCGCGGCTGGCGAAGAGGCTGACGGTCATCGGCGGGTCGTAGCCGCAGGGCGGTCGGAAGAAGATCGAGTACGAGATGGTCACGCTCGTGGTGGTGACCCCGGCGACCATGGCCGTGATCGGCAACGCCGGCGGGCAGGCGATCGTCGGCGAGGGCGTTGGCGTGGCCGAGGCCGTGGGCGTCGACTCGGTGGGGCCGCTCGCCCCGCCCCAGACGGCGAGCGCCGCTGTCGTCGCGGCGAGAAACATGCGAAGCATCGGTACCTCCGGTGGTTACCGGGCACCGCCGACCGAGGGGGTAGCCGGTGCCGTGCTCGGGTTTCCGGTCACCGACGAGGACTGCCCGGCACGGGTGGCATCGCCACCTCGTGCGCCCCGTGGACCGGAGAAGATGTGGTGCGCGCCGGCTCCCGAGCACGACCGGACCACAGCATGGCAGTCGACAAACGTCGATGCAAGCGCGTGCTCCGCCCCGGGAGAGGGGCCGCGCACAGTCCGGTCGGACATCGTCCGCCTTCTCTTCGCCGGGCGGACACGCGCCGGGCGCCCGCACCGACAATGATCCATCATTGTCTATCACTTCGGACGTGGGAGCACACCATGCTCGACAGAAGCAGCACGCCCCGGCGACCCCGGGCAGCGAGGGCGCTGATCGCGGCAGCCGCCGCCGCAGTGCTGGCCGCCGCCCTCCTCCTCACCGCGCCGACGCCGGCCGCAGCCGCCGTCAGCCGGGCCGAACTCGCCCTCCGCTGGGCACCCATCCACTACCAGGACGTGGATGCCACCGGGAGCCACGCGCTCAGTGGCCAGTCGGACTACATCAGCAAGGTCGACTTTGACGGTGACCTCAACGGCCGCAACAACTGGGACCGGGCCGGCCAGGCGGGGACCTCACTCGCCGCTCACGCCTACTACTCGGTCGTGGAGACCAGCACCCACTGGTACATCACGTACTTCTTCTTCCACCCCCGCGACTGGGCCGACCACCCGTTCTTCGAGACCGAGCACGAGAACGACGGTGAGGGCGCCCTGTTCGCCATCGAGCGCGACGGCTCCACGTACGGCGTCCTGCGCTCGGCCGTCACCGTCGCGCACAGCGACTTCTACTCGTACACGCCGGCCGGCAGCACCTGGACCAGTGGCCGGGAGAGCGTGGACGGCACCCTGCAGTTCCAGGCGTCACCGCACGACACCTTCCAACACCCGGTGACGGCCCAGGAGGCGCAGGGCCACGGCCTGAAGGCCTACCCGCAGTACGCCATCAACGGCGACGGCCTGGTCTACTACCCGTCGACAGTCGCCGAGACGCCGAGCAGTGGCAACGACCGGGACGTCCGGTATCAGCTCATCGACATCTTCGCCGCCGGCGGACTGTGGGCCCAGCGGTCCAACCCGAGCCTGTTCGCCAGCCTCGGCACGTTCGCCGGTGACACGTCCGGCGACTGCGGCGTCGGCACCTGGAGTTGTTCGACCAACTCGGCGAACGCGCCCTGGGGCTGGGACGACGGCAACGACGTACCCGGACGCGGGGAGATCGCCAGCGATCCGGCGAAACTGTCGGCCGAGTACTTCACGGTGCCGGCCGGCCTGGCCCGCAGCTACAGCTACAACCCGTACGCCACGGCGGCGGCGGCGCTCGCCGAGGCGGCGCGGACGGCACTGCCGACCGTCGACTGACACCTTCGTCTGCCCGGTGACAGGTCCGGAAGACCCGTCACCGGGGAGACGGGGCCACCCGCACGCGGTCGCTCTCGTTGTCGGAGAGGAACAGCGCCAAGGCGTGCCCCCCCTCTGCCACCGCGGCGCGGTCCGCCCGACTGAGGTAGGTCAGTGGCTCGACGGTCACGGTGCCCGCCTCGACCGTCCAGGTCGCGGCGACCCGGCCGCCGACGAGCACCACGCGTTCGCCGGCCACCGAGAGGAGACGGTGGGCGTCGTCGATGATCCGGCTGCGGTCGTCGTAGCCGAGGATCGCGTTGTCGAACGCCGGCAGGAACCGCACCGGGGCGGGTGTCTCCGGATCGGGGCGCGGCGCGTCGGGCAGGTCGACCAGTTTCCGGCCGCGCTCGTCGCGAAAGGTCACCAACTCCTCGCGCATCTCGGCCACCGTGGCGGGCAGACCGGCGAGGCCGCACCAGGCGCGCAGGTCGGCGGTGGCGGCCGGCCCGAACGCGGCCAGATAGCGGCGTACGAGAACCTGCCCGACCGGATCGGAGCCATCCGGGGTTGGCGGATCGACCTGCCGGCCCACCCACGCGGAGAGCAGGACATGACGCACGCCCCCCTTGGCGCGCCACACCCCGCGCGGCGGCAGTTGGACCAACGGGAGGAGCGCGACACCCATCTCGCCCAACGCCCGTGGCCCCGAGGCCGGCCAGCGTTCGGCGAGCGCCCGCCCGATCTCCGGCATCGAGCGCGGCTCACCGTCGGCCAGCACCTCCCGGGCCGCCGCGGCGAGGTCGTCGAGGTCGACGCCGTTCAACTCGCCGCGGTAGACCCCGAGCACCCGTTGGCGCAGCATGGCGTCGTGACGGGAGCGCCAGGCCACGGCGTCGTCGGCGACGAGCAGGTGGACGGTGCGACGCATCAGGTGGGTGCGCACCACGTGTCGCTGGGTCAGCAGGTGCGAGAGGACCGCCGGGTCGAAGTCACGCAGCCGCGACCAGAGCCCGACGAACGGTTCCTGCGGCTCCTGCGCCTGGAGACCGCCGAGGTGCGCGACGGCGTCGGGGACCGGCATCTCGGCGCGATCGAGGAGCAACTGCCGGGCGAGCGTCGCGCGGTTGAGCGCCCGCGAGTCGAGAACGGTCACGTGCTGATTCTCCGTCCCGGGCTGACAGTTTCCGTCGAGGCGGCCGGGGACGACAGGTGCCGGATAAGGATTCGCCCCGGCCGGTGAGCACCGGGCGGGGCGAATCCGTACGGATACAACAGTTCAGTGCCGGCCCACGAAGATCCCGATACCGTTGGCGACCGCGCGCTCCGTACCGTCGGACGGGTTGTTGCGGGCGGTTGCCGCGGCCTGGCCCGGCTCGCGGACGGCGACCGTGCTCGATCCGCCGCCGTCCAGGTTCACGGCGTCGTGCGCGCCGAGCGAGCGCATCAGCTCGGCCAGTTCGGCGATCGTGAAGCCGGCGCTGGCCGGGGCGCGGCCGGCGAGGGCGACCAGGTAGACGGTCCTGCCGTCCGGGCTGACGCCGGCCGAGCTGCGTACCGCGGCGGTCCTGGTGTCGAGGCCGGCCAGCGGCGCGCCGTCGCGCAGGATCGGCGCTCCGCCGACCGCGAACGTCAGCTTCGGCCTACCGGCGGAGTCGAGCTTCTCGCGCACCTGCACCCGGTCGCCGACGGCGAGGTCGTCGAGCGCGTCCGCGCCGCGATCCCGGCCGACCAGCACCTGAGTGTCGGCGGGGATCGCGCCCGCACCGGGCAGCTGACCCACCGCGGTCACCACACCGTCTCGCACGGTCACCTCGTAGGTGTGGGTGCTGCACGGGTCACTGCGGCTGGTGTCGGAGCCGCAGGTCGACCGGACCCGCGAGGCGGCACCCCAGTCGGAGGTGAACAGGCCGACGCCGTCGACCGGGAGCGCGTACTGGTTGAGGCCGCTGAGGGCGATCGTGCCCTTCCCGCTGCGGACCTCGCCGTCCAGGCTCAGGGTGTCGACGCGCGCCTTGCCGTTCACGCCCACGCCGAACACGTCCCTGGTCGAGGTGCCGGGGGCGAGGCCGGGGCCGAAGCGCTGCGCGGTGGGCACCGCGAACTTCAACTCCTCGCCGTCGGCGATCTCCGGACCCGAGGAGGAGTAGGTCGGGGCGACGCCGACGTGGGTCTCGCTGTTGTTGAAGAAGTCGCCGTTCACGCCGGCGACGGCACCCTGGTCGTTCGTCATGGCCGAGACGACCTTGCGCTGCGCGACCGCGTCGGGGTGCAGCAGGTCCAGGGAGACCTTGTTCTTCTTCAGGTCGGCCGTGAGCAGGTAGCCGACGGTGGCGCCGCGAGGCGTGGCCACCTGGAACGAGCCGTACGTGACGCCCGGCGCGAGCTGCTCGGTGGAGGTGAAGGTGATCGGAGTGCCCGCCTCGGTTACCGTGGCGGTCGCGGCGTGGGCTGCGCCGACCGGCGCCGCGAGTGTGCTCAGCCCCGCGGCGATCAGCAGCGCCAGACTCGGGCGTACGAGGTTGGACGACCTCATT
Source organism: Micromonospora sp. WMMD961 (assembly GCF_029626145.1). NCBI lineage: Bacteria > Bacillati > Actinomycetota > Actinomycetes > Micromonosporales > Micromonosporaceae > Micromonospora > Micromonospora sp. WMMD961. The sequence continues at coordinate 4,555,193 of NZ_JARUBJ010000002.1, forward strand.
GCCGCTCCTTTCGTGATGCGATTCCTGGCCTGCGCCGGGGCTGGTCGAACCGGCTGGCGGTCCGGCCGGGCCGGCGATGATCTTCCCGACCAGCCGACCAGGCGGGGGTGAACGCGGGAGGCGGTCGACGTGAACCACCCGGGCCGTCTTGATCAACTGCTGGAGCCGGCGCGGGGGTGCCAAAAACTTTTGTGGACTTCCTACAACTGAGCGACTGTTGGTTCGGTGGTTGCGCCATAGCGCTGGCCGCCGCCAGCCGGAAAGGTGATCACTGCTGGGAGCCGTCGTTCCGCGGCACGCAGTTCAAGGTCTAGCTAAGGGGTCAGTCGGGTGTTCAACCGTGTCGCCATCGTCAACCGTGGTGAAGCCGCCATGCGGCTCATCCACGCGGTCCGCGAGTTGGCCGCGGAGACCGGCATCCCGCTCGAAACCGTCGCGCTCTACACCGACGTCGACCGCACCGCCACATTCGTCCGTGAAGCGGACATCGCCTACGATCTCGGCCCGGCTTCCGCCCGCCCGTACCTCAACCACCAGGTGCTGGAACGCGCCCTGACCGAGACCGGGGCCGACGCCGCCTGGGTCGGCTGGGGCTTCGTCGCCGAGGATCCGGCATTCGCGGAACTGTGCGAGAAGATCGGCGTCACGTTCGTCGGGCCGAGCGCGGACGCCATGCGCCAACTCGGTGACAAGATCGGCTCGAAGCTGATCGCCGAGGAGGTCGGCGTTCCGGTCGCGCCGTGGAGCCGGGGTGCGGTCGAGACCCTGGCCGCCGCCCGGACGGCGGCGGCCGAGATCGGCTACCCGCTGATGCTCAAGGCGACCGCCGGCGGCGGCGGGCGCGGCATCCGTGTGATCCGCAACGAAGCCGAACTGGACGACGCCTACGAGCGGACCAGCCAGGAGGCAGCGCGGGCGTTCGGCAGCGGCATCGTGTTCCTGGAACGCCTGGTCACCGGGGCCCGGCACGTCGAGGTCCAGGTGATCGCCGACGGGCAGGGCACCGCCTGGGCGCTCGGCGTCCGCGACTGCTCGGTGCAGCGCCGCAACCAGAAGGTCATCGAGGAGTCGGCGTCGCCGGTGCTCGACGCGGCGCAGGCCGCCGAGCTCAAGACGTCGGCCGAGCGGCTGGCCGTGGCGGTCGGCTACCGCGGCGCGGCGACAGTGGAGTTCCTGTACCACCCCGGCGACCGGCTGTTCGCGTTCCTGGAGGTCAACACCCGCCTCCAGGTGGAGCACCCGATCACCGAGCTGACGACCGGTTTCGACCTGGTCAAGGCGCAGTTGCACGTCGCCTCGGGCGGCCGGCTCGAGGGCCAGCCGCCGGTGGAGCGCGGGCACGCCATCGAGGCCCGGCTGAACGCCGAGGACCCCGACCGTGACTTCGCGCCGTCGCCGGGGCGGATCGCGCGACTCGACCTGCCCAGCGGGCCCGGCATCCGGGTGGACACCGGCGTCAGCGAGGGCGACACCATCCCCGCCGACTTCGACTCGATGATCGCGAAGATCATCGCGTACGGCCGTGATCGCGACGAGGCGCTCGGCAGGCTGCGGCGGGCCATGGCGAACACCACGGTGATCATCGAGGGCGGCGCGACGAACAAGAGCTTCGTGCTCGACCTGCTCGACCAGCCCGAGGTGATCGACGCCAGCGCGGACACCGGCTGGATCGACCGCGTTCGCGGCGAGGGCCGACTCGTCACGCACCGCCACAGCGGGGTCGCGCTGGCAGCCGCCGCCATCGAGGCGTACGAGGAGGAGGAGCGCGTCGAGCGGCAGCGGCTGCTGTCGACGGCAGCCGGCGGACGCCCGCAGGTGCAGCACTCCAGTGGTCGACCGCTCGACCTCAAGCTGCGCGGCGTCGGCTACCGCACCCGCGTGGCCCGGGTCGGGCCACACCGGTTCCGCGTCGGCATCGAGGGGGGCGCCGTCGTCCGCACCGCCGACGTCGAACTCGACCGGTTCGACCGGCACACCGGCCAGATCGTCGTCAACGGCATCCGGTACCGCCTGCTCACCGGCACGTACGGCCCGACCCACCTGGTCGAGGTGGACGGTGTGACGCACCGGGTCAGCCGCGACGAGGGTGGCGTCCTGCGCTCCCCGATGCCGGCGCTCGTCGTCGCCACGCCGCTGGAGATCGGCGCCGAGGTCGAGGCGGGCGCACCGGTGCTGGTGCTCGAAGCGATGAAGATGGAGACGGTGCTGCGGGCGCCGTTCAAGGCCCGGCTCAAGGAGTGCGCCGTCTCGGTGGGCAGCCAGGTGGAGGCGGGTGCGCCGCTGCTGCGCCTGGAGCCGCTGGCGGACGACACCGAGGAGGCCACGGACGACCCGACCGCCGAGACCGTCGAGCTGGACCTGCCGACCGCCGCCGAGGACGTCCCGGCGGACGAGCGCAGCCGGCGCGGTCAGGAGGACCTACGCGGGCTGCTGCTCGGCTTCGACGTCGACCCGCACGACGACCGGCGGGTGCTCGACGGCTACCTCAGCGCGCGGCGGCAGGCCACCGAAGCAGGTCAGCGGCCAGGGGCCGGGGCCGTCGGTCAGCGGCCACTGGCCGCCGAGCTCGATCTCATCGAGGTGTTCGCCGATCTCGCCGAGCTGAGCCGCAACCGGCCGACCGGTGAGGACGGCGGCGGCGCCCACGTGCACAGCGCACGGGAGTACTTCCACACCTACCTGCAGAGCCTCGACGTCGAGCGGGCCGGTCTGCCGGACGCCTTCCAGACCAGGCTCGCCAAGGCACTCGGCCGGTACGGCGTCACCGACCTGGAGCGCTCCCCCGCCCTCGAATCGGCCGTGTTCCGGATCTTCCTCGCCCAGCAACGGGCGTCCGCCGACGCCACTGTCGTCGCGGCCCTGCTGCGCGCCTGGCTGCGGGAGACCCCGCCGGACGAGTCGTTGCGCGAGCCCGCCGGCCTGGCGCTGGAACGGCTGATCGCCGCGACGCAGGTGCGCTTCCCCGTGGTCGCCGACCTCGCCCGTGGCGTGGTGTTCGCCTGGTTCGCCCAGCCCCTGCTGCGGCGCAACCGGGCCCGGGTCTACGCCACGGTCCGTGGGCACCTGCGGCACCTGGACGCGCAGCCGGACGCGCCGGACCGTGCCGAGCGCATCGCCGAGATGGTCCGCAGCACCGAGCCACTGGTCCGACTGCTCGGGCAGCGGCTCGTCCGCGACCACCTCGACAACGCGGTGATGCTGGAGGTGCTGACCCGGCGGTACTACGGCAACCGGGCGCTCACCAGCGTCCGTACCCAGGCGGTCGCGGGCTGCACGTTCGTGGTCGCCGAGCGGGCCGACTCGAGCGTCGTCTCCGCCGCGGTGAGCTTCGACGCGCTGGGCAGCGCGTTGCGCGGGCTGGCCGAGTTGGCCGGCGACGAGGACTCCGTCGACGCCGACATCTACCTCGGTTGGGAGAACCAGCCGGAGGACTTCGACGCGATGGCGGCGGCGCTGGCCGAGGTCGTCGCCGCGCACCCGCTGCCGCCTCAGGTCCGCCGGGTCACCACCACCGTCGCGGGTCGCGGCGGAGCGGTGATGCACCACCACTTCACCTTCCGCCCGTCGGACACCGAGCTGACCGAGGACCGGCTGATCCGTGGCCTGCACCCGTACATCGCGCAGCGGATGCAGTTGGAGCGGCTGCACAAGTTCGACCTGACCCGCCTGCCGTCGTCGGACGAGGAGGTCTACCTCTTCCAGTGTGTGGCGCGGGAGAACCGGGCCGACGAGCGTCTCGTCGCGTTCGCGCAGGTGCGTGACCTGACCGAGCTTCGCGAGCAGGACGGACGTCTGGTCGCGCTGCCGACCACCGAGGACGCCATCGCCGCCTGTCTCGACTCGATCCGCCGCGCCCAGTCGCTGCGACCGTCGAAGACGCGCTTCAACACCAACCGCATTGTGGTCTACGTGTGGCCGCCGAGCGAGCTCACCCGCGAGGAGATGGAGATGATCGCCGGGCGCGTGCGCCCGACGACAGCGGGCGCCGGGCTGGAGGAGATCCTGTTCATCGCGCGGCAGCGCGACCGCCGGACCGGCGAACTGACCAAGATCGCCGTACGGATCTCGTTCGACGCCGCCGGCGGGGCGGAGCTGGCCGTCGGCGAGCCCCCGGTCGAGCCGATCGAGCCGCTCGACGAGTACCGGCTCAAGGTGCTGCGCGCGAGCAGCCGCAACACCGTGTACCCGTACGAGCTGACCGGCCGGCTCGGTGACTTCGTCGAGCACGACCTCGACGACGCCCACGTGCTGGTGCCGGTGGACCGGCCGAAGGGGCGCAACAGCGCCGCGATCGTCGCCGGGGTGGTCACGACGCCGACCGAGCGGCACCCGCAGGGTGTCACCCGGGTCGTGCTGCTCGGCGACCCGACGAAGTCGCTGGGCGCCCTGTCGGAGCCCGAGTGCCGGCGCGTGATCGCCGCCCTGGACCTGGCCGAGCGGATGCAGGTGCCGCTGGAGTGGTGGGCGCTGTCCGCCGGCGCTCGGATCTCGATGACCTCGGGCACCGAGAACATGGACTGGGTGGCCGCCGCGCTCAAGCGGATCGTCGAGTTCACCCAGGCCGGCGGTGAGATCAACATCGTGGTGGCCGGCATCAACGTGGGCGCGCAGCCGTACTGGAACGCCGAGGCGACGATGCTCATGCACACCAGGGGCATCCTGGTGATGACCCCGGACTCGGCGATGGTGCTCACCGGCAAGCAGTCGCTCGACTTCTCCGGTGGGGTGTCCGCCGAGGACAACTTCGGCATCGGTGGCTACGACCGGGTGATGGGCCCGAACGGGCAGGCGCAGTACTGGGCGCCGAACCTCACGGCCGCCCGGGACGTGGTGATGGCGCACTACGACCACGCGTACGTCGCTCCCGGCGAGGACGCTCCCCGGCGGGCGGTCACCTCCGACCCCACCGACCGCGACATCTCCGACTTCCCGCACGACGTGGCGGGCAGCGCCTTCCGCACCGTCGGGGAGATCTTCTCCGTCGAGGCGAACCCGGACCGCAAGAAGCCCTTCGACATCCGCACGGTGATGCGGGCCCTCTCCGACCAGGACCACCCGGTCCTGGAGCGTTGGGCGGGCATGGCGGACGCGGACACCGCGGTCGTGCAGGACATCCACCTCGGTGGCATTCCGGTCTGCCTGCTCGGCATCGAGTCCCGGTCGGTGCCGCGGCACGGCTTCCCGCCCACCGACGGCCCGGACACCTACACGGCGGGCACGCTGTTCCCCCGTTCCTCGAAGAAGGCGGCGCGGGCGATCAACGCGGCCAGCGGCAACCGGCCGCTCGTCGTGCTGGCGAACCTGTCGGGCTTCGACGGCTCACCGGAGTCGATGCGCAAGCTGCAGCTGGAGTACGGGGCCGAGATCGGTCGGGCGATCGTGAACTTCGACGGGCCGATCGTGTTCTGCGTGATCTCGCGCTACCACGGCGGTGCGTTCGTGGTGTTCTCGAAGGCGCTGAACCCGAACATGACGGTGCTCGCGTTGGAGGGCTCGTTCGCCTCGGTGCTCGGCGGGGCACCCGCCGCCGCTGTGGTGTTCTCCGCCGACGTCAACGCCCGGACGGCGGCCGACCCGCGTGTGCGGGACCTGGAGGCCCGCGTCGCGGCTGCCGCCGGCACCGAGCGCGCCGCGCTGACCGCGGAGCTCGACGAGCTGCGTTCGTCGGTGCGGGCGGAGAAGCTCGGCGAGGTCGCCGCGGAGTTCGACCGGGTGCACAACATCCACCGTGCGGTCGAGGTCGGCTCGGTGGACGCCGTCGTCCGCGCCGCCGAGCTGCGTCCGCGCATCATCGAGGCCATCGAGGCCCGCCTGGGCTAGCAGCCGCCGCGTGGTCGGCGCCGCCGGTCGTCGACCGGCGGCGCCGACCCGTCGGTGCGGGTGACGTGTCGCCGGTCAGGTGGCGTGTCGTAGCAGCTCGTGGATGTGGGTGACCACCTCGTCAGGGCTGAGTTCCATGGCGTTCTCACCCACGCTGACCTCGAACGAGCACCGGTCCGGCGCCGGCGCGGACCGCACCCGGCCGAACAACTCCATCCCGGTGGCGGCGCGCAGGGCATCGGCTGCCCGCATCGCGGCGTCCGGGCCGACCGGGAGGTGGACGTGGAACAGAGGTGTCTGCGGTGGGTCCGGGAACGCGTGGGCCACGCCGTCGGCGTTGATGGCCGCCGCGATCGCCACGGCGTGCTCCCGGTGGGCCGGTAGCCGGGGAAGCACCGTGTCCAGGCCGTGCAGGGCGGCCAGCGCCAGCGGCCACACGTCGTAGACATCCCCACCGAGTCGGCGACGCCACACCCGGGCCTCGGCGACGACGTCGGCGGGGGCGGCGAGCACGGCACCACCGGCGCCCTGTAGCCCCTTGTAGAGCGAGACGTACACGCTGTCGAACAGGGCGGCGATCTCGGCGAAGGGCCTGCGATAGTAGGTCTGGGCCTCCCAGAGGCGCGCCCCGTCGAGATGGCTGGCGGCACCGCGAGACCGCATCGCCGTCGTCTGCGCGACGAGGTCGTCCCACTCCGGCAACAGGCCACCGATGTCACGTTGGGGTAGTTCCCAGACCACCGCCGCGAGCGGCTCTGCCACAGTCGACAGGTCGGCCAGGGTCATCAGGCGGTGCCGGTCGCCGACGGGACTGCAGCGCAACCCGTGCACGACGCTGTATCCCCGGTGCTCCCAGACCTCCAGATGGCTCTGCGGATGCGCGGCGAAGACCCGGCGGCCCCGTCGGTCGGCGTGGATACGTAGTGCCACCTGCTGTGTCATCGTCCCGGACGGGAAGAACACCGCTTCGTCCGTGCCGAGCAGGGACGCCATCCGCCGTTCCAGGACGGCCACCGGTCCGTCCGGCCCGTGCGGTGGGGTGTCGGGGTCGACCTGGGCCAGCATCGACCGCAACATGTCGTGCGGGCGACGGCGCAGATCCGAGTGCAGAAAGAGAGAACGCCGCACAGTCATTGCGGCAGTATTCACCCTCAGCCTGTCCGCCGGTCGTCGCCCGGAGCGCTGTCGAGCTGCCAGGCCGTGGCGAGATCCTCGCGCGCCCGGGCCACCCGGGAGCGGATCGTGCCGACCGGGCACTGGCAGATCTCCGCCGCCTCGGCGTACGACAGGCCGAGCACCTGGGTGGCGACGAACGCCTCGCGGCGCTCCCGGGTCAGGCCGGCGATCAGCTGGTGCAGGGTCACGCTCTCGTCGGCGCCGGCGGTGATCGCCCCGGCGGCCTCGGCCGCCGCCTGCCAGTCCGGCACGGACGCCACCTTGGGCCGGGCAACCGCCGCGCGCACGTGGTCGACGGCGACCCGCCGGGCGATCGTGAACACCCACGTCCGGGCGGACGAGCGGCCGGCGAAGCCGGGCAGGTTGCGGAACGCCCGCAGGAACGTCTCCTGGGTCAGGTCGTCGGCCTCCCCCGGCCCCGCGAGGTGCGACAGAAACCGCCAGACCTGGTCCTGGAGGGCCCGGATGAACGCGGTGGCGGCCTGCCGGTCGCCCTGGCCCGCCTCCTGCGCCCACCGGGTCACCTGGGCGTCGTCAACGCCGACGGTCCGCACCGACCACCGTCCTGTGTGCCACGGGCGCTCCTTCCGGCCGTTGGCCGTCGTCGGGACGCCGCCGGTCAGCCGCGCACTCTGGTTGTCGCGGGCCGGTCCGGAAAAGTTCCCGGGGCTCCCACCTTCGGGTGACGCCCGGTGCGGGCCGACGGCGGCACCGGGTCCGGCGTACGCCAGGAACGCCACAGGTGGCTGTAGCCGCCACCGGCCGCGAGCAGCTCGGCGTGCGTACCGTGCTCGGCGACGCGACCCTGGTCCAGGACGACGATGCGGTCCGCGGTGGCCGCCTGGCTGAGCCGGTGGGCGACGATCAACGTGGTACGGCCCTCGGTGGCCGCCACGGCAGCCCGGTCGAGGTCGCGCGCGCCCGCGCTGCCCGCCTCCGCGGTGGCCTCGTCGAGGACCGCGACGGCGGGGTCGGCGAGGACGAGGCGGGCCAACGCGAGTTGCTGGGCCTGCGCCGCGGTCAGCTGGCGCCCGCCCTCGCCCACCGCGGTCGCCAGACCATCCGGCAGGGTGCGCAACCACTGGGTGGCGCCGACGAGGTCGAGGGCGCGGGTCAGCTCGGCGTCGGTGGCGGCCGGGTCGGCCAGCCGCAGGTCCTCGGCGAGCGGCCCGGCGAACACGTGCACCTCCTGGCTGACGAGGGCGATCTCGCGCCGGAGGCGGTGTTCGCCGAGCTGGGCCAGCGGCACGCCGCGCAGGCTCACCGAACCCTGGCTGGGCTCGATGATGCCGGCGATGATGCCGGCGAGCGTGCTCTTGCCCGCGCCGCTCGCACCCACGAGGGCGACGCGCTCTCCGGGTGCGAGACGGAGGGCGATGTCCCGCAGCACGACCGGTCCGTCGTCGTAGCGGTGCTGCGCGACGGTCACCTCCAGCGCCGCCGGCTCGGGCCGCTCCGGACGGGCGGGCCGAGGGCTGTCGGACGATGCGGTGTCCGGCAACGTGGTCACCCCGACGAGCCGGGCGAGACTCGCCCCGGCCTGGAGCACCGAGTCCGACTCGAACAGCAGCAGGCCGATGGGGTTGAAGAGGCGGTGGAAGTACAGGGCGGCGGTGGTCGCCGCACCGACGGTGGACAGGTCCTCGCGGACCAGCAGGAAGCCGGCGAGCAGCACGGCGGCCAGACCCACGAACTCGGACCTGTTGATGCGCAGCCCGAACCGGGTGAACAGGCCGAAGATCTCCAGCGACAGGTCGCGGGCCACAGCGGAGCGATCCGCGATCCGCGCGACGTGGGCGTCCTCCATCCGGTAGGCGCGTACCGTCGCCGAGCCGCGCAACGCTTCGGCCGTCGCCTGCGTACGCTCGCCCGTCGCCACCCGCTCGCGGGCGTAGTACGGCACCGAACGCTTGAGGTACCAGCGCAGCGCCAGCGCGTACGCGGGTGCGGCGGCCAGCCCGGCGAGGCCGAGCCGCCAGTCGAGGGCGAAGAGCCCGAGCGCGGTCAACACGACGGACAGCGTCGCGCCGAGGAAGGCGGGGCCGCTGGTGGCGACCACGTTCGTCACCACTGCCACGTCGTCACCGGCCCGGGCCACCAGGTCCCCGGTCCCGGCGCGTTCCAGGGTGGCCGACGGCAGGTGCAGGGCACGATCGAGGACCCGCTCCCGGAGCCGGGCCAGCACGGTCTCACCGAGGCGTGCGGCGACCGCGGCTCCGGCCGCGGTGAGGAGCCCCGCGAGCACCGCGGCACCCGCGATGACGCCCGCCCAGGCCACGACCTGCGGTGTGGCGGTTCCGGCGATGACGTCGTCGACGAGGCGACCGAGCACCCAGGGGGCGACGAGCCCGGTCGCGGACGCGGCGACCAGCAACGTGCCGGCGACGGCGCTGAGCAGTGGCAGGCGGGCCAGTTCGGTGCGGAGGGCGGCCCAGGTCTGTCGGCCGGTGGCCGTGGGTAGCAGGTGCCGGGGCTCGACGCCGCTCGCGGTCGACGGGTCGGTCATCGCAGGATCTCCTCCCGGTAGCGGGTGTCGCTGGCGAGCAACCGCTCGTGCGGACCCTCGGCGACGACCCGACCCTGGTCGATCACGGCGACCCGGTGGGTGAGGTGCAGCAGGGCCGGGCTGGTGGTGATCAGCACCGTGCCGCGGTTGCCCGCGGCGCGGACCGCGGCCAACCCTTCGGCGAGCAGTGCCTCGGTCACCGCGTCGACCGCCGTGGTGGGGTTGTGCAGCACCAGCACCGGCGGGTCGGCGACGAGCGCTCGGGCGAGCCCGATCCGCTGCCGCTGCCCGCCGGACAGGTTCGCCCCGCGTTCGGTGAGCCGGCGGTCGAAGCCGTGCGGGTGTGCGGCGAGCACGTCGTCGGCGGCGGCAGCCCGCACGGCGGCCCGCAGGACCGTGTCGTCGACGTGGGCACCGGCGCTGAGATTGGCGCGCAGGGTGCCCTCGAACAGCGCCACGTCATGCTGCTCCACCAGGACCACGGCGCGCACGGCGTCGATGTGCAGGTCCTCGACGGGTACGCCGTCGACGTACAGCGTCCCCCGGTAGTCCGCGCGGGGCACCCGGCCGGCCAGCAGCGCGACCAGCGCCTCGGCCTCGCTCGGGTCGTAGGCGAGCACGCCCAGGATCTCACCGGCGCTGACGTGCAGGCTGACGTTGTCGAGGCCCGCGTGCGAGACCGCGTCGAGGGCGAGCCGGGACGGGCCCGGCTCGGGCGGCCCGGCGTCGCCCGTCGCGAGGACCGGCGTCGCGCCGAGAACCCGGGCGACCCGCGCCGCCGAGGCCCGGGCCATGGCGAACAGTTGTACGCAGTATCCGAGCGTCTGCACCGGCTCGGCGATGAACTGGGCCAATCCGACGACGGCGACGAGTTCGCCGATGGTCAGCCGACCCTGGAGTGCGAGCCAGCCCGCGACGCCGGCCACCGACGCGAGGAAGAGGCCGTTGACCATGGTGGTGAGACCGAGGTGCAGGCCCTTGGTGGTGGCGGCGCGCAGCGTCACGTCGAGGGCGTGCCGGCTGGCACCCGCGTACCGTCGGGCCGCGTGGTCCTGTGCGCCGATGCCACGCAGTACGCGCAGGCCGGTGACGAGGTCGACGGCGAGCGCGGTCGTGGCCGCCAGGGCCTCCTGCTGCGACGTGCTGCGCCGGGTGAGCAGGGGCGCCATCCGCTGGAGGGCGAAGATCAGCAGCGGTACGCCGACGAGCACCCCGAGCCCGAGGGGGACGTCGACGACGAGCAGCGCGACGGCCGCGACCACGATCGCGGTGAGCGCTGCGGCGGTGAGCCCGGCGACGCGTACCACCAACGCGGACAACTCGGCGTCGGAGGCCGTGACGGACAGCAGCTCTCCGTCGCGCAGGCCCGAGCGGTGTCCGCGCGGGTCGAGGGCGCTTCGGGCGATCTCGACGCGGGTCGTGTGCGCCTCGTGTTCGACGGCGGCGTAGGCCAGCCGCGCACCGGTCCGGTAGGCGAAGGCGAGGGCGGTGAACAGGGCGGCGAGGCCGGCGAGGGAGAGCAGCAGCGCGCGGACGTCGCCGGTGGCCACCGCCCGGTCGATGATCACGCCGATGGCGACCGGTACGAGGGCTTCGGTGGCCTGGTGGGCGCAGAGCAGCACGATGCCGAGCACCACCCGGCGGCGCTGTCGGCGCAGGGCGCGGCGCAGCACCACGCTCCCGCTGATCGAGGCGACTGTCATGCTCGGATCGATGGGGGCATGGCGACGGACTCCAGTTAGTGAGGGCAGGCTAACCTAACACGCCCTCGGGGAGCCGGAACGAGCGGAGTCTGCCGACGCCGGCCGCCACCCTCGACGGCCGCGGCCGGCGTCGGCAGTCCCGCGGCGGCCCCGGCTACCGCTCCCCCGTCGGTATCGAGGCGGGCAGGCCGAGGCCCTCGACGGCCGCCGCGACCAGGGCTTGCGGGGCGAGCGATACGTCGAGCACGAGCACCGACTCGTCCGGTTCGGCCGGTTGCAGCGTCGCGAACTGTGATTCGAGCAGGCTCGCCGGCATGTAGTGCCCCGCACGTCGGGCCATCCGCGCTCGGATGACCTCCGCCGGCCCGTGCAGGTGCACGAAGTCCAGGTGCGGCGCGCCCTGGCGGAGCACGTCCCGGTACGACCGCTTCAACGCCGAGCAGGCCAGCACCGTCGACCGGCCCTCCGCGCCGCGATCGGCGATCCACCCGGCGATGTCGGACAGCCAGGGCCAGCGGGCGGTGTCGTCCAGGGGTACGCCGGAGCGCATCCGGGCCACGTTCTCCGGGGAGTGGAACTCGTCCGCCTCGGCGAACGTCAGCCCGGTCGCCGCGCTGATCCCGCGCGCCACAGTGGTCTTGCCGGCCCCGGAGACGCCCATCACCACGACGTGCCGGGTGCGCCGGGCGTCGCCGCGTCGCTCACCAGTCATGGACCGTGCCGTCCTTGAGCCGGTTGAACGGCAGGTAGGCGGGCTCGTACGGGAATCGGGCCGCCACCTCCTCGTCCAACTCCACCCCGAGCCCCGGCTGGTCGCCCGGGTGCAGGTAGCCGTCGGTGAACGTGAACGACTGCCGGAACACCTCGTTGGCCAGCGCGGTGTGCTTCATGTACTCCTGGATCCCGAAGTTGTGGATGGCCAGGTCCAGGTGCAACGCCGCGGCCATGCCCACCGGGGAGATGTCGGTCGGGCCGTGGATGCCCGACTTGATCTGGTACTGGGCGGCGAAGTCGAGCAGCTTGCGCATGGCGGTGATGCCGCCGGTGTGGGTGACCGCGGACCGGACGTAGTCGATGAGCTGCTCGCGGATCAGGGTCTGGTAGTCCCAGACGGTGTTGAAGACCTCGCCGATGGCCAGCGGGGTGGTGGTGTGCTGGCGGACCAGCCGCAGCGCCTCCTGGTTCTCGGCCGGGGTGCAGTCCTCCAGCCAGAAGAGGTCGTACGGTTCGAGGGACTTGCCGAGCTTGGCGGCCTGGATCGGGGTCATCCGGTGGTGACCGTCGTGCAGCAGCGGCAGCTCCGGGCCGAACTCGGCGCGGACCGCCTCGAAGACCGTGGGCAGGTGGCGCAGGTACGCGCGGGTGTCCCAGTCCTCCTCGGCGGGCAGCGGGGTGCGCTGCGCGGGTTCGTAGTCGTAGCGCTGACCGGTGGCGCTGGGCTGCGCGGCCACCCCGTACACGGCGTTGATCCCCGGCACCGACGTCTGCACCCGGATCGACCGGAAGCCCTCGTCGAGGTGGCGGCGGATCGAGTCGAACAGCTCGGGGATGTCCCGCCCCGACGCGTGCCCGTACGCCATGATGCCGGTGCGGGACGCGCCGCCCAGCAGCTGGTAGAGCGGCATGCCGGCGGCCTTGGCCTTGATGTCCCACAGCGCGACGTCGACGGCGGCGACGGCGGCCATGGTGACCGGCCCACGCCGCCAGTACGCCGAGCGGTAGAGGAACTGCCAGGTGTCCTCGATCCGGTGCGCGTCGCGCCCCATCAGCAGCGGGGCGACGTGGTCGCGCAGGTACGAGGCGACGGACAGCTCCCGGCCGTTGAGCGTGGCGTCGCCCAGACCGGTGATGCCGTCGTCGGTGGTGATCTTCAGGGTGACGAAGTTGCGGTCGGGGCTGGACACGATGACGTCTGCGGCGACGATCTTCACGGGGGTGCCTTTCCGTTAGTGCCGGTCTGAGGGGTGGTCTCACCACTGCGCGAAGGAGCCGTCGGCGTGCCGCCGATCACCCATCGACGTCGCACGCTTGTCTCGCCTCCTGCCGTGGTCACCGCCCACGGAGGGAGCCGCCACCTCGGCGATACATCCGCTTAATATCGGGATGCTAGGCGGAATAAGCTGATTACTTCAAGAGATAAATCCAACTGATACGATCTTTGGGTGGAACCGTCCTCACCAGAGGTTGCAGCCGCTCGAACCCTCCCTGCCGAGTCGGGGCTGCACGCCCGCGTCCTCGAACGCCTCGGCACCGCGATCTGCGGTGGTGAGCTGGCACCCGGGGCGGTCCTCAACATCGACGAACTGGTCGACAGGTACGCCGTCTCCCGCTCGGTCGTCCGCGAGGTGCTGCGGGTCCTGGCCTCGATGGGTCTCATCGAGGCGCGCCGCCGCGTCGGGGTGGTGATCCGGCCGGCGAGCACGTGGAACGTCTTCGACCCGCAGGTGATCCGGTGGCGCCTCGCCTCGGCCGGCCGGATGGCCCAGCTCCGGTCGATCACCGAGCTACGCACCGCCGTCGAGCCGCACGCGGCCTTCCTGGCCGCGACGCGGATCGGCCACGACGAGGCGAGCGATCTCGTCGGGCTGGCGGCGAAGATGTGGGCGGCCGGCGAGGCCGGTGACGAGGAACGCTTCCTGCACCTCGACATCGAGTTCCACCGGCGCGTCCTGCTCGCCTCCGGCAACGAGATGTTCGTGCGGCTCCAGGACCTGGTCGCGGAGGTGCTGACCGGCCGGCACAAGCACCACCTCATGCCACACCACCCGCACCACGAGGCTCTGCAGATGCACGCGGACGTCGCCCAGGCGATCCAGCGGCGTGACGGCGAGCGCGCCCGACAGGCGATGGTGCTTCTCATGGAGCAGGCGTTCGGCGAGATGAGGTCACTGTGGGAGCAGACCGCCCGGCCCGACCGGAGCGCGGATGGCGGCGCGCCGACCACCCGATGACCGCAGCATGATCATTCGGATCTAGGGTCCCAGGTGTTGCGGCCGGATCACGGCCTCGGGCAAGGATGGGGACTGACGGATGCACAGAGCTGGTCGAGGATCGACACGGAGATTGGGCCTGCTGGTGACAGCGGCGCTCGCGGTCTCAACCGGGCTTCTCGGCGCACCCGCGCGCGCCGCCGAGCCGGTGGCCGCCACACTGAACGCCGGGCAGACCGTCCGCTCCCCCGACGGGACGGTGGGCGTCGCCGTCAGCGATGACGGTGGACGGCTCTCGTACAGCGTGACCAACCGTGGGAAGGTCGTCGTCGGCGCCTCCGGTCTCGGCCTCGACCTCGCCGGACGTCCCAGCCTCACCGAGGCGATGAGCGTCGTCTCCGTGCGACGTCGCACCATCGACGAGACGTGGAAACCGCTCTGGGGCACGGACGGCACCGTCCGCAACCACGCTCGTGAGCTCACGGTCCACGCCGTGCAGGCAGGTACGGGCTTCCGTCTGGACGTCGTCGTGCGGGTCTTCGACAACGGTGTCGGCATCCGTTACCACATCCCGGCCCAGCCAGGGGTGGACGACTACACGGTGACCGCCGAGCACACCGAGTTCACATTGGACCCGGCCGCGCGAAGCTGGTCGATCGCCGCCGGCAAGGACTGGAACGCCGACGAGCAGCACTACCGCGACCAGCCCCTGTCGGCGGTGCCCACGGCGCAGACCCCCATCACGGTGGCCGCCGGAAAGACGTACCTGGTGGTGCACGAGGCCGACCTCACCGACTACCCGAGCATGACGCTGAAGGCGGTGCCAGGTCAGCCGGGACGGTTCTCCAGCGACCTGATCAGCCTCCCGGACGGCACGAAGGCAAAGCTGCGCGGCGACTTCTCCACCCCGTGGCGCACCCTGACCATCGGGGAGCGCCCGGGTGACCTGGCCGAGTCCCACCTGATCGAGAACCTCAACGACCCGTGCGCGATCTGCGCCGACGACACGTCGTGGATCAAGCCGGCCAGCTACGTCGGCGTGTGGTGGGAGTTGCAGCGCCGCCAGACCACCTGGACGTACGGGCCGACCCACGGCGCGACCACCGCCCGACTCCGGCAGTACGTCGACCTGGCCAAGCAGGCCGGCGCCAAGTTCGTGCTGGCCGAGGGGTGGAACACGAACGCCGGTGGTAACTGGGCGAACCAGGACTTCCTCACCCCGCAGCCGGACTTCGACCTGCCCGCGGTGCTCGACTACGCCGAGCAGAACGGCGTCGAGTTCATCGCGCACAACGAGACCCGGGGCGACGTCGACTACTACGACCAGCACCTTGAGGAGATCTTCTCCCGCTACGAGGAACTCGGCATCCACGCCATCAAGACCGGCTACGCCACCAAGTTCCTGCTGGGCGGGGTGAACCGCAGTCACTTCGACCAGGAGGCGGTACGCCACTACCAGCGGGTGATCGACACCGCGGCCCGACACCGCATCACGATCAACGCCCACGAGTCGATCAAGCCGACCGGCCTGGCCCGCACCTACCCCAACATGATGAGCGGCGAGGGCGTCGCGGGGATGGAGCAGCAGAACTACAAGGGCGCGAACGGGAACCCGCCGGCGCAGGCCACCATCCTGCCGTTCACCCGGTTCATGGGCGGACCGGCCGACTACACCCCCGGCGTGCTCAACGTGACCTGGGATCCGGCCAAGCTCGGCACCCGTGTCCAGACCACCTCCACCGCCCAGCTGGCGCTGTCCACGATCTTCTACAGCCCGTTGCAGATGCTCGCGGACACCCCCGAGAACTACGCCGCGCACCCCGGCTTCGCGTACCTGAAGGACCTACCGACCTCCTGGGACGAGAGCCGGGTGCTCGACAGCGCCATCGGTGACTACACCACGACGGCCCGCCGGCACGGCGACACCTGGTACGTCGGTGCGATCACCGACGAGAACGACCGGACTCTCCCGGTGCCGCTGTCGTTCCTGTCTCGTGGTTCGTACGTGGCGGAGATCTACGCCGACGCCGCCGAGACGACCTGGCGCACGAACCCGCTGCCCGTCGAGATCAGCCGGGTTCTCGTCCGCCCGTCGACGGAACTCAGCATGTCCCTGGTCGCCGGAGGTGGCCAGGCCATCCGGATCCGGCCCGCCTCCGAGGAGGATCTGCGTGACCTCGACTGGTACGCCGCACCCCGGGCACGGTTCGGCGTCGCCGAGGCCACGTTGGACGCGGCCACGCAGCGGCTGACCGTGACCGCGCCGCTCACCAACGCCGGCAGCACCGTGTCGGCCCTTCCCGCCCAGGTGTTCGTCGACGGTCGCGCCGTCGGCGACACCCGGACCGTTCGCGTCGCCGGTACGGCGAGCACCACTGTCGAGCTGACCCTGCCGGCAACCCAGGTCCCCGACCAGGACTTCAGGGTTGCCGTCGGCGCGCCCACCGGTGCGCACGGCAAGCAGGTCCGGGTGCCGCAGACCCGGTCCGTGCAGAAGCTCCTCCAACAACTGCACCGGTCCGGCGACGTGACCCAGTCGGCGCTCGGCACGCTCCAACAGCGGGCGACCCAGGCCGAGTCCGAGCTGAGCAGCGGCGACGTGACCGGTCGGCTGCGCGCGCTGCAGAACCTCCGCCTGGACCTCTACCGCCAGCCGGTGGCCGAGGTGACCGTCACGGCGCGTACCGCGATCGACGACCTGCTCACCGTCCGACTCGGGCCTCCGCGCGGCCTCCTCGCCATCGCACGCAACGTGCGGCTGGCCGCAGACGACCAGACGATCGCCCCGGCGCTGGCCCGGCAACTCGTGGCCGAGATCGCGAGCGCGGCCCGATCGGCTTCGGCGAACGACACCGCCGCCGTGCGGACGGCTCTCGACCAGTTCGAGGCCCTCGTCACGGCCGCTGCGGCCACACAGATCGACCCGGAGGTCGCGGCGACGCTGCTCGCCTCCACCGCCGCGCTCACCGCCGGGCCGAGCACCCTCCAGGCCGAGGCCGCGCAACTGCTCGGTGAGGCCTGCCTGCGTACCAATCACGCCGGGTACACCGGCACCGGCTTCGTGGCCTGCCTGAAAACCCAGAACAGCGGCGTACGGTTCACCGCCGCGGTCACCGGCGACGGCGACTACCTGGTGCGGGTCCGGTACGGCAACGCGATGGGTGCCACCCAGACCATGACGCTTCGCAGCGGGACGGCATCGACGCAGATCGCGATGCCGACCCTGCCGACCTGGCCGACCTGGTCCGAGCAGACCGTGAAGCTGCCGATTGCGCGGGGCGACTCGGTCGACCTCGTGTTCGGCCCCACCGACAACGGCAACGTCAACGTCGACGCGATCACTCTCGAACCCGACCTCGGAGTCGTCAGGACGTCGTGAACCGGCACCGCCGATGATCCACTCGGCTTCGAGGATGTCGCGGTAACGGGTCGTTCCGAACACTCCGACATCGGCGAAGCCGAGTGGGTCAGGCCGATCTCAGGCCACGTCCGGCGCGCGTGTCGGCCCGCCGCACCTACACGCCTCTGCGCTCGACTTCGTGAGGACGTCGGCGTCGGCCTTGACGGTGTAGACCTCCCAGGGCTCACCGCCGGGGCCACGTACCCACACCTTGTCCTGAAGGGCGTAGCAACATTCGGTGTCGTTCTCCTCCAGCGTGATGAGGCCGGACCCGGCGAGACGCCTGGTGGCCGCGTTGACGTCGTCGGTGGAGAACACCTCCACACCCAGGTGGTCCATGACCGTGGGCTGCCCTTGCTCACCCTCGATGAGGACGAGCTTCAGGGGCGGGTTCTCCACGGCGAAGTTGGCGTAGCCGGGTCGACGCTTGGCCGGCTCGACGCCGAACAGGTTCGAGTAGAAGACGACCGAACCTTCGAGGTCGGAGACGCGAAGGGCGAGTTGGACGCGGGACATGGGACACCTCCTGCTGGGGCTACCTTGCTGTCTAGATGGATTTCGAAGCAGGCCCACTGTTGCACTCTGTTTTGATATCTGTCAAGGTAGAGGAATGTCAAAACAAGCTGTGCCGGTCGCCTGCTGCGCTCCGCTGGCGGTCCGCCCGATGGAGGCCGATCAGGCGGCGGTGGTCGCGCCGATGTTCAAGGCCCTCGGCGATCCGGTCCGGCTGCGGCTGATGTCGATGATCGCGTCGGTGCCGGAGATGTGCGTGTGCGATCTGACCCCGGCATTCGACCTGTCCGGGCCGACGATCTCCCATCACCTCAAGGTGCTGCGGGAGGCCGGCCTGGTCGACTCGGAGCGTCGCGGCACCTGGGTCTGGTACAGGGTCAGGCCCGAGGCGTTCCGTCAGCTCGGCGCGCTGCTCGACCTACCCACCACGACCGCGCCGGTCGACGCGTGAGGCTCACCCTCGCCCGGCGCGCCTCGGCCGAGTTCGCCGGCACGGCACTGCTGGTCGCCGCCGTGGTCGGCTCCGGCATCGCCGCGGCTCGGATGTCGCCCGGTGACGTCGGCCTCCAGCTTCTGGAGAACGCGATCGCCACGGCGTTCGCGCTGGGAGCGCTGATCCTGATGTTCGGGCCGGTCTCGGGCGCGCACCTCAACCCCGTCGTGTCCGCCGTCGACTGGTGGCTCGGCCGACGTACCGGAACAGGTTTGGCCGGCTCGGACCTTGCCGCCTACGCCGCCGCGCAGACGACCGGCGCGATCGGCGGATGCGTGCTGGCGAACCTCATGTTCGATCTGCCGGCCGTCGCCTGGTCGCAGACCGACCGCAGGGGCGGGAACCTGTGGCTGGCCGAGGTCGTCGCCACCGCTGGTCTCGTCGTCCTGGTCTTCGCCCTCGCCCGTACCGGACGGACCTCGGCCGCGCCTGCTGCCGTTGGCGCCTACATCGGGGCGGCCTACTGGTTCACCTCGTCCACGTCCTTCGCCAATCCCGCCGTCACCATTGGCCGGACCTTCACCGACACCTTCGCCGGCATCACCCCTGCCTCGGTGCCCGGTTTCGTGACCGCCCAACTCGTCGGCGGGCTGCTCGCCGTCGCCGCCCTGGCCGCCTGGTATCCCGGTGCCGGGCACGCTGCCGACGCCGTCCTCATGCCCCGACTAGCACAGGATTCCGATACGCGATGAGCGACAAGCCTTCCGTTCTGTTCGTCTGTGTCCACAACGCCGGCCGCTCCCAGATGGCCGCCGGCTGGCTTCGACACCTCGCCGGCGACACCATCGAGGTCCGCTCCGCCGGCAGCGAACCCGCCGACCAACTCAACCCCGTCGCCGTCCAGGCCATGCGCGAGGTCGGCATCGACATCACCGGCCGAATCCCGGTACGGCTCACCTGGGACACCGCCGAGACCAGCGACGTCATCGTCACCATGGGCTGCGGCGACACCTGCCCCGTCTTCCCCGGCAAACGCTACGAGGACTGGAAGCTCACCGACCCGGCCGGGCAACCCCTGGACGTCGTCCGCGAGATCCGCGACGACATCCGGGCCCGGGTCGCGGCTCTCGTCGCCGAACTGGACGGACACCGAGCCGCGTAGGCGTCGCCGACAGCCGGGAGTCGTGAAGGTCCTGACTCGTTTACGGCATCAGGTCGATAGCACCCTCGTGTGACACCCGCCGCCACCCGCTCAATCCGACGGCAACCGGCGGGCGTCAACGCCCGCCAGACCACGACGCCGATGCTGACGAACGGTCCGACGACCGGCACGCTGCGGTCGACAGGGTCGAGGATCGTCGTGATCCGATCCGGGCTCGGCCCGACAAGAAGACGCGCCGGCGACGGGCCGGCCCGGCGTTAACGACCCGGGCCGGCGGCGGAGGGGCGGTGACCGATGCGGGGGGCACGCACGGCTGACGCGGTGCCCGAGCCCGGCCGGAAGTCCCGGGCGGCAGCGGCCACCATCTCGTCGGGATCGCGGGTGAGTGCCTCCCGGACGTGCGGCGGGACGACCTCGGAGGTTGCCATCGCCAGTCGGACCTGCACCGAGCGGTCGTCGACCAGGCGTTCCAGGTCAGCCTCGTCCAACTCGACAGCGCGGACCAGCGCGGCACGGACGTCGACCACCGGGTCCGCGGCGAGCGCGCTGCGTTGCGCGGAGGTCGTCCGCGGGTTGCGGGCAAGCCCCTTGCGTACGCGGGCGGTGCGATCGGCGAGCAGGGCGGTGATCACGTCGGGGTCGTGGGTGTGGGTGGCGAGTCGTTCGCGTACCTCGGGTGAGGCGTCGTCGATCAGCCGGGCGGCCAACTCGGGCTCCAGCTCGCGACTCTCGGCGAGGAGTCCGCGCAGCTCCTTGTCCGAGGCCTCCGACATCACCCGCCGGATCGACTCGTCACAGGCCGGGTTGCTGGCGACCGCCCAGCGCACCCAACGGTCGGCGTCCTTGACGAGGCGCATGAGGTTGCCGACCGAGGAGGACGGGTTCCTCGCCACCGCCTCACGGACCTGACGATCGTGGTCCCTGGTCAGCGGTCGCAGGGCCTGCGCGGGGGCGTCGGGCCGAGCGGCGACCGTCTTGCGGACCACTGCCGACGGGTCGGACGCCAGGTCGATCAGGGTCATCTGCGGCGTGGTGGGGTCCTGCGCGAGGGCGAGCCGAGCGTCAGCGTCGCCACCGATCGGACGGTGGTCGGTGCTGCCGGGCCCGCGGTGCCGGTCGGCTGCGCCGACGTCCTGCTGTTTCCCCATCGCGCAATCATGTCACGCACCCGATGTGACGCTGGCGGGCGCGGGTAGTCGCAGGCCGGACATGCCTCCGTCCACCGCCAGCGACGTGCCGGTCACCGACCCGGTCGCGGGCGAGGCGAGGTAGACGACTGCGGCGGCGACCTCGTCGGCGGTCACCAGGCGGCCGGTCGGCTGGCGGGCGGCCAGTTGCCGCCTCTCCGCCGTCGGATCGGCCGCCCCGGCGAGGAGGCGGGCCACCCACGGGGTGTCGACGGTGCCGGGGGCGACACAGTTGACCCGGACCCCCTCGGTCACCAGGTCGGCGGCCATGGCGAGGGTGAGGGCGTGCACGGCGCCCTTCGACGCCGAATACAACGCGCGTCGGGGCAGGCCGACGGTCGCCGCGATCGAGGAGACGTTGACGATCGCGGCGGACGACGACCGGCGCAGGTACGGCAGGGCGACGGCGCTCGTGCGGGCCACGCCGGAGACGTTGACGTCGAGCACCCTGCTCCATTGCTCGTCGTCGTCCTCCTCCACGGTGCCCACCGCTGAGACAGCGGCGTTGTTCACCAGAATGTCGACGCCGCCGAACACCTCCGCCACCGAGGCGAGGGCCGCGCTGACCGAGGACCGGTCGGCCACGTCCGTCGCGACCGCGTGCACCCGAGGGTCCTCGGACAGGCCCGAGATGTCCAGGTCCAGCACGCCGACCCGGGCGCCGGCGTCCAGGAACGCCCGTACGCAGGCGTTTCCGATGCCCGATCCTCCGCCGGTCACCACCGCCACCAGGCCGTCACACCGCATGCTTCTCTCCCTTGCCATCAGGCGTTCGCGAGCGGGCTGCGCTGACGCCCGAGGCCGTCGATCTCGACCTCCATCACGTCACCGGCGGTCAGGTACGGGAACCGGCCGGAGAGCGCCACCCCCTCCGGGGTGCCGGTGTTGATGACGTCGCCCGGGTCCAGGACGGTGTACTGGGACAGGTGCCAGACCAGGTGCGCCACGTCGAAGATCATGTCTTTGGTGCTGGAATCCTGCCGGGGCTCGCCGTTGACCCAGGAGCGCAGCCGAAGCGCCTGCGGGTCGTCGATCTCGTCGGCGGTGACCAGCCACGGCCCCAGCGGTTGGAACGTCTCGCAGGACTTGCCCTTCGACCACTGGCCGCCGGAGACGGCGAGTTGGAAGTCGCGCTCGGAGACGTCGTTGGAGAGCGCGTACCCGGCGATGTGGTCGAGGGCGTCGGCCGGTGAGGCGAGGTAGCGGGCCCGGCGGCCGATGACCACCGCCAACTCCACCTCCCAGTCGGCCTTCGTGGCGCCGCGCGGGATCAGGACCTCGTCGTACGGGCCGACGACCGTGTTGGGTGCCTTGTAGAAGATGATCGGCGCGGTCGGTGGTTCGGCACCCGACTCGGCGGCGTGCGCGGCGTAGTTCTGCCCGACGCAGAGCACCACCCCGGGGCGGGCGAGCGGCGCGCCGACCCGCTGGCCGGTGATGTCGACCTCGGGCAGGTCGGTGGCCTCGCGGATCCGCTGGACGCCGTCGCCGGCGAGGAACTCCCCGTCGATGTCGGCGGTGACCGACGAGAGGTCGAAGTGCCTCCCGTCGGCGAACAGCACTGGGCGTTCCCGCCCCACGGGCCCGACGCGCATGAGCTTCACGAACCAACCTCCAGTGCGGTGAGCCTATTTCCTATAGGATGCTGCCCTGTGCTGGTGTACCCGCTCACCTCAGCACAGTCAAGGGGTTGTTGAGGAGACGAGATGCCCCAGCAGGAAGCTCACGAGGGCCGACTCCGTCCCGCCCGTCGACTCACCCTCGCCGAGGACGTCTACGAGTCGATCAAGACCCTGGTCATGGACCACCTCCTGACCCCCGGCGAGCGGGTCAACATCGACGCTCTCGCCCGGGAGCTGGACGTCTCCCCCACCCCGGTACGTGAGGCGCTCGCCCGGTTGGAAGCCGACGGCCTGGTCCGCAAACGCCCGCTGTCCGGCTACAGCACCACGCCGTTGCTGACCCGCGCCGAGTTCGACGACCTGTTCGAGGTCCGGCTGCTGTTGGAGGGCGCCACCGCCGGCCGGGCCGCCGCTCACGCCTCCACCGATCAGCGGCGGCGGATCAGCGCCGAGGCGGCAGCGAGCATCGACATGGAGGCTGGCGACGGATACCGCCGACACGCCGCGTTCACCGCGCTGGACGCCACGTTCCACGACCTGATCGCCGAGGGCGCCGGCAGCCCGCTGCTGCGGGACAGCATCACCCGGCTGCACTCCCACCTGCACCTGCACCGGTTGTACTTCCCGGTCACCGGCGCACCGGACACCAACACCGAGCACCAACGCATCGCCACCGCCATCGCGGCCGGTGACTCCGACGCCGCCACCGAGGCGATGCGGGCGCACCTGATCGCCGCCCGGGAGCGCCACCTGCCCGCCTTCGACCAGCTTCCCGCCCCCGGAACACCGCGCGACCCGGTGTGACCCACCCCCGACCCGTCCGAGGAGCCGCCGTGCGCATAGCCCTCTTCATCACCTGCGTCAACGACCTCGCGTACCCGTCCACCGGCATCGCGGTCACCCGCATCCTGCGGCGGCTCGGCCACACCGTCGAGTTCCCCGACCGGCAGACCTGTTGCGGGCAGATGCACGCCAACACCGGCTACCGGGCCGAGGCGATGCCGATGGTGCGCAACTACGTCGACGTCTTCGACGGCTACGACGCGGTCGTCGCGCCGTCCGGATCGTGCACCGCGATGATCCGCGACCAGTACCCGCGCCTGCACCAGCCAGCCGCGTCGGTGGCCGCCCGCACCTACGAGCTGTCCGAACTGCTCGTCGACGTCCTCGGCGTCACCGACGTCGGCGCGGAGTTCCCGGAGACGGTCACCTACCACCCCACCTGCCACGGTCTGCGAATGCTGCGGTTGGGCGACCGGCCGCTGACCCTGCTGCGCCAGGTACGCGGGATCGACCTCGTGGAGTTGGGCGACGCCGAGGAGTGCTGCGGCTTCGGCGGCACCTTCGCGCTGAAGAACCCGGACGTCTCCACCGCGATGCTCACCGACAAGTGCGCCCGGGTCGGTGAGACCGGGGCGCGGGTGCTCGCCGCCGCCGACAACTCCTGCCTGGCCCACATCTCAGGCGGCCTGGACCGCCACCGGTCCGGCGTACGCGCCGTGCACTACGCGGAGATCCTCGCCTCGACGGGGGCCACCTCGTGAACCCTCCGATCGCACCGCCCACCGGCAGCGGACGCATCCGCACGCCACTACCGTTCCCCACCGCCGCCAGACCGGCCGTCGCCGACACTCAACTCCGGGCCAACCTGCACCGGGCCACCCGCACCATCCGCGCCAAGCGAGCCCTGGTCGTCGACGAGGCACCCGACTGGGAGGCTCTGCGCGACACCGGCTCCGCGATCAAGGCGGACGTCCAACGCCGGTTGCCGGAGCTGCTGGAGCAGTTCGAGGCGTCCGCCACCGCCGCCGGCGCCACCGTGCACTGGGCCCGGGACGCGGCCGAGGCATGCCGGATCGTGGTCGCGCTGACCCGGGCCGCCGAGGCCGACGAGGTCGTGAAGGTCAAGTCGATGGCCACCCAGGAGATCGAGCTGAACGAGGCCCTGGAGGCGGCTGGGATCGCCGCGTACGAGACCGACCTCGCGGAGCTGATCGTGCAGCTCGGCGACGACACCCCCTCGCACATCCTGGTGCCGGCGATCCACTACAACCGGGCACAGATCCGGGAGATCTTCCTGCGTCGGATGCCGGACGCGCCGGCCGACCTCAGTGACGAGCCTGCCGCGTTGGCCGAGGCGGCCCGCGCCCACCTGCGACGACGTTTCCTGTCGGCCCGGGTCGCCGTGTCCGGCGCCAACTTCGCCATCGCCGACACCGGCACGCTCGTCGTGGTGGAGTCCGAGGGTAACGGGCGGATGTGCCTCACCCTGCCGGAGACGCTGATCAGCGTCGTCGGTGTCGAGAAGCTGCTGCCGACCTTCAGCGACCTGGAGGTCTTCCTGCAACTGCTGCCGCGATCCTCGACCGGCGAGCGGATGAACCCGTACACCTCGATGTGGACCGGTGTCACCCCGGGTGACGGCCCGCAGTCGGTGCACATCGTGCTGGTCGACAATGGCCGGTCCGCGGTGCTGGCCGACCCGGTCGGGCGGCCGGCGTTGTCCTGCATCCGTTGCTCCGCGTGCCTCAACGTGTGCCCGGTGTACGAGCGGGCCGGCGGGCACGCCTACGGGTCGGTGTACCCGGGGCCGATCGGCGCGATCCTCTCGCCGCAACTGGCCGGCGTGGCGGACAACGCCTCCCTGCCGTACGCGTCGACCCTCTGCGGCGCCTGCTACGACGTGTGCCCCGTAAAGATCAACATTCCGGAGATCCTGGTCCACCTCCGGCAGGAGGCACCGCACCCGCCGGCGGAACGGGCCGCCATGCGCGTCCTGTCCTGGGTGATGCGCAGCCCTCGGCGCTGGGCCGTCGCCCTGCGCCTGGCCCGGGCCGGCGCGGGGCCGCTCGGCGCCTACCGCGAGCGGCGCACCGGTGCCCGTACGCTGCGTAAACTGCCCTGGCCCGGCTCGGCCTGGACCCGCTCGCGGGATGTGCCGCTGCCCGCGCCGCAGACCTTCCGTGAATGGTGGAACCAGCAGTGACCGCACGTGACGAGATCCTGGCGCGGCTCCGCACGGCCCTGTCCGACGACCCGCCGCCGATGCCGGTGCCCCGCCGGTACCGCCGCGTCGACGACCGCTCCGACCTGGTCGCGGTGCTCGTCGACCGGTTGGAGGACTACCGGGCGGTCGTCCACCACGGCATCGACGCCCTGCCCGGGCTACTGGCGCAGGTGGACCGACTCGCCGTCCCCACCGACGTCCCCGCCCACTGGCTGGCCGACTATGCCGGGCAGGTGTGCCGCGACGCTCCTCCGCTGTCACCGGCCGAGCTGGACGCGACGGACGCGGTCCTGACCGGCTGTGCCGTGGCGATCGCCGAGACCGGCACCATCGTCCTCGACGCCGGCCCGGCGCAGGGCCGGCGGGCACTCACCCTGGTGCCCGACCGGCACATCTGCGTCGTCCGCGCCGACCAGGTCGTCGGGCTACTGCCGGAGGCGTTGACCCGGCTGGACGCGCGGTCGCCGCTGACCTGGATCTCCGGCCCGTCCGCGACCAGCGACATCGAACTCGACCGGGTCGAGGGCGTGCACGGCCCACGCCGGCTGGACGTCGTCCTGGTCTGACCTCAGGAGGATGACACCTGCTCGCCCGACGGGGCCGTCTCCCGCAGCGGGACGCCCCGCAGGTTGAGCAGCATCACGATGCCCACACCGACCACCAACGCGATGTCCGCGACGTTGCCGACGAAGAACCCGGCGTAGTCGATGAAGTCCACCACGTGCCCGCGAGCGAACCCCGGCTCGCGGAAGAGGCGGTCCAGCAGGTGCGTCGTCGCACCGCCGAGCACCAGCCCCAAGGCCACCGCCCACGGACGCGACGTGACCCGCCGTGCCACCACCGTCACCGCGACCACGGCCGCCGCCGCGAAGACCGCGAAGATCCAGGTGTACGCCGACCCGATCGAGAAGGCCGCGCCCGGGTTGTAGACGAGCCGCAGTTGCAGCAGGTCGCCGACGAGGGAGATGGTCTGCCCGTCGGACAGCGCGGACTCGGCCCAGTACTTCGTGGCCTGATCCGAGGCGAGCACCACAGCAGCGATCAACACGACGGCGCGAAACACAGCGGAACCCTAGCCGGTCCTTCCCGGCCCTCACCACCGGCGGCGAGCCGTCTTCTCTCGACGGGCAACCCGGCGAAGGCTGGCAGACGGTGATCAGGTCAGGGTGACGAGGTGGATCGCGGCGACGGTGACGAGACCCGCGCCGAACAGCGTGATACCGCCGGCCGCGAGGACGGGCGCCACCCGGGTGGCCACGCCGAGAATGGCGCGAGACTGTGCACCGCGGGTGACCAGTGAGCTACCGGCGACCGCGAGGACCCCGACGCCGAAGAGCACGACGGCCATGCCGAGGCCGAACGTCAGGACCAGCAGCAGGGCGAAGCCGGCCCGACCGATGAACAGCCCGGTCGCCAGCACGAGGAACGCGGCCGGGGACGGGGTCAGCCCGCCGGAGATGCCCAGCAGGAACAGACCGGGACGCTTGCCGTGCTCGTGGGTGTGGGTGTGGGTGTGGCCGTGGGTGTGGCCGTGGTCGTGACTGTGGCCGGCGACGTGCAGGTGCCGGCGCACCATCCACAGACCGGTGGCCAGGACGATCAGACCGGCGCCGAGTTGCAGCCAGCTCGTGAGTTCCTGCATCCGGATCACCTCGGACAGGGACAGGAAGGTCCATGCCACGCCGATCACCAGGACCGACATCGTGTGCATGACCGCCACCGAACCACCCAGCCAGGCGGCGTCCCGGATCCGCCCGCGCGAGCCGGCGAGGTAGGCGGCGGCCAGGCTCTTGCCGTGCCCGGGAGCCACCGCGTGCCCCGCACCGGCGGCGAAGGCCAGCACGAACGCGAGCGGGGGTACGCCCGGCGAGTTGACGATGTCCTGCAACCGGTCCGCGAGGGACGCGGAGAGGACTGTGGTCGCGGTCATGCCACGGCTCGCCGTCGCCGCATCCGCCGGGACACGAGCAGCGCCCCGACCGCGACCAGCAGCCCGCCACCGACGACGGCGGCGATCTGGACGGCGGCGCTGCGGCCGGTGCTGGTGCTGGGACTGGTGCTGCCGACAGTCGGCCTGCCACCGGCGATGGTCCAGTCGTGGGAGTCCTCGCCGGAGCCGTACACCGCGCGTTGCCCGCCGGGGCCGGTGGCCATCGCCCGGTAGGCGGGGTTGAGGTCGGTGAGCATCCGCACCGCGACGGTGACCGTGCCGACCGGGCCCGGGCAGGTGTAGTCGACAGTCGCACCGGTACGCGCCAGTGCCTTCAGCGGCGCGACCACGCCGACGCACTGCCGCGCCCCGTCGGCCACGGTGATCTGCCTGAGCAGGTACGCGGGGAACTGCTCGGACGACGCGATCACCGCCGGATCGGTCGTCCGGTAGTCGACCGCACCGTCGAGCAGGACGCGGTCGGCCGGCAACAGGCCGAGCGAGACGCCGAGCAGTGTGAGGTCGTCGGGACCGCCGACCCGCCACCGCACCCGCACCACGTCGGGCCGCTGCTCGTCGGGCGTGATGGACACGGTCTGCGGGTCACCGAACGGGTGCGCCGCCGCCGGGGACGGCAGCGCCAGGACGGCCGCGGCGACGGCGAGGGCCGCCAGCGGGATCACCGGCACCGCGCTTCGTCGTCGCCGAGGTCGATGCACTGACAAGGAGGGCTCCAGGATTGCGACTACACGATTCGCGGCCACGATGCAGGCCGTCGGCAAACGTGCAGGCCCGGGCCGGTGTGTGGGACGAAACGGCGACGTGAACAGTTAGTTGATCAACTCTTCGGCCGACGTGGGCGGGCGGACCCTCGTGTTCATGATGCAGACAACTGGTAATTGCCAAAGAGTGGCAATTGTGCCACCGTGATCATCAACTGTGGCTGCTGCACCGCACGCCCACGACCCGTTTCCCACAGCACAGGAGCGCTCCGTGACCCGGATCCGTCCGACCTTCCGGCGCCTCGTGGCGTCGACCGCAGCGGCCGGGATGCTCGTCCTCGCCGGCTGCTCGGCCCCGACCACTCCGGACCGCCCAGCCGGGGGCACGACCCTGGTCGTGGCCACCTCCGGCGAGCCCGACGCACTCAACCCGGTGCTCAATTTCGGCGTCGACGGCGCCGCGCTGATCTTCGACGGGCTCGTCGCCCGCGACGGCGACAACCGCCTCGTCCCCGGTCTCGCCGCGGCCCTGCCGACGGTGTCTCCCGACGGGCGCACCGTGACCGCCAAGCTCCGCGACGGCGTGCTGTTCCACGACGGCAGCACGCTGAGCGCACCGGACGTCGTCTTCACCTACCAGGCCGTGCTGGACCCGAAGGTCGACTCCACGCTCCGCTCCGACCTCGACATGCTGGAGTCGGTGACCGCGCCCGACGCGTCCACCGTCGTGTTCACGCTGCGCTACCCGTACGCGCCGTTCCTGCAGCGACTCACCCTCGGCATCGTGCCGTCGAAGCTGCTCAACGGGCAGGACATCAACACGACCGGGTTCAACCGCAAGCCGGTCGGGACCGGGCCGTACCAGGTCGAGTCCTGGACGCCCGGCGACCGGCTGGTGCTCACCGCGAACGAGCGCTACTTCGGCGGACGTCCGGCGAACAACCGGGTAGTGGTGGCGTTCGTCGCCGACGACAACGTCCGCGCCCAGCGGATGCGGGCCGGCGAGTTCGACGCCGCCGAGCTGCCGCCGAAGCTCGCCGCCGGGTTCGACTCCGATGCCGCGTACCGGGTGCAGCGGGTGCCGAGCGCCGACTACCGCGGCGTGATGCTGCCGATGGGCAACCCGGTCCTCGCCGACCCGGCGGTCCGCCGTGCGCTCACCGTCGCCGTCGACCGTGCCGCGATGGTGTCCGGCATCCTCGGCGGCGCGGGCGAGCCAGCGTTCGGGCCGGTCCCCCCGACCTCCGAGTTCGCCGAGCCATCGATCGTCGGCGCGCCGACCGCCGACCCGGCGGCGGCGGGCGCGCTACTCGACGCGGCCGGCTGGAAGCCCGGCGCGGGCGGGGTACGCGTCAAGGACGGCCGCCCGGCCCGGTTCACGCTGATGTACCCGGCTACCGACACCCTGCGCAAGGACCTGGCCCTGGCGGTCACCGCCGACGCGAAGAAGATCGGCATCGAGGTCACCCCGGCCGGGCTCACCTGGGACGCCATCGACCCCCGGATGAAGTCCGACGCCCTGCTGATGGGCTACGGCACGCCGTACGACCCGGACTTCGTCTCGTACAAGCTGTTCGGCTCCCGGTTCGCCGGGCAGGGCTACTTCAACCCCGGTTCGTACCGCTCGGAGACGGTGGACCGCGCCCTGCAGGAGGGGCGCGACCAGATCGACCCGACCCGCCGCAAGGCCGCGTACGCGCAGTTCCAGAAGCAGCTCGCCGCCGACGTGCCGTGGCTGTTCCTCACCTACCTGCGGCACACCTACGTGCTGAAGTCCTCGGTGCGGGGCGTGACCCCCCGGGTCGAGGCGCACGAACACGGGGTGGAGAACAGCATCTGGTGGAACATCAACACCTGGACCCGCTCGTGACCCGCTCCACTCGGCTGGCCGGGGCGGGGGCGGTGGTCCGGCGCCGGCTCCTGGTCGCCGTACCGGTGCTCGCCGCGACCAGCATCGGGATGTTCGCCCTCGGCGCCGCGTCCCCGGTGGACCCCGCCAAGCAGTACGCGGGCGCGGCGGCCTTCACCGCGACTGAGGAGAACCTGGCGCAGATCCGCGCCAACTGGGGTGTCGACGACCCGCTGCCGGTGCAGTACCTGCGCTGGATCGGCAACCTGGTCCGGGGCGACCTGGGCTGGTCGACAAGTCGACACGAGCCGGTCGCCTCGGTGCTCTCCGCCCGGGCCGGCTGGACGCTGTTGCTGATCGGCGTGACCCTCGCCCTGGTGCTGGTCGCGAGTCTGCTGCTGGGCGCGCTGGCCGCGTATCGCCGGGGTGGGGTGTTCGACCGCGCGTTACGGACGGCGGCCTATGCGGTCGAGTCGATGCCGGTGTTCTGGCTGGGCCTGGCCGCGATCGCCGTGTTCGCGCTGGCACTGGGGTGGTTGCCGGCTGGCGGGCTCACCGACGTCACCGCGACCAGCACGTCCTGGGCCGACGTGGCGCACCACCTGATCCTGCCGGTCGGGGTGCTGGCCGTGTCCCAGGCGCCGTGGTTCGTGCTGTTCGTCCGGGACGCGGTCGCGGAGAGCATGCGCGACGACCACGTGCTCGCGGCGCGGGCCCGCGGGTTGCCCGGACGGACAGTGCTGTTCGGGCACGCGCTGCGGACCGCGCTGCTGCCGTTCCTCACCCTGGTCGGCACCCACCTGCCGGAGCTGGTCGGCGGGGCGGTGCTGGTCGAGACGGTCTTCTCGCTGCCGGGCCTCGGGGCCGTCACGGTCGCCGCCGCCCTGGGCAGCGACTTCCCGCTGCTGGCCTCGATCACGCTGGTCACCACCGCGGTGGTACTGGCCGCGAACCTCGCGACCGACCTCGCCTACGCCGCCGCCGACCCGAGGGTGCGACTCGATGACTGACCTTGCCACCCGACCGCCGCTGCTCCGGGTGGTCCGGTCCCGGCTTCGGCTGCGGCCCGGCCAGACCGGTGTCGTCATCGCCGGTCTGGTCCTCGTCATCGCCGTCGTCGGGTCGCTGCTGGCCCCACTCCTCTGGCCGCTCGACCAGAGCGCGGTCGCCCTGGACCAGACCCGGTTGGCACCGTCCTGGACCCACCTCGCCGGCACCGACGACCTCGGCCGGGACGTGGCGCACCGCGCCGTCTACGGGCTGCGGGTGTCGCTGCTCGTCGGCGCGGTCGCCGCGCTCGTCGCCACCGTCCTCGGCGGCGTGGTCGGCGGAATCGCCGGTACGCTCGGCGGCCGGGTCGACCGCGTCCTGATGCGGATCGTGGACACCATCGCCGCGATGCCGCACCTGCTGTTGGGCATCTTCATCGTCGCCATGCTGCGGCCCAGCCTCGGCGCGGTGATCGCCTCCGTCGGGCTCACCCACTGGCTCTCCACCGCGCGCATCGTCCGGTCCGAGTTGCTCAGCCTTCGTACCCGGCCGTTCGTCGACGCCGCCATCAGCGGCGGAGCCGGTCGGGGCCGGGTCCTGACGCGACACCTGCTGCCCCATGTGCTGCCCCGGCTGGCGCTGGCCACCACCCTGATGATTCCGCACGCGGTGTGGCACGAGACGGCGCTGTCCTTCCTCGGCCTCGGCCTGCCGCCGCACCTCGCCTCGCTGGGCAACATGATCAACGACGGTCAGGGGTCGCTGCTGACCGGTGCGTGGTGGGCCAGCCTGGCGCCGGGTGCGGTCATCGTCGTCGTCACCCTCGCCATCGCGGTCCTCGCCGCCCGCTGGCGCGACCGCCTCGATCCCCGGGTCCGAGCGGAGCTGCACCTGTGACCACCACCGAACACGTCTCCGCCCCGGCGCCCGGCCGCACCACCGAAACCGGCCCGCTGCTGGCAGTGGACGGCCTCGGCGTCGAGTTCCGGCTGCGCGACACGACAGTGCGCGCCGTCACCGACCTCAACCTCACCGTACGGGCCGGTGAACTGCTGGCCGTCGTCGGCGAGTCCGGCTGCGGCAAGTCCGTCCTGGCCCACGCGCTGCTCGGCCTGTTGCCGGGCAACGCCACGATCACCGGCCACGCCGTCCTGCACCACCCCGGCACCGACCCGGTCGACCTGGTCACCTGCGGTCAGCGTCACCTGGCCCGGCGGGTACGCGGCCGTCGGGTCGGGCTGGTCCCGCAGAGCCCGGCCACCGCGCTGAACCCGGTCCGCACCGGACGGCGACTCCTCACCGAGACGCTGCGCGCGCACGGTCGGGACCGCGCCGACGCCGACCGGCTCGCCCTCGACGTCGGGCTCGACCCGGCCGACCTGGACCGCTACCCGCACGAACTCTCCGGCGGCATGGCGCAGCGGCTGGTCACCGCCCTCGCACTGGCACCGGACCCGTCGCTGCTCATCGCCGACGAGCCCACCACCGGCCTCGACCGGCCGCTGGTGGACCACACCCTCGACCTGCTGCGCCGCCGCTGCGACAACGGATCGGCCGTCGTCCTCATCACGCACGACCTGGCCGCCGCGCAACGGGTCGCCGACACCGTCGCCGTCATGTACGCCAGCCGCGTCGTGGAACACCGGGATGCGGAACCGCTCTTCACCGCGCCAGCCCACCCGTACGCGGCGGCGCTGCTCGACGCCCTGCCGGACCGCGCCTTCCGGCCGGTGCCCGGCGACCCGCCGATGCTCACCGCGCTGCCTCCGGGCTGCGCCTTCGCGCCCCGCTGCCCGCACCGCACCGACACCTGCGCGATCCAACCACCGCCGACACCGGTCGCCGGTGACGGCACTGTCGTCTGCCACCACCCGATCCACACCGGAGCCGTCGCGTGACCAGCCAGCAGCACCTACTCGCCGACGAGGTCACCGTCGGATACGGCCGTCAGGTCGTGCTCGACGGCGTCACGGTGCGGGTCGATCGGGCCGAGACGGTCGGACTTCGCGGCCCGTCCGGCTGCGGCAAGTCGACACTGGTCCGGGTCCTGGCCCTGCTGCACCGCCCGGACCACGGCCAGGTCAGCATCGACGGCACGCCGGTCCACGGAGTGCGCTACGCCGTGCCGGTCGACCTGCGGACCCGCGTCGCCGTCCTCTTCCAGAGCCCGCGCGCCGCCGCCGATCCCCGGCTGAGCCTCGACGACCTGATGGCCGAACCGCTCCGCGCCGTCCGAACGCCCGAGTCGACGGTCCGGGAGCGGGTGGCCGAACTCGCCGACCTCGTCGGCCTCACCGCCGACCTGCGCGGCCGACGCCCACACGCGGTGTCCGACGGGCAACTACAACGGGCCTGCCTCGCCCGCGCCCTCGTACACCGGCCGGACTACCTGCTCTGTGACGAGGCCACGGCGATGCTGGACGCCTCGACCCAGGCGCACGTCGCCGCCGTCATCCGCGACTACCAGCGCACCCAGCGGGCCGGCGTCCTGGTCATCAGCCACGACCAGACGCTGATGGACCGCTGGTGCGACCGGATCGTCGACCTCGCTGGTGCAGCGAGGGCACACGCCTGACCCTCGGTGCGGTGCGGTACGTTGCGAATGCCGGGGCAGCGGGCGATCGGCGTCAGCTGTCATCGCGGCCGCTCAGGCGCGACAGTTCAACCGACGTCGGCGGAAACCCGCCGAGCGCGGGAGTCTGGACGGCCAGCGAGGATGCCGGCGAGGATCTCCGCGCCGTCGACGACCCTCGGGCCGGGGCGGTCGAAGTAGGCGGCCGACAGGTGTCCATGCTTGTGTTGGCGGACCTGTTCGTCCCAGACCTCCTGGTCGTAGTCCGGGTCCGGTGGGATCCACTTATGGGAGCCGTCGCTGTAGTGGAACTTCTCGTCGCCGGGCCGCAGGAACCTCTATCGTCTACAGCCTGCGGGCGGACGGACTCACCGGCACAGGGACGGGCAGATGACCGACGACC
Source organism: Micromonospora sp. WMMD961 (assembly GCF_029626145.1). Taxonomy (NCBI): domain Bacteria; kingdom Bacillati; phylum Actinomycetota; class Actinomycetes; order Micromonosporales; family Micromonosporaceae; genus Micromonospora; species Micromonospora sp. WMMD961. The sequence continues at coordinate 4,589,118 of NZ_JARUBJ010000002.1, forward strand.
ACGACGCCGCCGGAGCGATGAACTTCATCTTCGAAGCCGGCGTCCTCAAACGCGCCGCCCGCACCGGCTGGTGGTTCGCTGGCGTCAAGCAACCCGAGTCCATCGCCGAGCACTCCTTCCGAACGGCGCTCATCGGAATGATGCTCGCCGCCATGGAGGGCGCCGACCCAGCCCGAGTGTCGATGCTCTGCGTCCTGCACGACACCCAGGAAACCCGAATCACCGACATCCCACACATCGCCAAGCGCTATCTCACCGCCGTACCCAACACCGCCGTCACCGCCGACCAGGTCGCCGCCTGCCCACCGGCCGTCGCCGACGTCATCACCGCCGCAGTCGTCGAATACGAAGCCGGCGAGACACTAGAAGCTGTCGTCGCTCGTGACGCTGACAAGCTGGAATGCCTCGTCCAAGCCGTCGAGTACCGCCACCAAGGCGTCGACAACGTGCAGCGCTGGATCGACAGCTCACGAGCCGCCCTGAAGACCGCCAGCGCCCACCGCCTTGCCGACGCCGCCCTCAGCGGACAACCCCTGGCCTGGCTCACTCCCACGGCACAGGAGTAAGTGTTCAAGACGTGGCGTTGTATTGATCTCGGTGGGCGGCGAAGGCGATCAAAGCGGGCATCACACCTCTCAACCTGGGACGCAGGCAGTCAACGTTGGTCAACCTCTGTCGCTGCCGATCCACCTTCGACGGCCTGACGACGGCATGATCTTGGTGGCCCAGCACAACTAGCTCCGTCGATCGGCTCCTCGCAGAGCTAGACTCCTTCGTCCCGAACGAACAGCTCTGCTCAACCGGCGACGTCCACGACGACCTTGCCCTCGGCGGTGCCGTCGGCGACCAGCCGGTGGGCGTCCATGACCGTGTCGAGCGTGAACGTGCGTGGATCCAGTCGCGGGCGCAGGGCACCGGCGTCGGCCAGCGTCGCGATCTCGCGCAGGATGTCGCCGTGGTGTTCGCGGCCCCGTCCGGTGAGCATCGGCAGCAAAGTGAACACGCCGGAGTAGGTCGCGCCACGAAACGACAGCGGGGCGAGCGAGTGCGACCCCCAACCCAACGCGCTGACGACGTGCCCGTGATAGGTGCGTACCGCCGCGAACGACGCGTCGAGCGTCGCGCCACCGACGTTGTCGACGACGACGTCGAACCCCTCGCCGCCGGTGTGCCTCTCGACGTACTCCTCCACCGTGGTCGAGGTGTAGTCGATCGGCACGGCGCCCAGGCTCTCGATCACCCGCATGCTCGCCGGCCCGCCCGTGGCGTACGCCTCGGCGCCGCGCGCCTGGGCAAGCTGCACGCCCACGTATCCGACCCCGCCGGCACCGCCGTGCACCAGCACCTTCTGCCCGGCGCGGACCCCCGCCCGGTCGACCAGCCCCTCCCAGGAGGTAACCGCCGCCAGTGGCAACGCGGCGGCCTCCCGCATCGACAGACTGCTCGGTTTGCGGGCCAGCAGCCGGGCGTCCACGGCGGCGTACTCGGCCAGCGAGCCCTGCAAGTCGCCCACTCCCCCGCACAGCCCGTACACCTCGTCTCCCGGCGCGAACCCGGCCACCTCCGCGCCGACCGCAGCGACGACGCCGGCCAGGTCCAGTCCGAGCACCGCGGGCGGCTGGACCCGCGCGTGCGCGGCCTTTCCTGCCTGGATCTTCGTGTCGAGTGGGTTGACCCCGCTGGCGATGATCCGCACCAGCACCTGCCCCGCCCCGGGAGCGGGCTGATCGACGTCCTCCACCGTCAGTGGACTGTCGAACTCCCGCAGCACCGCAGCGCGCATGACGGTTCACACCCTCCGTGATCGATACATCACCTGGACGCTATCCAATTGGGTTGCCGGCCGGGCGACATCCGAGTTGTCCTGCGTCCGCATCCGGCGTGCCCGGCCGGACGACGATCGCGGCGAGCTACCCGAGGAAGGTCGCAACGGGCGGTCCGAGAACCTCTCAGCCGTCCTCGGCGCCGTCGAGCAGCGCCCGCCGCAAGGCCAACCGGTGCTCCCGACGGATCTCCGCCTCGCGGTAGCGCCTCCGGTCCCCGTCGGTCTCGGGTAGCAGCGGCGGCACCGTCCTCGGCTGGCCGTCGTCGTCGATGGCGACCATGACCAGGTGGGCGGTGGCCACGTCGGTGGGCGGCACGGCCCGGTCCCAGCGGTCGGCGGTGACCTTGACCGCGACCTCCATCGAGCTGCGTCCGGCCCAGGTGATGCGGGCGTCGACGTGCACGACGTCACCGACCCGCACCGCGCGCAGGAACGCGGTCTCGTCGATCGCGGCGGTGACCGCCGGCCCGTCGGAGTGCCGGGCGGCGACCACCCCGGCCACCGAGTCGATGAGGTTGAGGATCCGGCCGCCGTGCACCGTACCCATCAGGTTGGTGTGGTGCTGGTCCATGATCTGCGACAGGGTCAGGTGCGACGCCGACGGCGCTCGGCCGGCGATCGTGGCGGTGTCGTGCACAGCGGTAGTCCGTCCCTCGGGAAACCACACCACCGGAACGCGGAAACACTGACGAGCACGCGCCGACGGACGGCACGTCACCCGCTGAGCCCACCCGCGAGGCCGACGGCGGCGCACACGGTCGTGTACGCAGCGCAGGCAGGTCTTCGGACTCGCGGGCCTGACCGGTCGCGCCGGTCTCCTACCGGCCGTCGCTTCCCAGGCCGACGGCCCAGTGCTGATGACGGCGTTCGTTCCCACTCACCGCTGCGGGGCAGTCCCGGACTTCCACCGGGTTCCCTCTTACGACGCCCCGCCGGTCACGACGGGACGAACCAGCGCCGCCCGCAGCATAGCTGGCCAGGGAAGTCGTGGCACCGGGGGCACAGCGCGGGGATACCAGCGCGGCGTCGTCAGCTTTTGCCATGTGAGGAAAAGATCGCCAGCTCTTGAAAAAAGCCTCACTCGGGTCAGGATATTCAGATGCGTCGTCTCCCTCAGACTCCGGGGCGGGTGCTCTCGGGTGTCCTCGCGCTCCTCCTCGCCTCGGCGGTCGCTCTCCTCGCGTCCGCCCAACCCGCCGCGGCTCACGGGACTCTCGCCATGTCCACGCCGGCGGGTGGGGCCACGGTGAGCGAGCCGTTGACGGCGGTGCAGCTCTTCTTCACGGAGAAGACCGCGCCCAACGCGTTCTTCACCGTCACCGCCCCGGGCGGCATCCGGGTCGACAACAGCTGGTCGTACGGGGAGCCGAAGCCGCTGGACAAGCCGGTACGGGAGTACTTCCTGGTCAACGGGCAGTTCGAGCCACGTGAGTACACGACCGGGTTCCCGTCGACGGTGGCCGTCAGCCACCTGCCGGCCAAGGGCCAGTACTCGGTGAGCTACCTGTCGGTCGCCTCGGACGGCGACACCGTGCGGGGCACGCTGACCTTCCGCTACAACGGGCCGGTGACGGCGGCGCCCAAGGGGTGGAGCCCGCCGACGACCCAGCCGGACCCGGCGCTGGTGGCCGCCACCGAGCAGCACGGGTCGTCCGGGCAGGCGTCGGCGGTGCCGACAACCTCGGCGCAGCCGGTGACCCAGCCGTCCGGGGCTGCGGTGGCCCCGCCGACCGGGCCGGCCGAGGAGCGCGATTCGGGAGCACTGGCCTGGGCCGGCTGGGCGGCGGCGATCGCGGCGCTCGTGGCGGCGGCCGGATTCGTCGTCTGGCGTCGCCGGACGGCGTCCACCGGCAAACCCACCGGCCGGGGCCGTACCGCACCGGGGACCTCAGGTCGACGCGGCGGCGGTGCGCGTACCACGAACAGGCCCGCCGGCAAGACCGGCGGGGGCAGGACCATCGCCGCGAAGACGGCCGCTGCCAAGACCTCCGCGGGCAAGGCCGGCGCGGCGAGCGGCGTCGGTGCGCAGCCCACGGGCGGTAAGCGGCGACCGGCCGCCGTGCCGGCGGCGCGTACCGGCAACGCGGTCGTCACGGCCCGCACGGGCGTCGCGGTCGACCCGACGCCCACCGACCAGGAACCGAAGGCCCTGGCCACCGCCGACCAGGAGACGAAGGCCCTCACCGCCACCGACGACGGGTCGACTGTCGACCGCGGGGCACGGCCCGACACGGACCTCGCCGCCGTGACACCCGGGTCCCGGCTGAGCAACGGCCACCTGGCGCTGCTCGTCGGCGGCCTGGTGGTAGCCCTGCTGGCCGGGTTCGGGCTGGCTCGCATCGGCACCGGCGACCAGAGCCCGGCGAACACCGCCCGCCAGCCGGCGGGCGCTCCGCCCGCCTCCGGGCAGGGCGTGTCCGCGACCGACGGGCACCAGCACCCGGCGGGCACCGGCCCGCACACGCACCGAGGTGACGGCGCGGCGGGCGAGACGCTGGCGACCGGAACGACGGTCAGCGCCGGCGGGTACACCCTGCAACCGCTGGAGCGGTCCCAACCCGCCGGGGTACGCGCCGACTACCGCTTCCGGATCGTCGGGACCGACCGGCAGCCGGCGACCCGCTTCACGGTCGTCCACGACAAGCCGTTGCACATGATCGTGGTCGGCCGCGACCTGAGCGGCTACCAGCACCTGCACCCGACGATGGCCCCCGATGGCACCTGGAGCGTCCCCCTGACGCTGGCCCAACCCGGCGGCTACCGCGTCTACGCCGACTTCTCCGTCACCGCGACCAACGGTGCGCAACTGCCTCTCGTGCTGGGCGTCGACCACACCGTGCCCGGGGCGCACACCCCCGCCGCTCTGCCGCCCACGCAGGCACAGGCGACCGCAGGGGCGTACGCGGTGTCGATGAACGGCACCCCGTCGGTGGGGGTGACGGTGCCGATGCAGTTCCAGGTCCAGCGCGCCGACTCAGCGACGCCCCCGCAGTTGGAGCGCTACCTGGGCGCGTACGGGCACCTGGTCGTGGTCCGCGAGGGCGACCTCGGCTACGTGCACGTCCACCCCGAGCAGGAGCTGGTCGACGGAACTGTCCAGTTCTGGCTGACCGCGCCCAGCTCGGGCCGGTACCGGGCCTTCTTCGACTTCCAGGTGGACGGGAAGGTGCACACCGCCGAGTACACGATCAACGTGCCCTGAGCCCGGAGCTTTCTCCCTGCTTCACTTCTCGCTGTCGAGGAGGGACATCATCGCGGTCCCGTACCGCTGACCGGAGGCCGCGCCGGCCGGTACGGCGCGCTCGATCTCGTCCAACGCGTCCCGGTCCAGCACCAGGTCGACCGCGGCCAGCGACTCGGCAAGCCGGTCGCGCCGCCGCGCCCCGACCAACGGAACGATCTGCTCGCCCTGCGCCGCCACCCAGGCGATCGCGACCTGACTGGTGGTCGCCCCCAACCGCTGCGCGACCTGGCCGAGCGCGTCCACGAGTCGCAGGTTCGCGGCCAGGTGCTCGCCCTGGAACCGGGGGCTGTTCGCCCGGAAGTCCGTGCCGGTCAGCTCACGCTCGGCCGACCAGTGCCCGCTCAGCAGGCCTCGGGACAGCACCCCGTAGGCGGTCAACCCGATGCCCAGCTCGTGCAGCGTCGGCAGGATCGTGGCCTCGGGGCCCCGGGACAGCAGCGAGTACTCGATCTGCACGTCACTGATCGGCGCCACCGCCGCCGCTCGGCGGATGCTGTCCGCACCCACCTCGGACAGCCCGATGTGCCGGATGTAGCCGGCGTCGCGCATCTCGAGCAGCGCGCCCACGGTCTCCTCGATCGGCACCTGCGGGTTGATCCGTGAGGGCCGGTAGATGTCGATGTAGTCGGTGCCCAACCGGCGCAGCGAGTACGCGAGCCGGTCCTTCACCGCCGCCGCCGACACGTCGTACGGTGCTGCCTGGAACCCGCCCTGCGGCGTCTTGCGCGCGCCGAACTTCACGCTGAGCACCACGTCCTCCCGGCGCCGTTCCCGCAGCACCCGGCCGATCAGCATCTCGTTGTGGCCCGACCCGTAGAAGTCCCCGGTGTCGATGAGGTTCACACCGGCGTCGATCGCCGCGTGCAGTGTCGCGGTGCTCTCCGCCTCGTCGGCCGGCCCGTACAGGTCCGACATGCCCATCGCGCCGAGTCCGATGATCGACACCTCCGGACCGGAGGCACCCAACCGTCGCCGTCGTAGACCCGCCATGTCGCTCGTCTCCTTCGGTTGTCGCCGCACTGTGTACGCTGTGTCCATATAACCAGCACGAAGACACCATGTCCATATAATCGGAGGACCAGTGACCCAGCTCACCCCGGACCCCAGCACGCAACCCCGCCGGGGTCGTGGCCGCCGCAACGCGGACCAGGTGCGGGCCGAGATCCTCACGGCCGCAGGTGGACTCCTGCTGGCCGAGGGCATGGCCGGCTTCACCATCGAGAAGGTCGCGGCCATCGCCGGGGCCAGCCGGATGACGATCTACAAGTGGTGGCCGTCCAGGGGGGCGCTCGCGCTGGACGGCTATTTCACCGTCGTCGCACCCACCTTGGCGTTCCCGGACACCGGCGACATCGTCGCCGACCTGACCAACCAGCTCGTCGCCTTCGTCCACCTCGTGCGGGACACCTCCGCCGGACGGGTCATCAGTCAACTCATCGGGCAGGCACAGACCGACCCGGAGTTGGCCGCCGCCTACCGGGAGCGTTACTCCGGCCCCCGGCGGGCCCTCGCCGTCGAAACCCTCACCCGGGCCGTGGCCCGCGGGCAGCTACGGGCCGACATCGATCCCGAATCCGTCGTCGACCAGCTCTGGGGCGCCTGCTACCACCGCCTTCTCATCCCCGACCTGCCGCTCACCGACGACTTCGCCCGCACCCTGGTCGACAACCTCATCCGCGGACTGCGCTGACCGGCCAGCGGTCACGACCCGGGGCCACGCCACGGATCGACCGGACCGCACAAGCTCCTGCCCGGGAACCCCGCGGTGGGGTCAGTCCCCTTGACTCCCCGCGGGCCCCTCCCCCGGGTCGGGCGGGCACCGACGCTCGAGCAGCTCGACGAAGCGGCGCGTGGCGGGGCTGATCGCCTCCCCGGTGGGGAACACGAAGTCCAGGCGGCGCTCCATCCGCACGTCGGCGAGCGGGATCAGCCGGATGCCGAGCTGACGTCGATAGTGCCCGAAGTCCAGGCCGGCGGGGACCAGGGAGACGCCGACGCCAGCGTTGACCAGGTCGAGCACGCTCGTCCACTCGTTGACCTCACAGACGATCCGCCGCGAGAGGTTCGCGGCCTGGAACGCCTCGTCGACCAGCACCCGGACCGCCCAGTTGACGGGCGTGTCCACGAAACGTTCGCCGTCCAGGTCGGCCAGCCGGACCGCACTGTTACCCGCCAGCGGATGATCATCGGAGCAGGCCAGCACCACCGGGTCGGAGATCAGCTGAACGGCGGACAATCCGCTGGTCTGCGCGGCCGAGAGCAGCGCGCAGTCCAACTCACCGCTTCGCACCATCTCCAGCATCCGTAGCGTCGCATCCTGTCTGACGACGATGGTGACTCCTGGGTAGGTGTGGGCGAATTCGGCCAACCAGGCGTTGAAGGGCAGGGTGTGCCCGACACTGTTGATGGTTCCGATTCGCAGCCGCCCCGAGAGTGTGCCTTCGACGTCCTGGACGACCTGCCGGGCTGCGGCCGCCGCCTCCAGTGCGTGCCGAGCCGCTCCGACGAGTGCGTCACCCGCTGCGGTCAGCCGCACCGGCCGCGTCCCCCGTACGAACAGCGGCGCCCCGACATCCCTCTCCAGCGCCCGGATCGACGTGGACAGCCCGGACTGCACGATCAGCTCTCGGGCGGCCGCGCGGGTAAAGCTCCGCTCCTCGGCGAGGGCGACGAAGTGCCGCAGGTTCCGCAGTTCCACGGGGACATTATCTCCTGCAGAGATGCGCACCATCTCAACCATGTCTGCCGGGCCTGAATAGGTTCTGACCAGCTCTCCTGTTGTCGATGGCATGACCGTCATCGCTCCGCCACGACATCGGATCGCAGTGGTCGTCATCGCAGTGGTGGTCGCCCTGAACCGACGCGACCACCCCACGCACTGACCTCGCAGAGGTCTCAGATACGTGCCCCGAGACGGGGCATCGGAACACAAGAAGTCGAAGACAAAGGAGTCGTACCGTGTCTGTTTTCGCCACGCACGAAGGCCGGGTGGCTGTCGTCACCGGTGCAGGCCGGGGTATCGGTCAGGCCATCGCGAAGCGTCTCGCCGATGCCGGCGCGACGGTCGTTGCGGTCGACCTGAAAAACCCGGAGGAGACGGTGGCCCTGCTCACCAGCAGTGGCCACACGGCGATTGGTCTCACGGCCGATGTCTCCGATCCGGAGCAGACCGCGGCGGTCGGCGCCGAGGTCATCCGCCGATTTGGGCGGGTGGACATCCTGGTGAACAACGCTGGCATCTTCCCGTTCTGGGACATCGAGGAGCTCGACTACGACAAGTGGCGGCGGGTGCTCGCGGTCAACCTCGACTCGCAGTTCCTGATGGTCAAGGCCGTTCTGGCGGGGATGAAGAAGGGTGGTTGGGGTCGGATCGTGAACCTGACCTCGAACTCGATCGTCACCGCGGCTCCCGGTCTGTCGCACTACATGGCGAGCAAGATGGGCAACATCGGGTTCAGCCGGGGTCTGGCCAACGACCTCGCCCCGTTCGGTATCACCGTCAACGCGGTCGGCCCGACCCTGACCCTCACCCCGGGCGTGCGGGAGGTCCACCCGCCGGAGACCCTCGAGGCGGTCGCCCAGGCCCAGGCGATCAAGCGCAGCGGCCAGCCGGACGACCTGGTCGGGACGATCGCGTTCCTCACCAGCGACGACGCGGCCTTCGTCACCGGTCAGACGATCATGGCCGACGGCGGCCTCGCCCGCTGACCTGCGAGCACGGCCACCTGCGAGCGCCACCGGCATCCGCCGGTGGCGCTCGCGCCGTACGACGGCCCCCGTCGCGCATGGGCGTCGAGCCGGACCACCAACCTGCAGCAGCGGCCACCAGCGCCGGTTACGGGCCGACGGCAGCGCAGCTGACCGGCGCGCGCCGTCGAGACTCACTCGGGCAGTTCGGCCCCCGACTGCTCGCTCACCATGTACGTCGCGTACCAGTCGGGCCAGTTCTCGTCCCGCTCGCCGGTGCGCTCCTCGTGCTCGCCGTGAGCGGCGGCCGCGCGGCGGAGGGCGCCCGCCAGGTCACTGGCCGATCCGAACGACGTCAGCCCACCCTCGATACGCCCGGGCAGTCTGGTCGTGATCTCCTGCATCAGCCAGGTGTTGCCGTCCGGATCCCGGAACGTGGCGCGCGAGACGTAGCTGCGCCGCTCCGGGTCCAGCCCGTCGACCGGGCCGTCCGGGCTGACGTGGAAGAGCCCGCCCACCTCGACGCCGGCCGCGACCAGGGCGTTACGGGCCGCCTCCAGGTCGGACACCACCAGGTACGCCATGGCCGAACCGGGCGCCGCCGGAGTGAGACCCGGGCCGAACTGTACGGAGCATCCGGATCCGTGCGGCGTCAACTGGACGATGCCGGGCGGTGTCTGGTCGAGCCGCCACCCCAGGCTCACGTAGAACGCCTTTGCGCGGTCGACATCCGACACCGGAATGACTATCACCTCGAGTCTGACGTCCACGTTCTCGATGCTCGCGTCGCCCTGGGCGCTCTTCGGACTCATCTCGTTCCCTCCCGGTCGCTGTGCTGCTGGCTAGGTGCTCCTCGTGGCTCTGCGCACTCCGAAAAGGGCAACCAGGGCGAGGAGGATGACGGCGACGGCGTACTCGTCGGCGGTCTGTGGCAGGCCGCCCGCGTAGACCACGAGGAAGCCGGCGATCACCGTCGGGAGGCCGAACCCGACGTAGCAGACGATGTAGAGCAGCGACAGCACGCTGCCGCGCTCGTGCGCCCCCACCAGCGGTGTGATCGTCTTGAGGCTGCCCTGGAAGCCGCCGCCGAAGCCGATGCCGCCCAGCGCGAGACCGACGAAGAATCCCGGGACGGACTCCGCCATGACCGACACCAAGGTGACGATCATGCCCAGCACGAGGGCGACGATCCCGGTGACGATCACCGTTCGGGCGGCGGCGTTGCGCATCAACAGGACGGCGATCGACCCGAAGAGGGCGAAGACGAAGAGGACCAGGCCGCCGACCACGATCGACGTGTTCATGAGGCTGCGCACCAGCGCTGGTCCGAGCGCCCCGAAGAACCCGGCCAGCGCCCAGACCGCGAACAGCACCGGAACGACGACCAGCAACGGTTCACGTACGGCGCGTGGCAGGGTGATCTCGGGCCGCAGGCTTCGCAGCGCTCCCCCCATCGGCGTGGCCGTCTCCGGCATCAGCGCGATCCCGACGATCTGGATCAGGAGGATCACGAGGAGGACGACGTACACCAGCCGCGTCGGCGCGGGCAGGAAGTCGATGAGCAGCGCCGAGAGCAGTGCGCCACTTCCGGTGCCGATGCCCGGGGCGATCGAGTTCGCGAGCGTGCCGCGGGCCCGGTCGATGTCGAGCATCCCGGCTCCGACGGCGCCGGTGGCGGCACCGGCGGCGAGCCCCTGGAGCAGGCGGGCGGCCAGCAGTGTGGGTACGCCGTTGGCGAAGATGAAGACGACAAGCGACAGCATCTGCACCACGATCGCCACGGCCAGGACCGGTCGGCGACCCACATGGTCCGACAACTTGCCGAACGTGAGCAGCGACGCCAGCACCGCGAGCGCGTAGACGGCGAACACCACGGTGGTCGTGACCGGTGAGAAGTGCCAGCGCTCCTGGTAGATGCCGTAGAGCGGGGTCGGGGCGGCCGACGCGGCCAGGAACGACACGAGGATCGACGCCAGCAGGACCAGGGAGACGCTCGGCGAGAGTCGGGCCCTCCCTGCGATCGGCATGTCGGTGCTCCTCGGCTGCGCTGACGACGTGGAACCCGGAGGTCCCGCGGCCGCGTACCCGCTCTGCGCCGTCACATGCGGGGAGCGAGGCCCTTACGCCGCCCCTCGTACGGCAGCGGACCGACGTCCGACTGGCGACCCGGGCGCAGCGCCGCGTGCCGCTGCCCGGGACCGGCGCCGTCGCGAGCGGCGAGCGTGTCCGCCACCGCTCCGGTAGCGAACGCGTAGACGGACTTGTGCACCATGTCGATGGCGAGTTCCAGGCGTGGCCAGGTCTGCGGGGGCGCCCCCACGCCGGTGGCGTTCTCCAGGATCTGGTCGTTGGCCAGTCGCAGCGCCGTGAACACGCTGGAGGCCCAGACGCCACGCAGTCCGGCCTGGGCCATGACACCGCGCAGCACGCCCACCAGCGCGCCCTGACCGTAGTGCATCGCCAGGTTCTGCCAGCGGGGCTGCTGCCCGGAGGAGGATTCCGGGAGGCCAGCCAGCCGGACCAGGACACGGGCCGGCACGTACGAGTCGGGCCGGCCGGTCACCCGCTGTTCCACCTTCTCCGCGGCCGTCATCACCACCGCCCCGACCAAACCCGCTGCCAGCCCCTGCCACACCGCTCGTTTCAGCATGACGACGCCGTACCCGCCGGACCGGCACCCATTCCCCGGCCCGTCACCCGACGACCTGGTTTGTGGGATTCTGCGGCGGGGTCCTACCCAGCCCCGGCCGTCGACACCCCGGGGTGTGCCAGCCTCCGTCGTGCGGCGCGAGGTGGGCGACCGTGACCGGGCGGCGGAGGAGGAGTTCCTGCTCCGCCGCCACCGCGTCATGCCGGGTCATGCTGCGATCGAGGCGTTCGAACCGCGGCGACGTCGGGACTACCTGTCCGGCGCGCTCTCGACGGCTGGCTCGGCGGGCGGGATCGGGAAGTTCCGGTTGAAGACGTTCTCCGGGTCGTAGCTGGCCTTGATGGCACGCAGTCGACTCAGGGTGGGCTCGGGCCAGGCATCCAGCAGTCGCGCCGGACTCGTGTCCGACTCGAAGCTGAGATACATCCCGTCGAGGTGCGGGTACAGCTCGGCCCACAGCTTGTCGAGTTGGGGCCTCCGGTCCGGGACCGTGGCGGCGAGCACCGAGAAGTTCTGGTCCCGGTGTGGGTAGGCCGTCGCGTCGCGGGGCACGTCGTTGACCGCCGCGCCGACGGACCGAACCTGCATGATCATCACGTCGCCCGAGTTGATCATTTGTGCCATCAGGTCGGCCGCCTGCGGGGTGATGTGGTGCGCCAGGCCGCTTCGGGTGTCCCGCAGCCCCTGACCTCGATGCTGGTTGCCGGGCGGAACGACGATCGCCGGGTACGGCGCGAGCTGCGCCTGCTGATCGAGGATCGGGCCGATCTCGAGGAACGGGCTCAGGGCAGACTGCGCCGCTTCGACGTCGTCACCGGCGTGGACCAGGGTGACCTGGGCCATCGGCGGGTTGCCCCGCCGGCCCGGGAAGAGGGACAGGAAACTCGTCAGCTCCCGTGGCGCGTCCTCGACGAGTTGACCCCACCGGTGGAGCAGCTGCGCGGAGTCGGTCGCGTCCACGACGAGTTGGGCGTAGACGACCTTGTCGACCTCGTACGCCTCCAACTCCAGGGCGGTGACGACGCCGAAGTTACCGCCGGCGCCACGGATGGCCCAGAACAGATCGGGGTGATGCTCGTCGTCCACGCGGAGCAGGCGACCGTCGGCGGTGACGATCTCGGCGGCGACGACATGGTCGATTGTCAGACCGTGCTTGCGCACCAGATAGCCGACGCCGGCGGTGGTGGCGAGACCACCGACACCCACGTCGCCATAGTCACCCGAGCTCATCGCCAGGCCGTACGGGGCGAGCGCCTGGGCCACCTGCCCCCACCGGGCACCCGGCTCCAGCCGGATCCGACGAGTCGCCCGGTCGAGCACCTCGATCCTGTTCATCCTCGACATGTCGATGACGATTCCGCCGTCGTTCGTCGACCGGCCGCTGATGCCGTGCCCGCCGCTGCGCACGGACAACGGGACGTCCTGGGTCCGCGCGTACGACACGGCCTCGGCGACCTCGGCGGACGTCTCCGGGCGGATCACCAGGGCTGGCGTTCCCGGCCAGCTGTAGCTGTGCCGCACACCCTCGTACTCCCGGTCGCCGGGCTGCACGGCACGGGCGGCCAGCGATGCCGGCAGCGCCTCGCGGTCCGGGCCCGGGCGACGTTCGGCCCGGGCGGCGACCGCGCCGGCCGGTCCGCTGCCCGGTCCGCTCGTCGCACGCTCCTTGGCGACCGCCTCCCGCAGCGCCGGGGCGATCTCCTGCCCGAGCGTCTGGATCAGTCGCGGGTCGTCGCGGCCGACCAGGAAGGTGCTGAAACCCTCCTCGACGACCAGCGGGAGGAGTTGTTCGACCCACTGCTCCGGTGGCCCCTGGAGAAAGCCACGACTGCGCGACGAGACGTCGACGGTGAACAGGTTGAGCAGCCGCCGGATCTCCCGTGGGTCGCGTCCTGCCGCGACGGCCGCCTCGTCGATGAGCCGGTTGGCCGTCACCCGGTCCGGGGATCGCAGGTACTCCAGCGTCGGCAGCCAGCCGTTCGCCTTCTGGCCGGTCAACGCCAGCATCTTCGGCTGGTACGCGCCGAGCCAGATGTCGATGTCGTGTGCCGGCGCGGGGCCGCGCTGCATGCCGGGGACCGGGTAGTACTTCCCGTCGTGGCGCAGCGGCCCGGGTGCGGCGTCGTCCCAGACCCCGCGCAGGACGTCGATCGCTTCGCGCAGCGCCTCGACGCCCTGCCCCGCCGTCAGCCGGCGGGTGCCCATGCCTTCGATGCCGTCCCAGAACGCTCCCGCGCCGAGGCCCAGCTCGAACCGGCCGTGGGACAACCGGTCCAGGCTCGCCGCCGCCCGAGCCAGGACGGCCGGTGGGCGCAGCGGGAGGCTGAGGACGTTTCCCGAGATCCGCAACCGTTCGGTACGGGCGGCGACCCAACTCAGCAGGGTCCAGGTGTCGAGGTAGTCGGCGTTGTACGGGTGGTCCTGGAAGCTGGTGAGGTCGAGGCCGGCAGCCTCGGTCAGCTCGGCGAGCGCCACCACGCGATCCGGGTCCTGAGCGCTGGGCGTCAGGAACGTCCCGAACTGGATTTCGTGACCGTAATCAGCCATTTCGTCAGCATCTCCGTGATCGTGGTGCCATCATATGATCTGTTGGGCAGATCGTATGTCCCACAACGCAGTTGCTCACCCACGCATTCCAGCCGGCTCAGAACGTCGTTTCGATCGACACCTCGCCTGTTAGCGTCCGGTGCATGGCCGCCACCGACCCGTGTGAACTGCCGGCTGACCGCAAGCGCGGATCGACCTTCGGCTGGTCCCTGGGCGTGGTGCTGCGCCGCTGGCACGAGTACGTCGAGGAGATGCTGAACGACCTTCCGCACGGCAGCCGGGGCTACCACATCCTGGCCGTCGTCGTCCACGAGGACGTGCCCACGCAGGGCGCCCTGGCGACCCGCCTGGCCATCGACCGCAGCGTCCTGACGTACGTCATCGACGACCTGGAGAACGCCGGTCTCATCGAACGGAAGCTCGACCCCCAGGACCGGCGCGCCCGCCGGGTGGTGGCCACCGACCAAGGGCGTACGGCGCTCGCCGACGCCGAGCGGCGGGTCGCCCACGCCGAGGAGCACGTGCTGGGCGGGCTACCCGAGGATCAGCGCGACGCCTTTCGCGACTTCGCCGCCCGCGCCGCCGAGGCGATCCACGCCGCCGCGCCCGCGACGGACCCCTGCGTCGCGGTGCGCAGCGTCCTTCCGCCCGAGCAGTAGTCGGCCACGGGTTGACTGGCTCAGCATGCTGGAAAAGGAAGCCCTTCCTCCCGTAGCGCAGAGGATGAGCCATGCGAAAGCCAGTCAAGACTGCGGCCGTCCTCTTCGGCCTGGGCGTCGGTGCGACCGTCGGGCCGTCTCTCGGGCCCGCCGCCCTGTGGTCCGGAGTCGCGGTCGCCGCGCTCGGCATCGGCCTCTCCCTGCTCGGCACGACCGAGGTCGATCTGGTGGGAGACGGCCCGGTCGACGATGACGGCACCACCGCGACCGCCGACACCTCGGCCGCGTCGCGGAGACAGTGGCACGAACGACCCACGCTCACTGGCCTGGGCACCCGGGTGGAGCAGATCCTCAGCCTCGCCGAGAAGCAGGCCGACGACCACCGCGCCGCAGCGACGCGCGAATGCGAGGAGATCGTGGCTGCTGCCCGGCAGGAGGCGGAGACCATCCTGAGTCGGGCCCACGACCGGGCCGCCGGGATCACCGGTAACGAACGGGATCGGGATTCGGGGCAGTCCCTCCCGTGAGGGAGCACCCTCCCCTGCCGGCGGGAGCCGACCCCGCCCCGGTTGCCGCGACGATCAGAGGCATGACGACATCGACACCGATCGTCAGCCGGGCCGGCCACGGCCGGACGTACGCAGTGTTCGGCTGAGCCGTGGCACACGGGGGCGCGCGTCCGGCGGCGTCGGGTGCCCGCCGACCCTCTGGTCGGCGGGCACCGCCCCTTCCCGTGTCAGACCCGGATCACCAGCCGGCGGTCGCACCCGCTAGCGGCGGCAGCGCCACACGAGGGGCCGGTACGCCTCGTTCTCGTAGACGGCACCGACCACGGTCATGGCGTCGTCGCTGATCCCATGGGCCGAGTACGTGCCCGCCTCGGTCGCCCGGACCCCAACTCGGCCCGGCAACCGGCGGGACGTGCCGTCCGGGGCGACGAGCAGCGGCGCGCCGTCGTCAACCAGCACCTCACCGCTGCCGGCGACCCCGGTGATGCTCGGGAACGGCATCAGGCTCACCACCCCGGTGGTGAGATTCCACCGCACCGGGAGCATCTGCACGGCACCGCCCTGCCGATCACCGGGAGCCATGCCGACCGCCCACTCGCCGCGCGCCGCCTCCACCGAGGCGTACGGGACGCCCTCGGGCACCGCCAGCGCGATCCCGGTGCCCTCCGGCGTCCAGCGGTAGGGAAGGGAACCCATCGCGCCGACGACGGAACCGTCCTCGGTGATCGCCGTCGCGGCGGATCCCGGCCGCCCGACCAGCCGGTACTCCTGCGGTCGCTCCGCCGACCACAGCACCGCCTGCCGAGAATCGCGGGCTCCGCGGGCGGTGCCGACGATGTCACCCCGGCCGTTGACCGCGTGCACGAGAACGGCCTGGTAGCCGGGCGGAGTGGTCAGGAAGCGCAGCTTCCCGGCGTGGTAGACCCAGCCGATGCCGTCGCCACCGGTGCCGACCACGTCGCCCCGCGCGTTGACCGCCGCCGCGTGTCGCGCGCCGGCCGGCAGGACTGCCGCCTTGCCGTCGGTCCAGAGCACGATCCTGCCGTCCTCCTTCCCGGTGCCGATGTCGCCCACGATGTACCGCCCGGTCGGGTCCACGCCGTCCGCCACCGCGACCGGACCCCCGATCGGCTGCGGTAACCACGACGCCTCGCAGGTGACCGGCGGGACCGCCGCGGTCGACGCGACGGCGGTCGGTGCCGCCACCACGGACGGTGTGTCCGGGGCCGGCGGCCGGGCGGCCCCACCGAGCCCGACGGCACCCACGGCGCCGAGCCCGGCCAGCACGGTCACCGCGGCGACGACGCCGGTGCGACGGCGTCGTCGGCGACGCCTACCGTCACGGATCGCGCGCGCCACGTCGACCCGTGGCTCGGGAACCGGCGTCGAATGCAGCAGCGTGGCGATCCGCTGCTCGTCCACCGTCATCTCGCACTCCTTCCGGACATCTCGGTGAGGTCGAGCACCTGGCGGACCGCCGCCAGCGCCCGAGCCGTCTGCGACTTCACGTTGCCTTCGGAACAGCCCATCGCCGCTGCCGTCTCGACCAGCGACAGGTCGCAGAGGAACCGCAGGACCAGTACGGTGCGCTGGCCGCGAGGAAGATGGGCGAGCGCGGTGACCAGGCTGTCCCGCTCGGCCACCTCGTCGTGCGGTGTGACAGGCACGCGCGTTGGTTCCGGCACCGACCCGAAGAGTCGGACCTTCGCCCAGCTCCGCCGCTTCTCGTCGACGAGTTTGTGGACCAGCATCCGGTGCACGTACGCGTCGACGTTGTCGACCCGGCTGACCCGACGCCAGTTCACGTACAACGCGGTTATCGTCTGCTGCACCACGTCGTCGGCCAGATGGGCGTCACCGCACATCAGGAACGCGGTCCGATGCAGGCTCGGTAGTCGCGCGGAGACGTACTCCACGAACTCACCTTCGGCATCCGCCATCGAGGCTCCCTCCTCCGCACCCTCGACGGGTCAGGATGACCGTCAGGTTGCGTCGTGCCGGAGGAAGGTTCTGTCAACGACCGACGACGAACGGCCCCGCCGCGCCGGGAACCGGCGGCTGGGGCCGTACGTCGAGATCGTCGGTGGGTTCGCGCGCCCACCCTGCCCGCTGTGCGCGAACCGGTCACACCGGCGCTATCCAGCCCCGACGCCCCGTACCGCCTCGATGATGGACTCGGCGACCTCGCCGGGCTGGGACATCGTCATCGCGTGGGAGGCGCCGGCGACCTCGCGGGCGCCCCGGGCACCGGCGCGTTCGGCCATGAAGCGGTGCGCGGCGACCGGGATGTTGCGGTCCGCGTCGCCGAAGACGAACCAACTGGGCAACGACTTCCACGGCGGCTCGGACGTCGAGAGCGTGTCGCCGAGCGCCTGCTCGGTGATCGGCCGCTGGGTCCGCGCCATCAACGCCGCAGTGTCCTCGGAGACGTCCGCGACGAACTGTTCGTGGAAGGCGTCCTGCCCGATGGCCACCTCGTTTCCGCCGCTCGCCACCGGGTAGGAGACCAACGTGTCGGCGAGCGTGCTGCCGGGAAACTTGCCGGACAGCGCTATCGCCGACTCACCCGTCTCCGGGGCGAACGCGTTGACGTAGACCAGGCCGCGCACCATCGGTTCGTCCGCTGCCGCCTCGGTGATGACCATGCCGCCGTACGAGTGGCCGGCGAGCACGACCGGTCCGCCGACCCCCCGCACCACGTCCCGGACGTAGGTGGCGTCTCCGGCGAGGCTGCGGAGCGGGTTGGCGGCGGCCACCACGGAGTAGCCAGCGCCCAGCCGCTCGATCACACCGTTCCAACTCGCCGATTCGGCGAACGCGCCGTGAACGAGGACAACGGTGATGTTCTGATCTGACACGGCCATCGGCTCCTTCGCGTGAGGGGTGTGCACCCCCGGACTGGGTGGGCGCGGCTGATTACCCACCGTGCGCACGGGAAACGTCGGGTCGCGGGCGGCCCTGTTTCTTCACCCCGATGTCACCGGCCGATCCCGTCGACGACGTGTTGCTGTTCGTCCGCACGAGTTGGCTCCGACTCGTCGCACTTGTCCTGACCAGGAGCTGATCCACGTGCCTTCCTCTCGTCGTACCTTCCTCGCTGGTGGCGCCGCCGCCGGTGTGGGCCTTGCCGTCGCCGGCGGTCTGCCGTCCCTGGCGCAGGCCAGCCCGGGCCGGCCGCACCCGCCGGTCACGTCCGGCCACGTGCCGTTCCCGCCGCTCGTGGACGACCCCAAGGGCGTCCTCGCCCTGCCCAAGGGCTTCAGCTACACGGTGGTCACCCGGACCGGCGTCACCCGGCTGGACCGCGGTCAGGGCATGACCCCGGCCGACCACGACGGCATGGCCGTCTTCGACGCCGGCCACGGCCGGTACACCCTGATCCAGAACCACGAGATCGACCCGGGTGCCGAGTTCGGGGTACCGCACGTCAAGGGGACGGTCTACGACCCGGGCGCCGTCGACGCCGGCGGCTGCACCGTGATCAAGACCGACCGTGCGGGCCGGAACCTGGGCGAGTTCGTCGCCCTCTCCGGCACCATCTCCAACTGCGCGGGCGGCCCGACCCCCTGGGGGACCTGGCTGACCTGCGAGGAGACCGAGGACCGCGCCGGCGACGAGTGGGAAGAGGGCGGCCGGACCGGCACCTACCAGAAGGACCACGGCTACGTCTTCGAGGTCTGGGCCGACGGCAGCGCGGACCCGCGGCCGATCAAGTGCCTGGGCCGCTACTCCCACGAGGCCCTGGCGATCGACAAGGACCGCACCCACATCTACCTGTCCGAGGACGCCGACGAGCCCAACGGCCTCTTCTACCGCTGGTCGGCACCGCGCGGCGTCAAGGTCGGCCCGGGCGTGCTGACCCGCCTCGCGCCGAACGCGGGCGTCCTCGCCGCCATGCAGATCATCATGGACGACGGTTCGGTGCTGCCGGACGTCGCCTACCTGACCTCCGCCCAGCTGGGCCGCCCCTTCCCCGTGCGGTGGATCGAGGTGCCGGACCGCGACGCGCGGCACACGTCCGTGCGCGAGCAGTTCACCGACGGCCAGGTCACCCGCGGACGCAAGTTCGAGGGCGTGTGGAGCACCGACGAGGGCGTGTACGTGGTCAACTCCTTCGCCTGGGACGAGGGTGACCTGCCGTCCGACGCGGCGCCGCACGACGGCATGGTCTGGTTCTACAACTTCAAGGACCAGACCATCCAGCTGGTGACGTACTTCCCGCACCAGACCGCCGCCGAGGAGGGGACGCCGGTCAAGTACACCGACATCACCTTCGACGGCCCGGACAACGTGACCGTCACCCCGTGGGGAAGCCTGGTCCTCGCCGAGGACGGCAAGGGCGCCTCCCACGTGCTCAGCACGATCCCAGGCGGCCCGACGTACGCGATCGCCCGCAACATGCTCAACGACTCGGAGTTCTGCGGGCCGACCTTCAGCGCCGACGGCCAGGTGCTCTTCGTCAACATGCAGGACCCGGGCCTGACCCTGGCCATCACCGGCCCGTGGGAGAAGTACCTGGGCTGAACAGGCCGGGCGGTGGGGTCGGCCGGTCCGGCCGGTCCTACCGCCCGCCGGGCTCGTCCTCGGTCCGCATCCCGTGCAGGTCGTAACTGAACTCGCCGGCTTCCAGCCGGGCCCGCAGTCCGGTCTCCCTGGCCATCCGGTTCCTCGTCGCGGCGGCCACGGCGTCCGCGCTCGTCCGCCGCACCACCACGGCCCCGTCGGCGTCGAGCACCATGATGTCCCCCGGCTCGACTGTCGCACCGCCCACCGGCACCGGCACGTCGAGCGAACCACGTTCGCGTTTGGTGGCTCCACGCACCCGGCACCAGCGGGCCCAGACCGGCAGTCCGAGCGTGCGGAGCTCGTCGACGTCCCGTACCGCGGCGTCGACCAGCACGCCGGCCGCCCCGGCGACCTTGGCCTGCGTGGCCAGTAGCTCGCCGATCAGCGCGACGGGGGCCGGCTCGGGCATGGTGAGCACGAGCACCTCGCCGGGACGGACGAGCGTCATGGCCTCGTGCACCGCCCGATTGTCACCCTGGCCGCAGACGACGGTCCGGGCGACGCCGGCGACCCGGGAACCCGGCACCACCTGCACGAGGTGCACGTCGATCAGGCCACGTCGACCGGCGGCCTCGTAGACGGTTGCCACCCCGGCAGCGGTCAGTGTCTCGATCACCGTCGGGTCGACGTCCGCCGCGTCGTGGACGGCATTCACAGCGCCACCACGACGTTCGGGATCAACCGTTGGAACGCCTCCGCCTGCCGGATGGCCGCGTCACCGGTCACCCGGCGGGCGTGGTTGCCACGATGGTCGGCGCGCTGGGTGTAGTACTCGCGCAGGTAGCCCTGAGCCCCCATCGCCGCCATCGCCTCCCGCTTGGCGGGCATCGCCTCGGTGATGTCGACGAACACGCTGGGGACGAACCCGCAGAGTTCAGGCTGGTGGGGTTCGAAGGCCAGGAACTCCGAGGGCGGGACGGTCCGGAAGCCGCTGGCCACGCCGGCGCCCGCGGTGAGCTGCCGGGCGGTCGCCACCGCGGCGTGCGCGGTCGGGTGGTCCGGGTTGAAGGGGTCGCGCTCGGGGTGGGTGAGCACCACGTGCGGCGCGAACTCGCGCATCAGCGTGGCCAGCCGGTCGATGTCCTCGTCCCGGATCCGAAGCGGGTAGTCGCCCAGGTCGAAGGCCTCGAACCGGGCGCCGACCGCGGCGGCGGACCGTTCCGCCTCGGCGTGCCGCAGCCGTTTGACGTTCTCCACCGTCTGCTGCGGGTCCTTCCACAGCTCGCCGGACTCGCCCCGCTCGCCGTACGAGAGCGCCAACACGACGGCCTCGCCGCCGGCCCGCGTGTGCGTGGCGACGGCTCCGGCGGCCCGCCAGACGAAGTCGGCCGAGTGAGCGCCGATGACCAGCATCCGTCGCCCGCTCATGCCGGCGTCGTCCCGGCCGGCGTCACCACGCGGCGCGAGTTGACCACCGCCATGACGTGGACCTCCTCTTCGGTGAAGCCGGCGGCGAACAGTCGGTCGGCGAAGAGCGCCAGACCGTCCTCCACCGGCGGGTTGAACGGTTGCCCCAGGTCGCTGGAGAGGACGGAGTGCGCCACACCTACCGACCGGATGGTGGCGAACAGGTCCGCCCAGTCGACCTTGCCCGAGTGCGGGGTCGTGAAGCAGCGCTCCAACAGGGCACCCGCCTCGGCCAGCTCGCGCTGCCGCGCGGGCGTCAGTCGCTGCGAGGTGAACTCGGGATGGGTGACCACGATCCGGCGTACCCCCTCCTGCGCCGCGGCCCGGACCACGGCGGCGATCTCGGCGCCGCTCAGGTGGCCGGTGGCGAGCGTGATGTCGTGTCGGGCGATCACCCGCAGCACCTGGCGTACGCGGTCAAGGACCCGCCCCTCGGCATCGACGACCTCGACCGGGTCCGGCACGATGCCCTGGCTGTGCAGGTCGGATTGGAAGGCGCCCCACATCGCCGGTGTGGCACCCGGCAGATCGGTGGCGGTGCTGCGCCGCTGGTTTCCGGAGTCCACCGTCGGCATCCACACGATCCGGGCACCCTGTCGCGCGGCGACCTCGACCGCGACCGGGTTGATGCCGCCCATCGCGCCGTTGAGGGTGATGGCACCGAGGACGTCGACGTCGGGCACCACCTTGCGGACCACCGCTGCCCGCTCGGCAGTCGCCACGTAGTGGGACTTGAGGACGAAACCGGCGAGCCCGACCTCGGCGCAGCGGTGCGCCAGGTCGACGTCGTCGATGCGTCGGGCCATCACGTCGGGGGCCACGTGCACGTGCGTGTCGTAGGCGCCGCGGACCACGGCGCGGGCCCGGGCGGAGGGAACCAGAGGGTCAGCCATCGCGCTCCTCGGTGAGCCCCGAGAGCGGGGTCGTACGGGTGCACTCGGTCGAGCGCGCGGCGGTCACGAGCCGGGAGCCGCCGAGCGCAAGCATATCGGTGATCATGCCTATTTCAAGGTGCCGTCAGGCTGTGTCTCCATTGTGGACGCACAAGAGCCGTTGCCCGCCCACCTCATCACCGACTCGGGACAGACGAACACCGCTCACCTGATCTAAAATCGTCTATCGATGCCGACCTCGCGTCGTCCGGCCGATCCCCTCGACAGGGTTTGGCCACGCGTCGCGAGCCCGGAGGCTGGAGGCACCGCATGGGTAAGCGCTTCTCCACGCTCGTCGCGGCCTGGCTGGCCGTGGCTCTCGCGGCCGGTGGCTGCGGCGACACCGACGACAGCGGCGGCGACCCGCCCGGCGGTGAGATCGACAAGGTCGCCTACATCACCGCGTTCGGCGCGGTGGGCCGGGACGCCTTCGCGTGGGTGGCCAAGGAGAAAGGCTACTTCGCCGAGGTCGGCATCGAGGTCGACATCAAGGAGGGCGCCGGCAACCAGCAGAACCTGACGGCGCTCAAGTCGGGGCAGGTCCAGTTCGGCGCTCTCGACTTCACCGGTGCCGTCATCCAGGCGGGCAAGGGCGAGTTCACCGACTGGCGGGCGATCGCCGCCGTGCACCAGCAGACGCTGATCTCGGTGATGACCACCACGGACACCAACATCACCACCCCGAAGGACCTCCAGGGCAAGACGATCGCCACCGGCAGCGGCTCCGTGACGGAGTTGCTCTTCCCGGCGTACGCGCGGCTGGCCGGGCTCGATCCGGCGACGGTGAAGATCGAGGGCGTGCAACCCACCGCCCTCAACGGGCTCATGGCGAGCCGGCGGGTCGACGCACTGGGCACGTTCCTGCTCAGCCGCGGCGCCCTGCAGACGGCCGCCCGGAAGGACGTCGTCGTCCTGCCCTACAGCGACTACCTACCGGACCTGTTCGGCAACGCGATCATCACCACCCCGTCGCTCATCAGCGAGGACCCCGACCTCGTGCAGCGGTTCACCAAGGCCGCACTCAAGGGCCTGGCGTACAGCGTCGAGCACCCGGACGAGGCGGCGACGATCCTCAACAAGGCCAAGCCCACCTACACGGTGGCGGCGGGCAAGGGCGAGATCGAGGCGATGACCCCGCACGTCCGTCCCGCCGACGGCGCCCCGATCGGGTTCATGGACGCGTCGCGGGTGGCCCAGACCATCGCCGTCCTCGAACGCGCCAACCTGATTCCGACGGGCCTGACGCCGGCCGCCGTCGTGGACCCGACCTTCGTCAAGAAGTCGTGACCGGCGACGCCCAGGCACAACGACGCTGGCACACCCTCGGGCTGCCGGCCCTGGGCGCGGCGCTCGCGACCGGGCTCTGGTGGCTGTCCACCTGGGTCTTCGACATCGAGCCCTTCTTCCTGCCGGCGCCCCCGGACGTGGTCGACGCGTTCCTGCGACTCCCCGGTCACCTGGCCCGGCAGACCTGGATCACCTTCCTGGAGACGATCATCGGGTTCGGGATCGCGGCGGTGGGCGGGCTCCTGCTGGCCGTCCTGCTCGCGGCATCCCGCACCGTCGAGCGGATGGTCCTACCGATGGTCGCCGGCATCAACGCCGTGCCGAAGGTGGCGCTCGCGCCGCTGCTCCTGGTCTGGATCGGCTTCGGCTACGAGACCAAGATCGTGATGGTGGTGCTGCTCTGCTTCTTCCCGATCCTGATCTCGACCATGGCGGGCCTGACCTCGACACCGAACGACCTCGGCGAGCTGGCCCGCTCCCTCTCCGCCTCGTGGTGGCAGACCTTCCTCAAGGTCCGACTTCCGTGGGCCCTGCCGCAGATCTTCGTCGGTCTGAAGGTGGCGACCTCACTCGCCATCATCGGCGCGATCATCGGCGAAGTGATCAACCCGCAGGCCGGGCTCGGCGCGGTGATCGCCAGTTCCGGTCAGTCCGCGGACACCCCGCTCGCGTTCGCGGCGCTGATCCTGCTCGCGCTCATGGGCGCACTGCTCTTCTACCTGATGGCCGGTCTCGAACGCCTCCTCGTGCCGTGGGCGCGGGCGATCTCCTCCTGATCGGCTGCTGAGCCCGCCGCGCGCTTTCCCCCGGCGGGCCACCCCTCCCCCGCGGCGACCGGTGGTTGCTGTCTCGTGTCAGTGCGAGTGCCGGGGCACGTCGCTGCCGCTGCCGCCGACGAGGAAGTCCAGGTCCGCGCCCTGGTCGGCCTGCAGGACGTGCTCGCTGTACAGCCGTACCCATCCCCGGTCGGCGACCGGCGGTGGCGGCTGCCAGGCGGCGCGGCGTTGAGCGAGTTCCGCGTCGTCGACCAGCAGGTCCAGCGATCGCGTCGCCACGTCGACGCGGACCAGGTCGCCGGTACGCACCAACGCGAGCGGGCCACCCACCGACGCCTCCGGGGCCACGTGCAGGACACACGTGCCGTACCCGGTGCCACTCATCCGGGCGTCGGAGATCCGCACCATGTCCGTGATGCCGTCGGCGAGCAGCCGTCGTGGCATGGGCACGTTGCCCACCTCCGGGAAACCGGGGTAGCCGCGCGGCCCGGCGTTGCGTACCACGATCACCGTGTCGGGGGTGACGTCGAGGTCCGGATCGTCGGCGGCCACGACGTACTCCTCGATCCGGTCGAAGACCAGCGCCGGCCCGGTGTGCGTGAGAAGGTGCGCGGAGGCCGCGGAGACCTTCAGCACGGCCCCGGACGGCGCGAGCGACCCGCGCAGCACCACGGTGCCCGAGCCGGCGGGCTGGAACGGCTCCGCCATGGTGGCGATGACGTCCCGGTTCCAGCACTTCACGCCGGCGACGTTGTCCGCCACGCTCTTGCCGCTGACGGTGACATGGTCCATGTGCAGCAGCGGGGCGATCTCCGCCATCACGGCCGGGACGCCGCCCGCGTAGGCGAAGTCCTCCATCAGGTACGCCCCGGACGGCATGAGGTTGACCAGCATGGGTACGTCGGCGGTGAGGGCGTCGAAGTCCTCCAGCGTCAGCGGGACACCGAGGCGGCCGGCAACCGCGAGCAGGTGTACGACGGCGTTCGTCGACCCGCCGATCGCGGCGTTGACCCGGACCGCGTTCTCGAATGCCTGCCTGGTGAGCACCGTGGACAACCGTTGGTCCTGCTCGACCATGGCGACGATCCGGCGGCCGGCGGCGTGCGCGAGCGCGTACCGCCGGGAGTCGACAGCGGGCACGGCGGCGGCCCCCGGGAGCTGCACGCCCAGCGCCTCGGTCACGCAGGCCATCGTGGAGGCGGTCCCCATGGTCATGCAGTGCCCCCGGCTGCGGGACATGCCGACCTCCGCCTCCGCGCAGTCGGCCGCGCTCATCCGGCCCGCCCGCATCTCCTCGGTGAAGCGCCAGACGACGGTGCCCGAGCCGATGTCCTGGCCCCGGAACTTGCCGTTCAACATCGGGCCACCGGTCAGCATCAGGGTCGGCAGATCGACGCTCGCCGCTCCCATCAGCAGGCCGGGGGTGGTCTTGTCACAGCCGGAGAGCAGGACCACCCCGTCGAGCGGGTTGGCCCGGACCGACTCCTCCAACTCCATCGCCAGCAGGTTGCGGTAGAGCATGGTCGTGGGACGCATGAGGGGCTCGCCCAGGCTCATCGCCGGGAACTCCAGGGGCAGGCCACCGCTCTCCCACACGCCCCGCTTCACCGACTCGGCCAGATCCCGCAAATGGGCGTTGCAGGGGGTCAGCTCCGACCAGGTGGTGGCGATGCCGATCACCGGACGGCCGTCGAAGACGTCGTCCGCGAACCCCTGGTTGCGCATCCAGGACCGGTGGATGAAACCGTTGCGGCCCTCCGCACCGAACCACTGGCCGCTACGCAGCTGTCGATTCGTCGTCGACATCAGCAGACTCCTCTGTCATCCGTCCGCGCCGCGGGGGTTCGCGGCGATCCTTGAGGGGGGTGGTGCACTGGCTGGTGGCACGGGCGCGGCCTACCGGAGGCCTCCGACGGACAGCCCGCCGCGCCAGTGCCGTTGCAGGCTGAAGAACGCGATGATCAGCGGAATCACGGACACGAGCGAGCCCAGGATGATGAGGCTCCACAGCGAGGTGCCTCCGGCGTTGTTCGCCGACGCGATCCCCTGCCAGAGGCCGAGACCGACGGTGACGGGAAAGAGCCGGTTGTCGGAGAGCATCGCCAGCGGCAGGAAGTAGTTGTTCCAGGACGCCACCGCGGACAGCAGCAGCACGGTGACCACCGCGGGACGCATCATCGGAAGGGCGATCTGGAGAAACGTGCGCACCTCTCCCGCGCCGTCGACCCGCGCCGCGTCCAGCAGTTCGTCGGGCACCGCGTCGCGCGCGTACACGTGCATCAGGTAGACGCCGAACGGGTTGAGCAGCGACGGCAGGATCACCGCCCACACCGTGTTGGTCAGGCCGAGCCGGGAGAACATGATGAAGGTCGGGATGACCAGGGCGGTGGCGGGGACCATCAACGCGCCGAGCACGACGGCGAAGCTGAAACGCCGCGCGGCGAAACGGTACTTGGCGAACCCGTAGCCGGCCATCACCGCCAGGACCGTGGCGCCCACGCCACCGGCGATGGCGTACAGCGTCGAGTTGAGGATCCACCGCAGGTAGATGCCCCCGTCGTAGGTGAAGAGCTGCCGAAGGTTGCCGAGGTAGTCGACCTGGTCGGCGAACCACAGCGTGTTGTCGCCGCCGAAAAGGCCCGGCGCGTCCTTGGAGCTGTTGACGACGACCCACCAGAACGGTACGAGGAAATAGATCACCAGGAAGCCGAGGAGGATCTGCAGCGGGAGATAGCGCTGCGGCCGACGGGAGCCGGCGCGGACGCTCGTGGGGGCGGTCATCTACAGGAAGCTCCTCCGCTTGCGGGTGAAGAACAGGAAGGCGTACACGCAGATGAAGACGATGCCGCCGAGGGCGAACGAGATCGCCGACCCGTAGTTGAAGTTGGCCAGCGCGAACGCCTGCTGGTACGCGTACATGTTGGGGGTGAAGTCCGTCCCGATCGTGCCCGCGGCGAGGTATCGCAGGATCTGCGGTTCGTTGAAGAACTGCAGGGTGCCGATGAGCGAGAAGACCAGGATCAGGATCAGCGCGGGTGCGATCAGCGGGATCTTGATCCGCGTCGCGATCTGCCACCGCCCGGCGCCGTCCATCCGGGCGGCCTCGTAGAGCGTCGGATCGACGCCCTGCAACGCCGCGTACAGGATGATCATGTAATAGCCGGCCCACTGCCAGGTGACGACGTTGAGCAGGCCGTAGAAGATCAGATCACTGCTCAGGAAATCCGGTGCGGTGGCGCCGAACAGCCCGAAGATGTCGGTGAGCGGGCCGAAGCCCTTGCTGTAGAGAAACCCCCACATCACGGCGCCGATGACCGTCGGGATCGCGTACGGCAGGAAGATCATCAGGCGGGAGAAGCGAGCGAACAGCGTGGTCACCGCGTCCAGGATGAGGGCCATCGCGAGCGCGAGGACGATCTGGATCGGGATGGAGACGAGCGAGAAGCGGATGACGAACCACGCCCCGGACAGGAAACTCGGGTCGGTGAACGCCTTCACGTAGTTGTCGAAGAGGACGAAGCTGGTGCCGCCGATCAGCTTCTTCTGAAAGAGGCTGAGATACAGCGCGTACGCCAGCGGAGCGATGAGGAACGCCAGGAAGACGATCCCGAATGGCCCGACGAAGAGCCACCCCATCAGGTGCTCGCGGAGGTGTACCTTGCCACGGATCGTGCGCGTCCCGTTGCGGGCGCGCGGTGCGCTCTTCTCGGTCAGGAGTGTCATTGTGGTCTCTCCGGGACGTGGACGCCGAGGGTCGAGGGTGGGCCGCCCGCCCGCTGACGGCGCGGCCCACCCGTGAGGTCACTGAACGGTGAAGCCTTGTTCCTTGGCGTACTTCGCCACGTCCTCCTGGATCCGGTCGGCCGCCTGGGAACCGGTGATGGACCCCTTGATGACCTCGCTGACCTGCTTCGTCATGGCGTCGAGGTAGTACTGGCCGAAGGGGGCGTACGCGACGCCCTGGTAGGCGTCGGCGGCGGGGACGTAGACCTCCTTGTTCGCCTGCTGGCCGTCGAAGAACGGCACCTTCAGGTCGATGAACGCGGGGTCCTTCAGCGCCGTGAGGTTCAGCGGGAAGATGATCTGGTTGGTCCAGCCGTCGGTGAGTGACTCCTTGTCGGCGTACAGCCCGTAGGCGGCCTTCGCCGCCAACTCCGGCTTCTTGGACTGCTTGGTCACCGAGAACGCCGACCCGCCCCAGTTCACCTGCACCGGGTTGGCCTCGTCCCACTGCGGCAGCGGCGCCACCGCGAACTTGCCGGTGTCCTCGCCCTTGCCGACGCCCGCGCCGGTGAGGTAGCCGGGCGCCCACGCCGCCGAGATGTACGTCGCGTAGTTGCCGTTGATCACGCCGGAGATGTACTCCGGGGTGAACTGGTCCTGCGTCCCGACCAGGCCCTTCTTGGCCAGGCCACCCCAGTAGTCCAGCACGTCCTTGGACGCCTGGTCGTTGAGCTTCACACCGATCGACTTCGGCTGCGCCGGGTCGAAGGTGAAGGGCGTGGCGCCCTTCTGGATCTGGAGCGCCATCAGGACCGCCGGGACGTTCGCGCCGAGGTCCCCGAACAGCGGTCCACCGGCATCCTTGACCTTCTGCGCGGCCTGTTCGTACTCGGCCCAGGTCTTCGGTGGGGTGATCTTGTACTTGTCGAAGATGTCCTTGCGGTAGATCATGCCCATCGGGCCACCGTCGACCGGGACGCCGTAGACCGCGTCACCGACCGACACGTCCTTCCAGGCACCCTCGCTGTAGTCGGCCTTGACCGCGTCGTAGCCGTACTTCTTGATGTCGACGAGCGCGCCCTGGATCTGGAAGGTCGGGATCCGGTCCGCCTCGACCATGATCACGTCAGGCGCGCCGGTGCCCGCCGAGATCGCCGTCTGGAACTTGTCGTACTCGTCGCCGCCCTGCCCGACGTTGGTCCAGCAGACCTGCACCTCGTTGTTCAGCTTGTTGAAGTTGTCGACGACGAGTTGGGTGTTGGGGTACCAGCCCCACATCGTCACGACCGGCAGGTCCTTCTTCGTGATGGTGTTCGTGCAGTTGCTCGCGTCGTTTCCGCCCTCGTCGGAGGAGCAGGCGACGAGGCCGGTACCGACGGCGAGCATGGCAACCGTGGCGAGAATCCGTCTTCTCTTCATTGAGGTGGTTCCCTTCGGGGTGGCGGTGCGGAGGCATCCGTGCGCTGGCGGGCGCCACCAGGGCAGGAAGCCTGCTCCCGGTGGCGTCGCCTGGAACGGCTCCTAGCGCTTGAACAGACGCGGCGCCAGGTCGATGAGGTTCTTCTGCCACACGTCCCAGCCGTGCGGCCCGGGGGTCACCCCGTCGAACTCGTAGCGGATACCGAGGTTGTCCAGCGTGGTCAGGGACGCCATGAAGCTCGGGTACACGAAGTCGGTCTGGTCACCGACGTACAGGCGCAGCATCTTCGTCCCGCTGTTGATCGCCTCCACGTCGACGCCGGTGCCGCTGCCGAACCCGGCCGAGAACGCGGCGACGTAGGCGAATTCGCCGGGGTACGCCCGCAGCACCCCGAACGCCTGCCCGCCGCCCATCGACAGGCCGGCGAGGGCCTGCTGCGACGACTCGCCGGAGACGTGGTAGCGGGCCCGGGCCGTGGGGACGATGTTCTCCAGCAGCTCCCGGTTGAAGTTGGACGAGTTGCCGTTGCCCATCACGACCACCATGGGCACCAGGTCACCGTCGAGGAACTGGTGGTCGAGGATCTGCTTGGCACGTCCCATCTCGACCCAGTCCGTGTAGTTCTGACCCCCGCCGTGCTGGAGGTAGAGGACCGGGTACGGCTCGGCACGGCCCGGGTCGTACCCGGGTGGGGTCCACACCAGAGCCGTGCGGTCCTGGCCTGCCACGGTGCTGGCATAGGTCATGGTCTCGACCTTCCCGCCCAGGCCGGCGGGGACGTCCGACAGCAGGCGGGCACCCGGCCCCGAGATGAGGAAGGTGCTCCACGTCGGTTCGGTGGTCACCTTCGTCGGGTTCGAGGTGTCCTTGAACGGGACACGGTCGACGATCAGCCGGTAGTAGTAGAACCAGGGGTCGAGGGGCCCCACCGTCGCTCGCCACCGGTCACCGTCGCGAGCCAGTGGCACGCGCAACCAGCTACCTCCCGGCGCGACGTTCGCCCACACCGTGACGTGCTGGGCGTCCGCGAAGTCGGTGGTGGTCTCGAAGGTGACGAACCCGTCCTCGCTGACGAAGGGCGTCGGGGTGGTGCCCGCCGGCGGCGGGTTGAACTCCCCCGTCAGCTGCCCGTGACCAGGGCTCGGCCCGTGGTCCGACACGTGCCGGAACAGCCGTGGCACGAAGTCGACCAGATTCTCCTGCCAGGTGTC
This sequence comes from Micromonospora sp. WMMD961, assembly GCF_029626145.1. Taxonomy (NCBI): domain Bacteria; kingdom Bacillati; phylum Actinomycetota; class Actinomycetes; order Micromonosporales; family Micromonosporaceae; genus Micromonospora; species Micromonospora sp. WMMD961. The sequence continues at coordinate 4,619,561 of NZ_JARUBJ010000002.1, forward strand.
CCAGTTCGGGCCGCCGTCCGGGTTGACCCCGTCGGACTCGAACCTGACGTCGGCCCGACCCAACGCCTTCGCCAGCCGGTAGGTGGCGTTGTGCGCCGGATCGGTCACGTTGCCCGTGTAGAGACGCAACAGCCTGACGGTGCGGTTGACCGTCTTGGCGTCCCTCCGGTCGACGTCCGGGACCGACCGACCCGAGAACCAGCCGACGTAGCCGAACTGACCCGGCTTGGCCAGCGCTGCCCGCACCGCCACCGTCGCGCCGTCGGACACTCCGGCAATCGCCTGGTGTGCCGGATCGCGGAGGACCCGGTAGTTGTCGGCGACCGCTCTGCGTAGATCCTTCAGCTCCTTGTCACCCGAGCCGTCGGCGATCACGACCACCATCGGCCGGATGGTGCCCGCGGCCGAGAGGTTGTCGAGGATCTGCCTGGTCCGCCCGAGATCGAGCCAGTCGGTGGCCGCCATGCCGTCACCCGACTGCAGGTATAGCGCCGGATAGCCCTTCGGGCCCCTGGCCGCGTACCCCGGTGGTGTCCAGACCAGGGCGGACCGTTGCCCGGCCTTGGTCCGGTAGGTCAGCGTCCCGACCTCACCGCCGGTGCCGGGTGGCGCGTCGACCAACCACCGTGCCGAGTCACCCGCGACGAAGAAGGTGCTCAGCAGCGGGTCGGACGCCACACTCGTGTCGTTCGTCGGGTCCTTGATGCTCTTGGTGTCGTCGGCGGTGATCTGGTAGTGGTACAGCCCGGGTTCGAGTGCGCCCAGAACGCCGGACCACACGTCACCACGGCGGGTCAACCCGAACTCCGCCGTGGCCGAGGACGGGCCGAAGTTGCCCTCCACCACGACCTGCGACACCGTGCCCAGTTGCTCCTGCACGTAGGCGGCCGGGACGGTGAACGACGCGTAGCGATCCGGGGAGACGGTCAGCCACGGGGTGTCGGCCGCCGCCGGTTGCGGTACGAGCAGGACCGCTGCGACGGCGATGACTCCCGCGGTGAGGGCCGCCGAGAGCCGACGCCCGCCCAGCCGGCGTAAGCGCCCATGGTACGGTTCGGTTGTCACGCTCCACTCCTCTCTGCGCCGGCAGCGGATGCGACCCGACTGACCGGCTCGATGCACTGGTGGATCTGGCCGTGGTTCTGCGTTGACACCTCCTCCCGCGTCATGCCAAGGGCACGCCGGACGTGATCGCTCGGTGCGGCACGGCCTCCGACACGGCCGGGCAGTCTCGTCGGCGGATGCACATCACGGTGATCCTGTGCTCTTCGGTGGCGCGGTCGAGCTGCGGACCACGAGGCTGGTCGGAAGCACTATCCGGCGCGGCCCCGTCCAATCGCCGGTCACCAGTGACTTCAGCATCCGCGCGGCTTCGTATCCCAGGTGGTACATCGACTGGTCCACGGTGGTCAGGCCCGGCCCGGTCGACGCCGACTCCGGAATGTTGTCGAACCCGACGACGGACAGGTCTGCGGGGACGTCGATTCTCAGCTCCCTGGCGACTTCCAGGACCTTGAGGGCCATCCCGTCGCTGGCCGCGAAGATCGCCGTCGGACGGTCGACCCGTTGCAGCAGCTCGCGCGCCAACGGCACCGCCGAGTCGGGGTTGAAGTCACCTCGGCCGATCAACGTCGGGTCGACCGGGACGCCGGCATCAGTCAGCGCAGTGCGGTAGCCCTCCTCGCGGGACCAGGCCGCCTCCAGGCTGGAACGACCCGCGATGAACCCGATGCGCCGATGGCCCAGGGCGAGCAGGTGCTCGACGGCGGTGGTGGCGCCCGCGAGGTTGTCGGCCATCACGGAGGGCCCGGTCGAGCCCCTCGCCGGGTCGATGGCCACCACTGGCGTGCGGCTCTGCACCTCACCCCAGGGGGTCACCACGATGCAGCCATCGGTCAGGGTGCCCGACAGGCGGGTCAGATGCCGCCGCTCCCAGCCCTCCGAGTACGACCCGTAGAGGTCGCTGTTGGCGTAGATGATCAGATCGAAGCCCGAGCGGCTCAGCGCCTTCATCGCTCCCTTGAGCACCTCCGCCGTGTACGACTGGAAGCTGTGGGTCACCAGGCCGAGGACGTTGGTGCGGCTGCGCCGGAGGCTCGTGGCGACCAGGCTCGACTCGTAGCCGAGTTGCTCGATGGTCGAACGGACGTGGGCCACGGTGTTGGCGCTGACGCCGTAATGCCCGTTGACCACCCGCGAAACGGTCGCGGTGGAAACGCCGGCAACCCGAGCGACATCGCTCATTGTCACGGGCGCATTGACCTCGGTCATGCCGCTCCCTCTGGACTGCAATCGTTATCGGTTACGTTTCCAGGGTGTTGCCAACGTAACGGACAAGTATTACGAACACAAGACCTCTTCACCCTCGCGCCAACCGCCCTACCAGGACGGTCAAACGGTCATGGCCCATCCTTTGCCGGGACCGTGGGCACGCTAACAACGATTGCCTTCGGTGACGGACGGCAGCGCGACGGACGAACGGCAGCGTGACGAAATGCGACGGCCCGAGCACTCGTCGGTCCACCCCACCGCCGGGGACGCACCGGGAGCCCATCCGCCGCACTCTCCCGCGCCGCCAACCCAGTCGGGCAGCCGCGACCGCCGGCCGCCGCCGGGAAGACCTTCGACGATGGCGGTCGCCCTGCGCGGGGACACGAGACACTCGACCCACACCGGGGCAACCTCGGGGTCGGGCTGCCGCGAACCTTGATCATGGGCATCGGATTCCCTTACGTAAACGTGATCGGTAACGTTTACATAGATCAAGAACGTAATCGGCCATCCCTATGTTGTCCAGAGCTCGCATCGACCCACCACCCCCGGGCCCCGTCGCGACGTCCACGTCGGCGGCGGGACCTCGCACGAAGGGAGCCAGCCCTGAACACCCAGCTCGACGGAACGCCGGAGCAGCCGGCCGGCACGAACAGTCCACTCCCCTACCGCCTGGGCCTCGACCCGCGAAGGCGTGTCGCGCCGGTGCCGCGCCGGCTCTTCGGCTCGTTCGTGGAGCACCTGGGTCGGTGTGTCTACACCGGCCTCTACGAGCCGGGACATCCGACAGCCGACCCGGACGGCTTCCGACGTGACGTTCTCGCGCTCGTCCGGGAGTTGGGCGTCACCACTGTCCGCTATCCGGGCGGCAACTTCGTCTCCTCCTACCGGTGGGAGGACGGCGTCGGCCCGGTCGAGCAACGACCCGCCAGGTTGGACCTCGCCTGGCACAGCCTGGAAACCAACGAATTCGGGCTGGACGAGTTCATGCGCTGGGTCGACAAGGCGGACGTCGACCCGATCATGGCGGTCAACCTCGGCACCCGTGGCACCGCCGAGGCCGTCGACCTGCTCGAGTACGCCAACCACCGCGGCGGCAGTCACCTCGCCGACCAGCGCCGCGACAACGGCGCGGCCGAGCCGTACGGGATCAGGCTGTGGTGCCTCGGCAACGAGATGGACGGCCCGTGGCAGGTCGGCCAGCGGAGCGCGACCGAGTACGGGCGCCTCGCGTCGCAGACCGCGAAGGCCATGCGCCGCTTCGATCCCGACCTCGAACTCGTCGCCTGCGGCTCGTCGCACCTCGGAATGCCGACGTTCGGCAGCTGGGAACGGGACGTGCTCACCGAGGCGTACGACGACGTCGACCTGATCTCGTTGCACGCCTACTACCAACCGGTCGACGACGACCTGCCCAGCTTCCTCGCCTCTGCCGAGGACATGGACCGGTACATCGACGCGGTCACCGCCATCGCCGACTCCGTCGGGGCGATCCGCAGATCGACCAAGAAGATCATGATCGCCTTCGACGAGTGGAACGTCTGGTACCAGTCCGCGACTCCGTCCACCCCGCCGAGCGGCGAGGATTGGCCGGTCGCCCCGCCCCTGCTGGAGGACAACTACAGCGTGGCCGACGCGGTCGTCGTCGGGGGTCTGCTGATCAGCCTGCTTCGACACAGCGACCGGGTGACCGCGGCCTGCCAGGCCCAACTGGTCAACGTGATCGCGCCGATCATGACCGAGCCGGGCGGACCGGCCTGGCGGCAGACCATCTTCCACCCCTTCGCCCGGACCGCCCGGCACGCCCGCGGAGCCGTGCTCGACGTGCTCCGCGCCGGCAGCACGACGGCCACCGACCGCTTCGGCGAGATCGACGCGGTCGACGCGGTCTCCACCTGGGACGACAGCACCGGGGAGATGACCGTCTTCCTCGTCAACCGCGTCGTCACCACCCCGGCCGAGGTGACCGTCGACGTCAGCGGCGCTCGGCTGGCCGGCATCATCGAGTGCGTCACCGTCGGCGGCGCCGACCTGCACGCCAAGAACACCGCCGCCGGTCCAGACCACGCCGAGCCGCGCCCCAACGGCACGGCACGTAGTGCCGACACCAGCGTCCAGCTGACCCTCCCGCCGGCGTCCTGGACCATGCTGCGGCTTCGGGCCACCGACGCGACCCCGTGATCGGCTGACGAACCACCCCGGCCGCGCACACCCTGCCCTGAGCAGGGGTACGCGGCCGGGGCTTCCCCACCACAGGGAGTTCGGCGTCGAGCCCAGGACCATCGGGCGTCGACCGGGGCACTCCGGGATTCGTGGAACAGGTTGTCGCCCTGGCACCGGGCGACCAGTTCACCGTGCGAGCGCTAATATCGCGCCCGGTCCAGGCCAAAACCACGAAATGCGATCCCGGTCATCGACGCTTCTTGCCGGGCGCAACGACGACAATCGAGAGCAGATTCCGGCAGCGCCAGGACGACGGCGCGCGAATCAATTCAGGATCAGTTCGCAGAACCGCGCGCCGACCAGGCCGGCGTCACCAGAAGAACCATTCGGTAGCGACCTACGTCGCGACTATTCCGTCTTCGATTCCAGCCTCCCGTCCACCCGACGGGGAATGGCGGCGTACTCGTCTCGAAGCTCCTCGGGCAGGATCCACTCCGGGGCGTCCTGCCACGCCAGCGGGCGCAGGAACCGCCGGATCGCCGTGGCGCCCACCGAGGTGTGTACGGCGTTCGTCGACGGCCAGGGTCCACCGTGGTGCTGGGCCCAGGACACCCGGACACCGGTGGGGTAACCGTCGAAGACGATGCGACCGGCGCGGGCCGCGAGCACGTCGACCAACCGGCGTACCACAGCGGTCTGGTCCGCCGCCCCGTGGTGGACGGCACCGGTCAGCGACGGTGGGACGGTCGCCAGAGCGGCGTCGAGTTCGGTGACGTCGCGATACCGGACCACGATCAGCAGCGGGCCGAAGCACTCGTCGGCGATCTCGGCCGTCAGACCCGGCAGACCGACCTCCAGCAGTGTCGGCGCGACCGTGAAGCCTTCGCCGGCCTCGACCTGGGGTCGCGCCGACACCCGAGCGCCGGCTCGTTCGAACGCCGCCGCCTGGTTCTCGTAGGCGTCCCGGATGCGCTCGTTCAGCAGGACCGCGCCCCCCGCGCAGGCGACCCGTTCCCGCAGCGCGTCGACCAGCTGATCGCCAGCCGGGTCGGACGGGACGAACGCCAGGCCGGGCTTGGTGCACAGCTGGCCGCCCGAGGCCGTGAAGGAGGTGAACAGCCCTCCGGCGATCCGGTCGCCGCGGTCCGCGGCCGCGCCGGGCAGGACGACGATCGGGTTCACGCTGCTCAGCTCGGCGTACAGCGGGATCGGGTCGGGCCGTTCGTCGATGGCCGCCTGGATGGCACGGGCGGCCCCGACGGAACCGGTCAGGGCCGCCGCGCGGATCGCGGGGTGACGCACCAGCGACCGCCCGGCCTGTTCGCCGTACACGGTGCCGATCACACCGTCGGGCCCACCCTGGTCGCGGATCGCCGACTCGATCGCGGCGGCGCAGGCGTGCGACGTGAGCGGGTGCGACGGGTGGGCCTTCAGGACCGTGGGACAACCCGCCGCGAGCGCGGAGGCGGTGTCGCCCCCGGCGACCGAGAAGGCGAACGGGAAGTTGCTGGCCCCGAAGACCGCGACCGGTCCGAGGGGTACGAGCATCCGTCGCAGGTCCGGACCGGGCCCGAGGGGTGTGTCGGCGGCGTGGTCGATGGCCGCCTCGACGTACCCCCCGTCGCGCAACACGTCGGCGAACATCCGGAACTGCCACGCCGCCCGGGTGAGTTCCCCGTCGAGCCGCGCGGTGCTCAGCCCGGTCTCCGCCTCCGCGGCGGCGACCAGGTCCGCGCGCCGCGACTCCAGAACGTCGGCGATGCGGTCGAGCGTCTCCGCCCTGCCGAGTCTGCCCAGTCCGGACAGCCACTGCGCCGCTTGGGACGCCCGGCCGGCGATGGCCTCCAGCTGAGGTTCGTCGGTCTCGCCGAGATCCGTCGTACGCCGCCGGCCGTCGCGTGGATCGACAGTGATGACCACGTTCACAGCAGTCCTCTCCTCACCAGATTGCCCATCAGATCGCGGACGCCGAATTGCCAGGGCTCGCACTCCTCCGCGTGCCACACCCGGTTGACCAGGGTGCCGAGCGCCGGGCAGCCGATCCGCACCACGTCGTCGACCTTGTGGGTGAAGCCCTCACCGGGGCGGTCGCGGTCCTGGATCGGTGCGAACATGGTGCCGAGCATCAGGGCGGCACCGTCCGGATAGTGGTGGTGTGGGCCGATCAGCTGCCGCACCAGTTCCTCCGGGTCGCGCGCCATCCGCGTCATCTCCGAGACCGCCTCCAGCAGGAAGCCGTCCACGCCGCGGACCTCCAGGCTGACCTCGAGCCGACGCACCTGGTCCATTCCGAACCGATCGTCGAAGAGCCGGATCAGCGGACCAAGGGCGCACGAGGCGTTGTTGTCCTTCGCCAGCGGAAGCAGCAGCGCCGAGCGACCCTCCACGTCGCGCAGGTTCACGTCGTTGCCGAGGGTGGCGCCGACGATCCGCCCGGTGGACGCGACGATGAGCGTGACCTCGGGTTCCGGATTGTTCCAGGTCGACGCGGCGAGCACTCCGACCGGAACGGCGGTGCCGACGGCGGAGAGGACCTGCCCCTTGGTGAAGATCTCGGCGTCCGGGCCGATCCCCACCTCCAGGTACTGACTCCACATGCCCTCGGCGACCAACAGGCTCTTGAGCCGGTCCGCCTCCGCCGAGCCCGGCACCAGGCTGTGCAGATCGACGCCCACGTCGATGAGCATCCGGCGACGAATGTCCGCCGCGAGCGCCAGGTCTCCCCGTGCCCGCTCCTCGATGACGCGTTCGATCATCGAGATGGGGAAGGTCACCCCGGCGGCCTTGAGCACCTGGAGGTCGACCGGAGCCAGCAACCACGGCCGGGTACGGTCCCGGGTCGCGGCCTCGGTGTTGGCCAGGATCTCCCCGAAGTCGCCGACCGGCGGCCCGGCGAGGCGGGCGACCACCGCGGCCGGATCGGGCAGTTCGCAGATGTCCCGGACGGTGGGGAATCGACGGCTGACGTCGATGACCACACCGTCGCGGACGACCACCGGCGTCGGGCCGTCAACGGACGGATCCCAGATGCGACCGATGAGGACGCTGGCGTCGACATCGTCCGGCAGCGCCTCTGCGGCAGTGCCGGACCACCCTGCGCCCGAGGCCGCCGCCCGGGGCCGTGGCATCGTCATGAGCCGCTCTCCAGCGTGGCGAGGGAGCGCTCGTCTCGGGGTCGGATGTCGTAGACGACGTCCTCGACCATCCGCAGCGGGTGCGGTGTGGACGGATGCCGCTCGATCGCGGTGACGTCCAGCTCGATGCCCGGCGCCGCTCCGATTTGCGGCGTCGCCCGCACCCGATCCGCGCTCACGCCGCCGAGGAGCCGGGAGACCGGAACGCCGAGGTCGCGCGCCGAGATATCCCGCAGGGCCGTCTCCAGCGAGCTCAACGCGGTCATGGAGCGAGCGCGCTGATAACCCATAGTCACTCCACTGTTGCGAGGCAGCGTCATGCGGATGAATTTGCAACGATCGTAGCGCCATATGCAACGGTGTCAAGTAGCAATTGCGTATGGCGTCAACTATATTGCGTAATACGCAATGGCGACGGCACCAGACCGACGCAGCGAGGGGAGACAGTGCCTTGGCGCAATCGATTCGCCGCGCGATCGACCTCATCCGTCGATCCGCGGAGCACCCGCTGTCGCTCACCGAGGCGGCGGACGTGCTCGGCGTCCACAAGTCCACGGCCCTGCGCATCTTGCAGACGCTGGAGTCCGCACGCTTCGTACGCCGCACCGGCGCGGGCACCTATGTGCTCGGTAGCGGTGTCATCGAGCTGTCCGAACTCGCGCTCGGTTCGATGGACCTGCGCCAGTTCGCCGCCGCACACCTGCGGGCGCTGCAACGGGAGACCAGCCACACCGTGCACCTGGCGCAACTGACCGGTGACGAGATCATCTATATCGACAAGGTGGACAGCCCGGCGTTCGACGCCGTCAAGCTGCCGTCGCGGGTGGGGCGCGCGGTGTCGATCTACGCGAGCGCCGTCGGTAAGACGATCCTGGCCTACCTACCCTCGGCGGAGCGCGACCGTCTCCTCTCCCATGTCGTCTTCGAGAGGTTCACCGACACCACGTTCGCCGACCAGGAATCCCTGGAGGGCGAACTCGCCCGCATCCGCGAGCAGGGCTGGGCCATCGACAACGGTGAGCACGACGCCTACGTCATGTGTGTCGCCGCACCCATCCGGGACTCCCGGGGGCAGGTCATCGCCGCCGCCTCGATGACCGCGATCGAGGTCATCGCGAGCCTCGACAGGTTGAAGCAAGCCCTTCCGCTGCTGCTGGAGACCGCGAACCAGATCTCGTCCGAGCTGGGATACACGCCTCCGCCATCCCCGACCGTGAACGATTCAGACGACGACCGGCTGCTGGGCACACCCCACTGACCGGGAGCAGTGCCGGTCGGGCTCGTCGCGCCCGGCGAGCCTGACCCGATGCGAAGCGCCGGTCCTGTCCGGGCTCTTCGTGCCTACCCCGCGTCACGTCCCGCAATCTGGTTGTTCTGAGTGGGTGCACGGGTGACCATGGTCGGCATGGCGGGAACCCGGGTGTGAGATCACCACTTCAGGGCGGGATGCCGCTCAGGGAAGCGCTGGTTGGCGCGGTCGTGGAGATCGCCTGCGACGAGTCCGGATTTTCCGGCACCAACCTGCTGCGCTCGACCGCCCCGGTGATCACACACGCGAGTGTCGACCTGACCGTCGACGAGGCCGTCGCGCTCATCACCACGCTGCGGTCGGGCTTCCGGTTCTCCCCGCACGAGCTCAAGTCCGGGCGGTTCCTACGGGGCTCTGGCGCGGACGAGGCCCTGGGGTGGCTCCGGACGGCGCTGGCCGGCCGTGCGCACGTCCACCTGATCGACAAGGAGTTCTTCCTCGTCACCCGGATCGTCGATCTCCTGCTGGTCGAGCCGTCGTACGCGGCCGGCACCCGCCTGGCGAGTGCGCACCGTCCGGCCGCTGTCGCCCTGTACGACGCCAGGCACTCGGCCGGAACCGACTGGGACGCCTTCCTCACCGCGTTCGTCGATTGTGTGCGGATGAAGCGACGGCTCCCCGTCCACCAGACGGTGCGCCGGTTCTTCGAGGCCCGCGACGCGCTACTGCGACGCCAACTCGACGCGGCCGCCGACGATGTCCTCGGCGGGCTCAGCCCGGGCCACGTGCGGGCTGTCCTGGCCCGACTCGACAACGACGACAGGTCGATCCCCCCACCGCTGGAACCGCTGCTGCCGGCACTGGCCGAGACGGTCCTGTCCTGGAGCGGTGGCCGGCGGCAGGTGCTGGTGACCCACGACGAGCAGAGTGCCCTGACAGCCGATCGGTTGACCCGCCTTCAGCGGATGTTGGCCGACGGCACCAGCGCGCGGGCGGCGGGCGTCGGCGCATTGCCGGACGGAGTGTCACCCCTGGCGGGGCTGGCGATGGTCGACTCCCGCGACGATCCGCGCGTGCAGGTCGCGGACCTCCTCGCCGGGGTGGCCCGGCGAATGCCGGGGATCATCGACGACGCGCTCCAGCAGCCGGCCCCAGCACGCACCAGGCATTGACGCAGCGGTTGTACGCGTACCTCGCGCCGAGTCGAAGGTGATCTGGACCTGCTCGACCGTCGCTCTCGACCCGCGACAGCGGAGCCCCGTCTCTGTCGTGGCCGGGCGACATATCGATGGGAGGTGTAGTCCGCGTTTTCCGGGGGCAAGAATCCGCGCATGGAACGAACGGCGGGAGGCGAGGAGCGACTGCTCGGCCAGCGGCACCGGCCCGGAAGATCGGGCCGGGCAGAGGTGGCGCCACGACGTCCCGCAGCCGTCGCGCGATGCGCCTGACGCACGGTCTGCCCGCAGTGGCGCTCGGCGCGGTGGCGCTCGGCGCCACCCTCGGTGCTGACCCCGCCGACGCGCACGCGCCGTCGCCGTTACCGTCGCCAGCCGGTTCCCGTCCGGCGCACACCGCTGGCTCGCCGACCATCGCCGAGGCACTGTCCATCGCCGAGGCACTGTCGCCCCGCGCGGTCGAGTCACCCCTGGCCATCGCCCTCCCGCTGCCGTCGTCCCACCCGCTGCCGTTGCCGTCCGACAGCACTCTGCCGCTGCCCACCGCCGTCCCCCTGCCGCTGCCGTCGTCCATCCCGCTGCCGGCGGTCCCACTGCCCTCGACGCCGGTGAAACCTCCCACCGCCATCCCCGACCTGCCTCGTACACCGCGCACGTCCCCGTCACCCACCGCCCGCGTCGCGTCCCCCTCCGCCGCCCCGGCTGCCCGCCCTGGCCCGTCGCCGTCGCCGTCGCCGACATCGACCCCCGCGACGGTGACGGTGTCCCGTGGTGCGTTCGGCGGCACCGACGGGAGCCGGACCCGGTCGGCGGACCAGTCGCAGACGGTGACAGCCGCTGCCGCAGCCCCGACTCCGGGCTCGCCCGCCCGCCCCGAACCAGGGCCACCGGCGTTCCTGGTGGCGCGGGCCTCCGCAGCCAGCGGGTCCGGTGCCAGCGGTGTCGACGCGCCGACGTCGGCCGCCGAGTATCCGCCGCAGATCTCGCCCCTGTCCCGAGGGCTCACCGTGGCTCCCGTCGACATGCGCGCCACCAGCCAGCCGGTGGAGCGGGGCCCTCCACCGCCACAGCAACTCCTGATCACTCAGCCGCGTCCACGACGTTGATCAGGAGAGATCATGGAGATAGCCGTCATCTGGATCCCCGCCGACATCGAACCGTCGGAGCCTGCCGTCGCAGTGTGTCTTTCGCACCTTCGGCACCACGACTACCGGTTGAAGGGAATCGTCCGGGCACCGTGGGAGACCGTCGAGCAGAGAATGATCGATGGTGAGGTGGATGTGGTCGTGATCGCCGACCTCGCCCACCTTCCGCCGGACCGGTCACCCCGGATCGAGGTAGCCGGCGCCCCGACGTCGACGGACGGCGGGAACCGATCGGTTTCCGACACACAGTCCGACTGACACGACGAAGCGCCCCGTCCGCAGTGGACGGGGCGCTTGGTGCCCACTGGACGCCCGCACCCGCCACACCAGCCGGAACCGGCACCCCTCCGCCACCCACGAAATCCGACGACATCGGCGGCCATCCCCGCCAGGATGGCTCGGTATGGAGGAGGTCGAAGTCGTCGTCGCCCACCGGCAGCGCGCGACGCTCCGCGTCGGCGACGTGTTCCTCAAGGTCGACGGAAACCCGGCGCACGCCGACGTCGAGGTACGGGCCATGGCGATTGCCCCGATACCGACCCCGGCGATCCTCTGGCACGAGCCGCCCGTGCTCGCGATCGCCGCCGTGCCCGGCAGGGCACTCGGCCTCCTCGGCGAACCATCGGCCGCGTCACCGCAGGCGTGGGCTGCGGCGGGTGCCGCCATCCGCAGGCTGCACGATGCGCCGCTGCCGCCGTGGCCGGGACGCAGGCTCGACGACGTGGCAGCGGAACTCGACAGCGAGTGCGCGTGGCTGCTCGCCAACGCCGTCCTGCCCGCCGAGGTGATCCGACGCAACCGCCAGATCGCCGAAGCCGCGCTCCGGCCGTGGAAACCGGTGTTCATCCACGGCGACCTGCAGATCACCCACGTGTTCGTCGACGGCGACGAGGTCACCGGCGTCATCGACTGGTCCGAGGCCGCTCCCGGCGACGCCATGTTCGACCTCGCCACCTTGACGCTCGGGCACGAGGAACGCCTGGACGACCTGCTCGCCGGCTACGGCGCCGGCGCTGATCGGGACGTGATCCGCGCCTGGTGGTCGCTGCGCAGTCTGGTGGCGTCGCACTGGCTGATCGAGCACGGCTTCGACCCGGACGCGCCGGGCTGCGAATTCGACGTGCTCAGATCCCGGATGCGGGAACCGTAGCCGACCTGGCCGACGTGCCGAGTGCGGTCACCGCCCGCCCACGGCGCGGTCGTCGGCGGGGTCGCCTCGACGCGGATCAGCCACTATGGTCAGTTCCATTATGAGACTTACTGCTTTCTGGCGTTGGTGGGGTGCCGGCACGACGAGTCACCTCGGCTCGGCGGTCGGCGGGGTGGCGCTGCCGTTGACCGCACTGACGGTTCTGGACGCGTCGGCCTTCGAGATGGGTCTGATCACGGCGGCCGGCTACCTCGCGTACCTGCTGATCAGCCTGCCGGCCGGGGTGGTCGTGCAGCGCGTGCCGCTGCGCGGCATGCAGGTCACCCTGGACCTGGTCCGGGCCGTGGCCGTCGCGTCCGTCCCCCTGGCCTGGTGGTTCGACGCCCTGACGGTGGCCCAACTGGTCGGGGTCGCCCTGGTGGTGAGCTTCGCCAACGTGCTGTTCGACGTGGCCAACCAGACCTTCCTGCCGGAGATCGTGCCCGCCACCCAGTTGCAGGCACGCAACAGTCTCAACTCCGGCACCCACGCCGCCACCCAGCTCGGTGGGCCCTCCCTGGGCGGCCTCGCGGTGCAACTGCTGGGTGCGGTGCCGACACTGTTCGTGGACGCCGTCAGCTACCTGATCTCGGCCGTGCTGCTGCGCACCCTCCCGGCCCGGCGGGTGCAGCGACCGGACGACCGGCCGCCGATGGTCACCATGATCCGGGAGGGCTGGCACTTCGTGCTCCGCCACCCGATCATCGGGCCGGCCATGTGGGACGCCACCGCGACGAACTTCGTCAGCGGCGCGATGCTCGCTCTCTTCCCGTTCTACCTGGTACGCGAGCTGCACGCGCCGCCGGTCATGGTCGGCCTGCTGCTCGCCGCCGACGGCCTCGGCGCCCTCATCGGGGCCGCGCTCACCACCCGCTTCACCCATCGGTTCGGCACCGCACGCGGCCTGATCATCGCGGCCTTCGCCAGCGTGCCCGGCGCGCTCGTCATTCCGCTCGGCACCGGTGCCGCCGGCTACCTCGCCTTCGCCGCCGGCAACGTCATCCTCGCCGTCTCCTCGGTGGTGCTGAGCGTGACCACCCGCACCTACCGGATGCTCGCCAGCCCGCCGGAGCTCCTGTCGCGGGTGATCGCCACCGTCAAGTTCGTCTCCTGGGGCGCCATCCCGCTCGGCGGTCTGCTGGCCGGCGTCCTGGCCGGGCCGCTCGGCGCGCGTACCACACTGCTGCTGTTCGGGGCGCTCACCGCACTGTCCCCGATCATCTACCTGTCGACGCCGATCCGCCGGATGCGCGACCTGCCGCTCGACGCGGTCGGGAAACCTGTCGAGGCCCGGGTGTGAACCGCCCGACGGCGCGCGGACACCGCGCTGCGGTATCCGGCCCGCCGTGCACGAGACACACATCGGTCCCCTCGTCTGTCGATCGGCGATCGGGTTGACTCGTCGGTGAGGTAGACGGGCCCGGCCGGGCTCCACACGACGGGATGCGCGACATGGCGAAGTACCTGATCCTCATCCACGGCGACGAGCGGCAGTGGGCCGCGATGTCACCGCAGGAGATGCAGGAGCGCGACGAGGCTCACGGCGCCTTCCGCGCCGCAGCCGGTTCGGCCGTTCTCGACGGCCAGCAGCTGGAGCCGGCGGGAGTCGCGACCACACTGCGTACCGACCCGCACGGTCGGCTGGCCATCACCGACGGGCCGTTCCTGGAGACCAAGGAGGCGGTGGGCGGCTACTACCTGGTCGAAGCCCCTGACCTCGACCAGGTGATCAAGCTGGCCTCGCGACTGTACGAGGTCTCCGCCGGGCACAGCGGGGTGGAGATCCGACCGGTGGTCGATCACGGATGAGCGCCGAGGTCGCCGCGGCGGTCGCACAGGCGCACCGCCGCGACTGGGCCCAGTTGCTGGCCGCGACGGCACGCCTCACCCGGGACCTCGATCTCGCCGAGGAGTGCGCCCAGGACGCCTACGCCCAGGCGCTGCGGATCTGGCCGCAGATCGGCATCCCGGATCGCCCCGGTGCGTGGCTGACGACCACCGCCCGCAACCGGGCGCTGGACGTGCTGCGCCGCGAGTCGGTGCTGCGTCGGGCCCTACCGCTGCTGGTGACCGACCCGTCGGTGCCCGGCCCGGAGGACGGGCTCGACGACGACCGGCTCCGTCTGGTCTTCACCTGCTGTCATCCGGCCCTGTCCCGCGACGCTCAGGTCGCGTTGACGCTGCGGCTGGTGTGCGGCCTGTCCACGGCGGAAGTGGCCCGCGCGTTCCTGGTGCCGGAACCCACCATGGCCGCACGGATCACGCGGGCCAAGAAGAAGATCACCAAGGCCCGTATCCCGTACCGGGTGCCGTCGCCCGACCAGCTCGCCGGACGCGTCAGCGCCGTCCTCGACGTCCTCCATCTGATCTTCACCACCGGCCACACGGCGCCGAGCGGCGCGCACCTCGTCCGCCGTGACCTGGTCGACAGCGCGATCAACCTCGCCCGCATGCTGCACCTGCTCATGCCGACCGACACGGAGATCAGCGGCCTGCTCGCGCTGCTGCTGCTCATCCACGCCCGTGACGACAGCCGGCTGTCCGCCACCGGGCGGCTGCAACTGCTCTCGGAACAGGACCGCGGGCGGTGGAACACCCGGCTCATCAGCGAGGGTGTCGCCCTGGTCACCGACGCGCTGGGCCGCAGGCCGCCGACACGGTACGCCGTCGAGGCCGCGATCGCCGCCGTGCACGCCGAGGCGCCGACCTGGCCGGACACTGACTGGGCGGAGATCGTCGGGTTGTACGACGTCCTGCTCCACCTCTGGCCCTCTCCGGTGGTCGAGCTCAACCGTGCGGTGGCCGTGGGTCTGCGCGACGGCCCGCAGGCCGGTCTCGACGCGCTGGCACCACTGCTCGCCGAACCGGTCCTGGCCACCTACGGCTACCTCAGCGCCGCCCGTGCCGACTTCCTGCGCCAACTCCACCGGTGGGCACCGGCGGCGGACGCCTACCGGGAGGCACTGGCCCACACCCACAACACGGTCGAGCGGGCCTTCCTGACCGACCGGCTCGACAGCGCCCAACGGCGCGCGTCGATCGTTCTGGAGGAGGCGTACCGGTGACAAGTGGTCAGGTAGAACCCGTCGCGGTGTCCCGACGGATCGCCGCACCGGCGGCCGACATCTTCCGGATCCTCGCGGACCCTCGGCGACACACCGATCTCGACGGCTCCGGGATGCTGCGGGGTGCCGTCTCGGACGCGGTGGTCGCCGCCGTCGGCGAGGTCTTCGTGACGAGGATGCACTACTCGCGGTACGGCGATTACGAGATGAACAACCACGTCGTCGAGTACGAGGTGAACCGGCGCATCGGCTGGACGCCGGAGCCGGGTCGAGGCCACCCGGACACCGCACCCGGTGCCACACCGGGAAGGCGATGGGGACACCGGTGGACCTACGAGCTGATCCCCGACGGCCCGGACGCGACCATCGTGACCGAAATCTATGACTGTTCCGAGCTACCGGCCGACGAGCAGGCGGCGATGGACGGCGGGCGCAGCTGGGTCACGAGCATGACCGCGACGCTGCAGCGGCTGGAGGCGATCTGCGTCGACGTGCGCGACTGAGGCAGCGCTGCCGCCGCGGCCCTCCTACGAAGCCGCGAAGGCCAGCCCGTGCTCGGCCAGCGCGGCGGCCAGGATGTCGACCGCCTTCGGCCCCACCCCGTGCATGGCCAGCAGATCGCGGCGGCTGTGGGTGGCCACCTGGGCGAGCGTGGTGATGCCGGCTTCGAGTAGGGCGCTGTTGGCTGGTCGCCCGATCGGCGGCAGGTCACCGACCTGCGCGGGCACGTGGCGGTTACTCACGCAAGCACGATAGTCCGCCCCCGCCGCGAGCCCTCCGGTCACGAGCCGTCCGGAGGGTTGGCCGGCTGCTGGCCCGGCCAGAACGGCCATTCCTCGAACGACCGGCACCGTCCGTCGTCGGCGAACCGCATGACCCACAGGTCGCGGTACTCCTGTTCGACAGGATCGCCGTAGCGGACCTCCTGACGCGACACCGCGGTGTCACCCTCGACCGCGACGATCTCGCTGGTCATCCGGAACACCTCGTCGGGGCCTTTGCGCTGTTTCTCCCACATCTGCGCGATGGCCGGCAGCCCGACCACGGGCGTCCAGTACGGTCCCTGCTGGTAGCTCGCATCCTCGGTGAAGAGGGAGACCAGGGCGTCCGTGCCCGGCGTCCGCCACACCCGCTCGTAGGCGGCGAGCCAGTCGTTGACCTGCTTCCTGTCCATGGCCAACACTGTGCCATTCGGTGGGCGGCGGGCAGCAGGAACCGACAAGCCGCAGGTCACCACCGGACGACTCCGTCGTAAGGTGTGCTGATGACCGCCACGACGCCGACCGACACGGTGGCCGAGGTGCTGGCCGAACTGGCCGCGCTGGAGGACCCCCGGACGCGCGAGGTGAACGCGAAACACGGTGACGATCACGGTGTGCACCTCGGCACGCTTCGTACGCTCGCGAAGCGGCTGAAGACCCAGCAGGAACTCGCGTGTCAGCTCTGGAAGACCGACGACACCGCGGCGCGACTGCTGGCGATCCTGATCTGCCGCCCCAGGGCGTTCGGGCGGGACGAGCTGGACGTCATGCTGCGCGAGGCACGCGCGCCCAAGGTGCACGACTGGCTCGTGAACTACGTGGTGAAGAAGAACCCGCACTCCGAGGAACTGCGCCTGACCTGGTGTGCCGACCAGGATCCGGTGGTCGCCAGCGCCGGCTGGGCGCTGACCACCGAGCGTGTGAGCAAGAAGCCGGAGGGCCTCGACCTGGCCGGCCTGCTCGACGTCATCGAGCGCGAGATGAAGGACGCACCGGATCGCCTCCAGTGGGCGATGAACCACTGCCTGGCCCAGATCGGGATCGAACACGCCGCGCACCGCGCCCGCGCTATCGACATCGGCGAACGCCTGGCGGTGCTCAAGGACTATCCGACCTCCCCGGGCTGCACCTCCCCGTACGCGCCCGTCTGGATCGAGGAGATGGTGCGGCGAGCGCACGCCTGACCTGCCGGCGTCGACCCCCGCAACCCGCAGAGCTTGACACACATCGATGTTAACGCGAACATTGTTTGGCCACCTCGACGTAACGCCACCGTCATGTCTCCCGGCCCAACCACGCTCCGTTCCGGCGGGATTCCCCAGGTCGACCGTCCCCGGGTGGCGTCGCCCGGACGCTCGCCACCGCACGGAGGACAGATGTCGCCGCCACTCCCCCACACCGGTCCGGTCATCCGCCCAGCGGTCGATCCCGCACCGGCCGGCCGCCGTGGCCCACGACGCCTACGGTCGGCAGTGGCAGCGGTGGTGGTGCTGGTCGCCGTGTCGGCCGGGCTGCCGGTGGCCGGGTCGGCGCAGGCCGCACCAGCCGTGAACCACACCAACCCGCTGGTGAACCAGCGGGCCGATCCGCACATCGTCCGGCACACCGACGGCTACTACTACATGACCGCGACCGTGCCGCAGTACGACCGGATCGTGCTGCGACGGGCGACCACCCTGCAGGGGCTCGCGACGGCGGTGGAGACGACGATCTGGAGCCGGCACACCAGCGGAGAGATGGGCGCCCACATCTGGGCACCGGAAATCCACTTCATCAACAACCGGTGGTACGTCTACTTCGCCGCGGGCCGGGCCGATGACGTGTGGCGGATCCGGATGTACGTGCTGGAGAACGCCAACGCGAATCCTCTGAACGGTTCGTGGACCGAACGCGGCCGGATCACGACACCCTGGGACACGTTCAGCCTCGACGCCTCGACCTTCGTCGTCAACGGGGTGCGCTACCTGACCTGGGCACAGCAGGAGCCGGGCATCTCCACCAACTCCAACGTCTACCTTGCCCGGATGGGCACCAACCCGTGGCAGATCACGGGCACGGTGACGCGGCTCGTCGTCCCGACGTACGACTGGGAGACCCGCGGCTACCGGGTCGCCGAGGGACCGGCCGTGATACAACGCAACGGCCGGATCTTCCTGACCTACTCGGCCAGCGCCACCGACGCCAACTACTGCCTCGGGATGCTGAGCGCCTCCGCCACCGCGAACCTGCTCGACGCCGCCTCGTGGAGCAAGAGCCCCAACCCGGTGTTCGCCAGCAACGCGGCCACCGGCCAGTACGGCCCCGGTCACAACTCGTTCACCGTCTCGGAGGACGGGCAGAGCGACATCCTCGTCTACCACGACCGCAACTATCGCGACATCAGCGGCGACCCGCTCAACGACCCGAACCGGCGGACCAGACTCCAGAAGCTGTACTGGAACGCGGACGGCACCCCGAACTTCGGCATCCCGGTGCCCGACGGAGCCACCCCGGTCCGGCTGCGGGCGCATGACCTGAGCGGCAGCTACGTACGGCACTACGACTACCGGGCCCGGGTCGAGCCGAACGTGGCCAACCTGGCCGACTCGCAGTTCCGCATCGTCAACGGCCTCGCCGGCGGCGGCTCGGTGTCGTTGGAGTCGACCAACTTCCCCGGTTACTACCTGCGGCACCGTGGCTATGCGCTGTACGTCGAGAGGAACGACGGGTCATCCCTCTTCGGCAACGACGCGAGCTTCCAACGCCGGGCCGGGCTGGCCGAGAGCGCCGGGCTCTCCCTGGAGTCGCAGAACTTCCCCGGACGGTACGTGCGTCACCGCGACGGGCTGCTCTACATCGAGGCGGTGAGTTCGACCGCCGAGCGCGGCTCCGCCACCTTCCACAGCGAATAGCCGCCGCCCACCACCAGACAGGAGGACCCATGCCTTTCACCACCAGAAGGCCGTCCAACGCCGAGCCGGTCCGCCGTGCGGGGCGTACCGGTCTGGTGCTGGCCATGATCACCGCGTTGGTCGGCGCGGCCGGTGCCGTACTGGTCGGCGCACCGCCGGCAGCTGCGGCGAGCATCGACACCAACGCCTCCTACGTCCTGGTCAACCGGCACAGCGGCAAGGTCCTCGACGTCCGGGACACCTCGACGGCAGACGGCGCGGTGATCCAGCAGTGGTCCCGTAACGACGGCGCGTGGCAACAGTTCCAGTTCGTCTCCTCCGGGAGTGGCTACTACCGCCTGAAGGCTCGGCACAGCGGCAAGGTCGTCGACCTCTGGGAGTGGAACACTGCCGACGGCGCCGAGTACCGCCAGTGGTCCGATCTCAACGGCGCCAACCAGCAGTTCCAGGTCCTGGACTCGGACAGCGGCTACGTCCGGCTCATCAACCGCCACTCCGCGAAGGCACTTGAGGTCTGGGAGCGGTCCACTGCCGACGGCGGCCGGGTCAGTCAGTACGCCGACCTCAACGGCCCGAACCAGCAGTGGCAGCTGGTCGCGGTGGGCGGCGGCAGCACGCCACCGACCACCGGCTGCGGCAGCGGGTCGACCAACGCCGAGGCCGTCCTGAGCGGAAGCACCTGGACGGCCCGCAACGGCTCCTCGACTGTCTACTCGGGCGGCGACATGTTGTCGGCGATGCAGGCGGCGGTCAACTCACTGTCGGCCGGTCGGACGTCCAAGCAGCGCGTGGTGGTGCGCGGCTCCGGGTCGATGAGCGCGGGTTCGCGGTTGTCGTTGCCGTCGTACACGACGCTGGCGGTGTGCGGCACGATCAACGTGACCGGTTCGGGTTCGGGTGACCAGGCGCCGGTGTACTCACGCGGCACCACTGACGTCGAGGTGCAGAACCTGACGCTGACTGGGTCGCCGCTGTACGGGATCTTCATGCGCAACGTGAACAACCTGACCCTCGGGCAGATCGACATGCGGCTCTCCGCCGGCCTGGGCATTCGCATCGACAACCACGGTGGGGATCGGGCGGTCAAGGTGCGCAACATCCGCATCGACACCGTGTACGTGTCGGGGACCGGTACGCACGGGGTGGAGACGTACGGCGTGGACGGTCTGACGATCGGCACGGTCACGGCACGGAACACCAGGGACTCCGGGCTGCTGCTCAACGACACGATCAACGCCACGGTGGGCACTGTCGACGCGCAGAACGCCGGCGCCGGGACCGGGTACGCGGCGTTCCGGATGGCCAACCGCAACGGCCGGGTGGGCAGCTCGTACCCGACCAACATCCGGGTCGGGAACGTGATCGCGTCCGGGGGTGGCCGGGGGATCTTCTGCGTGTCCGAGTCCGGTGGCGCGGTCATCGACCGGGTGACGATCTCGAACACGGGAAACAACTCGATCCTGGTGGAGAACTGCTACAACGTCGTCATCGCCGGGGTGTCCGGGACGGTGACGGGCGGCGGCGAGATAAGGATCGCGGCGCGGACGGAGTTCCCGATCTCCTCCGGCATCCGGTTCCAGAACCTGACCGTCAGCGGCACCAACATCACCCAGAGCCCGTGCGGTGGGGCCAACAACACCATCAGCAACGTCACGCGCATCAACTCGACGCTGACCTGGTGTTGACGGGTGTCGGATCAGCGGTTGAGGTAGGCGGCCAGGCCACCGAGTTCCTCGTTGGCAATGAACACCGAGCGCACGTTGAGGATGGCCTCCTCGACGTGCGCGGCACAGCCCCACGCCGAGTCACCCCACGAGTCGGCGATCTTGATCTCGGCGGGTGCCGTGCATCCGGGGGCATCACCGAGCTGGCAGTGCTCGGGATGGGGCTGGGCGGCCTGTGCGGCCGCGGCCGCACGCATCCGCGCCGCGAGTTCGGCGGAGGCGGCTGCGCGTCGCTCGGCCTCGGCGCGCAGCTCGCGCTCCACGCGTACCACAGCGGCCAGTTCGTCGTGTGCGGACCTGGCGCGTGCCTCGGCGGTCGCCTTCGCCTCCTCGATGTGGTGACGCTCGATGGCGAGCGCCGCGGTGCCGGCGAAGACCCGGATGAGAGCAAGGTCGGTGTCCTGCGGCACGCGGGGGGTGCGGTGGTACATGGCGAAGGTGCCCAACAGACCGCCGTCGCGGGCCAGGATCGGCGTCGACCAGCAGGCCGCCAGACCAGCTTGGTCGGCGAGCTGCCGGAAGTCGGCCCAGAACGGGTCGGCGGCGATGTCGGTGACGATGACCGGTTCCCGTCGGTGGGCGGCGGTGCCGCAGGAACCGACACCCTCGCCGGTGGCTATCCCGTCAATGGCCTCGTTGTAGAAGTCGGGCAGGCTGGGGGCTGCGCCGTGGCGCAGGTGTCGGGCGTCGGCGTCGGCGAGCAGCACGGAGACGAGCACCTCCTCCGGTGCCAGATTCTCGATGCAGCGGGCCATCCCGTCGAGCACCTCGGTCAGGGGCGCCTGACGGGCGATCTGCTCCAGCAAAGCACGGTGTTCGGTCATCAACCGTTGGGCGTGCTTGACCTGGGTGGTCTCGACGCCGAGCACCCGGATCCCGGTCACCTCACCGGTGGCGTCCCGACGCGGTTCGTAGGAGACGTCGAAGAACGACTCGCGCGCGTGCGGACCGGCGCCCACCATGACCCGGACGTCACGGCCGACGTACGGCTCACCCGTGCGGTACACCTGGTCGAGCAGCGCGATGAAGCCCTGACCAGCCAGTTCGGGCATCAAATCCCCGAGGGGCACGCCGGTGTGGGCCCGTTCCTGGCCGACGGTGTCGAAGAACGCCCGGTTCGCCGACTCCACCAGGTGTGCCGGCCCGGCCAGTAGGGCGAAGACGGCGCTGGACTGCCCGAACAGTGCCCGCAGGTCCTCCTCCGCCGCTGTGTGCCCGGCAACCGCCGGATCCGCGGCAGGCGGTCGATGGCCCGAAACCGCCGTCATGTAGTGGTCCCCTTCTCCTCGAATACGGTGGACAGTCGACGACCTACGGGACGGCGGCCATCGGAGACGTCCGTCAATCGCGTGCTCCCGCACGACGAACTTACGGGACGGCCCTCAGGCGCTGACAGGACCGGTCTCGGGACAGCAGACGGTGAGCGCGCCGGGCACCGAACGCACGTTGAGCTTCTGCGCCCTGGTGCGTGCCCCGCCGTCGAGCTCGTACCTGCGCGGCGCGTCGAACCGGACCTTCACCCGCCGCCCACGGATGATCCGGACGAACGGCGAGTCCGTCGACCGACCGGCGGCCATCCGGCCGAGGGTACGGGCCCAGTCGATCGCTCCACGCGCGGTGGACACTCCCACCTCCAGACAACCATCGTCGGGGCGGGCGTCGTCGAAGGCGGGAATGCCACCGGTGATCGTGCCGACGTTGCCGAAGAGCACACAGCTGGCCTCGCCGTCGAACCAGGTCACCCCGTCCACCCGGATCCGGGTGCGCACCAACTCGCCCCGGACGTGCCGCAGCCCTGCCCACACGTACGCCAGCCGACCGAACCGGCCCTTGAGGTCCCGGTCCGCGTCACGGATCAGGTCGCCGTCGAAACCAGCGCCGGCCATCACCGCGAAGTGCTCGCCGTTGAGTCGACCCAGGTCCAGCCTCCGCCGCCGGCCGTGCAGGCCGATCCGCACCGCCTCGGCCAGGTCCTCCGGGATGCCCAGGTTGGCGGCGAAGAGATTCGCGGTGCCGGCGGGCAGGATCGCCATCGGCATGTCCGAGCCGGCCAGCGTGTCCGCGCACCGTTGCACCATGCCGTCCCCGCCCCACACGAAAAGCAGCCCGGCCCGCTTCTTCAGGGCCTTACGAACCTTCTTGGGCGCCTTGCGGCTCTTCGACACCTCGTACCAGAGCAGGTTGCCGACTCCGGCGTCGGCGAGAGCCTCGCGCAGCTCGTCAAGGCCGCCACCCAGGCTCTTGCGACGGTGGGCGACCACCGCGACCCTGCCCAGCTGTGCCACCGCCCCGGTCGGAGTAACTGTCGCGGTGTTCGTCGTCATGGCTACCCGTGGTACCCGGCCGGCCGATTCGGTACGCCTCGACGAGAGGGCTCGCAGGTCGGTGTCGACGACGGCGGCATGCGTGGAGTGGGGCGCCGCTCCCTTCAGCGATTGACCCCGCTTACTAGCGTGCGCAATAGACGGGGATCCACATCACGCTCGTACGGGAGGAGAGCACAGTGGACGAATTCTCGACAATTGTCACCGCCCCACGCGCGATCAACGGAATCGTGGCGATCGCCTCCGACGACACCTTCGCACACGCCTACCCGGACGTGCGGCAGATGATCGCGGACGGGCTGGGTGACACCGACACCCGCCGGGGCGCTCTGGAGTTCTTCGATCCGGCGGGCGCACGACTGGTGCCCGTGTTCGGACCGGCTTGGCAACTGGTCGACCTGCAGGACAGTGGCGACGATCCCGACGCCGACCGCGTACGCCAGCGTCTCACCGCCGTGGTGGACCACGTGGCGGCGTACCTCCGGAAACACCCCGATGTCGTCGAGGCGGCCGGCCTGACGCTCGACGAGGCCATCTCCCAACTGCCTCGACCAGCCGAACAGAATCTCGCCAAGGTCCTGACCCTGTTCCCGCACCGCATCGACGACGGAGGAACCATCCAACCGTTCAGTCGAGGAGGTTATTTCCACAACTCTCTCCACGCCGCGGGCTGGACGCACTGAGCGGGACCGCCCTTGGTCGACGGGTGTCGGCGAGACGTGTCGACCACGAGCGCGCCACCCGCCCTGGAACTGCGGCGGGTGGCGCGCTGGCGTGTGACCTCAGGAGAGAGCCACGTCGCGGTAGTAGTAGCGCAGGACGGCCTGGTAGGTCCTGCCCTCGTTGGCGAGATCGCGGGAGCCGTACTGGGACAGCCAGTCCCCGTCCACCCAACCACCGCAGGCGGTGGTCGTCGCGCAGTAGTGCGCCCGCAGGATGTCGCCGCTCCGGGTCAGCCGGGTCGACCAGGTGCGGTCCACCGCGCAGGACGTCGAGGCCTGCGCCGACGACGGCCGGTAGACCTGGTCCCCCGGTGTCGTCACGGACGTCGTAGCACTGCCCGCCGGGGGTCTTGCGGGCCGTGCTCGGTCACCGCCTCACGGGCAGGGCCGGCCCGCGCAGACGTCGACGACAGTGCCGGTGAGCAGGAAGATCGCCTTCTGTTTCTGGGCGCCGGCCTGGGCGCGCGGGAACTCGTGCGAGTCGTCGCCGTACTCCGGCCCGGCCGGTGCGAGGTTGGTCGGCGGCGGCGCGTAGGCCGCCCCGCTGTTCCAGACGACCATCGCCGACCCGGTGTACGGGTACCTGCGGATCGGTGCGATCCCCCAGTACGGGCGCACGTCCGAGGACCAGCCGTCGGCGAGTGCGGGAGTGTGCAGGCGGGCGCCGATGGTGCGCGCCTGGACCTCCGCCGCGGCGGGCGACACCTGCTGGTCGCCGAAGGCCACGTGCATCAGCACCTGGTGTGCCGGGGTGCGCGGCAGCGGCCGGTCGGTCATGTGTTGGGCGTACCCGTTTGCCTCGGATCGGTCCCACAACATCTGCAGCAGCGCGAGGATCAGCTGTTGGTCGGCCTTGTCCGGGTAGTAGCCGTCCATCACCGTCTGGAACGGGGCGAAGTCCACGCTGCGTTGCAGGAGCGTGGAGTAGTTCATCGCCGGTACGCCGAGCACGGAGCGGGTCCAGTCCTGCGCGATGGCGGTGAGTGCCCCGCCGTTGATGCCGCCCTGGCTGTTGCCGTCGTAGTGCAGCCCGCCCGCCAGGTTGATCAGCGGCCGTGCGGTGGCGTCCCGGAACGCCGGGTGGGCGGCGAACCCGCCTGGGTGGATCATCGCGCGGCCCAGGAAGAGGAAGTTCAGGAAACTCTGCTGCAACCGGTCCGCCACCGCCGGGAAGGCGCTGAGGTCGGTGAAGGCGCCGGCCACGTAGGGAACGTCGCCGGCAGCCATGCCGATCCAACTGGTCGCGCAGAAGGTGAAGTGGTGGGTGTTCGACATCGTCCTGACGTTGGCGGCGTTGACCTCGGTCGGTCTGCCGAGCAGTCCGTGGCCGTAGAGCGACAGGTGGGCCGGCTTGGCGGCGGTGGCGCTGCGCGGGATGGTGCAGACGAAGTCGGCCGCCAGCGTCGTGCCGGACGGAGTGGGCAGGGCGTTCGGCGTCTGCGGTGTCCCGGGGCCGCCGGCGGGCCCGTAGTGCAGCCGGGAGCCGGGCCCGCCGTCACCGGTCAGATATGACGGTACGCCGACGGTGCCGGTCACCTGCCGGGCGATCAGCGGCTCCTGCTCCGGGGCGTAGTCGGTGACCTGCGTGACGGTGAACGACGGCGCGTCACGACGGAGGGCGGCGAACGCGCTGTCCCGCATCGCCAGCATCCGCCCGGTCAGGCCCTGCCGACTGGCGACGGTGAAGTCCCAGGCCAGGTAGAGGCTGTGCCGCTTGACGCCGGCCCTGTTCAGGTCGGCGACGATCCGTTTCATCTGCGGGCCGCGACTGTCCCGATGGCCGAGGCCGGCAACTGTCACGTACGACGTGAACGCCTTCGGCGCCGGGATCGTCGCCCCCGTGCCGTCGCGCATGCCACGCAGGCCGACGACGTAGCGGGTGCCCTCGGTCAGGGCCACCGCCGGCCGGATGATCAGCACCTGCCGATCGGGCTGGCCGACCGCGTGCGCGTCCAGCTCGGCCCAGTACGGAGTGCGCTTCCCGGTTCGCGCGTCGAGCAGGACGATCGGCGCGTCCGGTGCCAGCGAACGGCCGATGTCGGTGACCGGCGCGATCCCGGTCGCCGCCACGTCGAGGCCGGGAACCCGAACCAGGATGGGTGAGCCGGGGCTGAACCCGTCCTGCCGATTCCACTCCGTCGGGTCGATCGGGGTTCCCTGCACGTTGGCCGGCATGGCCGAGGCGGCGATCCGCACCCGCTTGCCAGTGGGGCTGGCCCGATCGGGCACCGTGAAGTAGTCGTTCGGGAACGGCAGCAGGCAGGCGGTCGGGTCGATCGGGTCGCAGGACGGACGTCCGGCCGGTCCGGGAGTCGTTGGCGGTGCCGCGGGCGCTGCCGTGCCGAGCAGGACGGCGCCGGCGGTCACCAGCACGGACACGGCGAGACGGAGCCCTCTGGAAGTGGTCACAGGCATCTCCTTCGACGCAGGGCGGCGGATCGATGAAGGGCCGACGGTGGTGTTCTTCCTACGCTTGTGACAGAAGCTCAGCAAGCGTCGATCCGTCGGCCCCACGTCGAAGGAGGAGGACAGCCCCGGTCAGGCGGTGATCACCGGCCAGGCGTACGCGAGCAGGGCGCAGGCGGCACCGAGGAGCGCGAGCGAGATACCCCGGGTGGGCAGGGGCAGGGCCGCGAGCACGATCAGGATGACGGCGACGATGTAGAGAAAGGCCTGGGCGGACATATCGGTCTCCTCGTTCAAGGGAGTGACTGGCGAGTGAATCTCACCGCCGAGATGCCCCCGGCCGTGATCGCGGAAACGTCCCGCTCGATCACGAATACGTCCACACTGTCGTGCGCGACGCGTGACCAGCGCCTACGCCGCGAGGAGCAGCGCTTCGGCTCCCACCGGTCGAAACCCGGCCGCCTGGAAGGCGCGCACGCTGCGCGCGTTGCCGACGGCCTGCTGGGACCAGACCGGTCGACCGTCCGGCACCAGATGCCGGGCGGCTGTCGCCAGCGCTCTTCCCAGGCCCCGGTGGCGGTGCTCGTCGTCGACCTCGATCGCCACCTCCCAGCGCCCGGCGACCCCACGGCCGAGAACGATCACCCCACCCTCGGCGGCCCAGACGCGCACGTCGTCACGACGCCGACGCGCCCTGACCTCGCGTGGATGATCGGCCCCGGTCAGCTCGGTCAGCTCCAAAGGCGGAGCCCCGGTGAGGCAGCTCGCCACGGTCAGCAGGTCGATCGTGTCTGTGGACCGCCGGGTGCGGTCGAGCAGAGCACCCAGGAAGCGCGGATTCATCGTGGCCGCCAAGGGGTCGCACTCGACAGCGGCCAACGTCCGTCGTACCCATTGGGGGTCCTCGTCGGTGAACACCACCGAGTGGCCGGTGAAGGCGATGACCCCGGCGTCGCGGCGGTTCGGCTGCGCGACCACTGTGGTCCCGCCGTCCGGCGGCGGGAAGTTCCCGTGCGTCGCCGCCTCCAGGATGTCGGCCAACGTGCGCTCCATGGTGGTCTTCTCCTCGGTCCCCGACGCGGTGTGCCGGCTCGGCCGCCTCCGAAGGGGGTCGATGATATGTGGCGCACCGAAGGTTCTCTCCGGCCGGTGTCGATTCGCGGGCCGCTCGTTCGACAAGTGCGTGCGAGGGTCGTGAGGCGACCCTGCCGGACGAGGAGAACGCGATGTCGAAGTACATGTTGATCATGTGGGGCGCCGACGGGACGAACGCGGCCCTGATGGCGTCGATCGACGAGGCGATGGCCGCGACCGGCCTGTTCGTCGAGGAGGTGATGAAGGCCGGTGTCCTCCTCGCCGCCGAAGGGCTGGACGATCCGGGCCGGGGTGCCGTGGTCGACTTCAGCAGCGAGCCGCCGGTCGTCACGGACGGACCCTACGGCGAGACGAGGGAGCTGTTCGGGGGTTACTCCCTGCTCGATGTCGCCACGAAGGAGGAGGCGATCGCAGCTCGTCTCCGCTGACGAGTCCGCACCCGAGGACTCGGTCATCAGCGTGCAGGTGGACGACGTGGACGACGCCTATGCGGAAGCACAGCGGCTCGGCTACGAGATCGTGCACCCGCTGACCACCGAGCCGTGGGGCGTGCGCCGGTTCTTCGTCCGCGCGCCGGACGGCAACGTCATCAACGTGGTGGCGCACCACTCCTGACGTAACCCCGGCCATCCGGAGGGATTGACCTTCACCGACGTCCACTGTTAACTGCAGATCAACGATGCGGATCGATGTTCATCCGGACGCCGTAGACCGGCACGGTGGCAGCGCTCCGCGTCGTCTCGACATCGCCCTCGTTTCGGCGGACGCGGGCAGACCGGGGCGTCTCCCGGGGTGCGAGAGCTCCATCCGCGCGACGATCCCGAGGAGATCGTGTCGATGACGATGACGCCGCAGCTACGCATCGCGCCCGCCGCCAGCCCAGCCATCGCGGCACCCACCCACGCCGGGCCGCGGCACTGACCGCGAACCGAGACGCGATGGCTCGCGGGAGAAGCGCGGCCTGATCGCCCACTGAACACGTCGAGTCCGGCGGGTCCACAGCCGCCCGCCGGCCGGCAACGTCTCATCGAGCCCGGCGTCGGCGGCCCGGCTTCCCCACCCCTGGCGTACGCGCACCCACCGGTACGCGTACGCCCGGCCGTCCCGCCCACCCCAACCCGGGAGTACGCCATGCGCACACCACGTCCGCGCCTCACCGCGGCCGTCGTCCTGGCCATCCTCGCCAGCCTCCTGCCGACCCTGCTCGGGATCACCGCCGCGGCACCACCCGCGGCGGCGGCACCACCCGCGGCCACCCAGTTCGAGAAGGTCAAGCTCGACGGCGGGCTCTCCATGGGAGAGCCGATCGAGCTGTCCGTCCTCCCCGACGGCAAGGTGCTCTACATCAACCGGGGCACCAGTTCCGGCGGCGGCCAGGTCCGCCTCTACAACCCGGCCACCCGCAGCACGACTGTCGCGCTGACCCTGCAACTGGACGCCCGGTTCGAGGACGGTCTGATCGGCATCACCGCGCATCCGAGGTTCGCCACCAACCGCTGGGTGTACCTGTTCTACTCGCCGGCCGGGACGCCGCTGGTCAACCGCATCTCCCGGTTCACCTTCAATTCCGGCACGCTGGTGCTCGATCCGGCGAGCGAGGCCCGGCTCATCGAGTGGCCGACCGAACGTCGGCTCTGCTGCCACTCGGCCGGGTCGATGACCTGGGACAGCAACGAGAACCTCTACTTCGCCGTCGGCGACAACACCAACTCCGGCGGAGACTCGGCGGGCATGGCGCCGATCGACGAACGGACGAGCCGCGACGCACAGTACGACGCGCAGCGGACCTCGGGTAACACCAATGACCTGCGCGGGAAGATCAACCGTGTCCACCCGGAGGACAACGGCACCTACACCGTCCCGGCCGGAAACCTCTTCGCCGCCGGCACCAGCGGCACCCGTCCCGAAATCTACGTGATGGGGGTGCGCAACCCGTACCGGGTGTGGGTGGACCGGAAGAACAGCAACACCCTCTACTGGGGCGAGGTCGGGCCGGACGCGGGCGCGACGATCGCCAACCGGGGGCCGGCGGCGTACGACGAGTGGAACCGGGCCACCGCTGCGGGCAACTACGGCTGGCCGTACTGCGGAGGGCCCAACGTCGCCTACAACGACTGGGACTTCGCCACCAACTCGCCGCGCGGCTGGTTCCCCTGCGGTGGTGGCACCGGCCCGGTGAACAACTCGCCGCGCAACACCGGCCTGCAGCAACTGCCGGCCACCCGGGGTGCGCTGGTCTGGGAGCAGCACGGCGGCAGCCGGGAGTGGCCCGCCCTGGACAGCCCGGGCGGTTGTGGCTCGCCCAACCACGCCGAGGTCTACCACTACGACCCCAACCTGGCCTCGGACGTGAAGTGGCCGCCGTACTACGACAACAAGCTGCTGATCACCGAGTACTGCCGCAACTGGATCAAGGAGGTCCAGTTCGACAACGGCAACGCGCGTACCGGCAATCCGAGCGTCATCGAGCCGGTGCTGGCGGGGATGTCGTTCGTCCATCCGATCGACATGGAGTTCGGGCCGGACGGTTCGCTCTACCTGCTGGAGTACGGCAACGGCTACTTCTCCGGCGACGCCGCCGCCGGGCTGTACAAAATCAACTATGTGGCCGGTGGTCGGTCCCCGACCGCCGTCGCGTCCGCCACGCCCGACAACGGCCTCAACCCGCTGACCGTCAGCTTCTCCAGCGCCGGCAGCACCGACCCGGACGGCGACCCGCTGACCTACGCGTGGGACTTCGACAGCAACGGCAGCGTCGACTCCACCGCCGTGAACCCCACCCACACCTACGCCAGCAACGGCGACAAGCGCGCCCGGCTCACGGTGTCCGACGGGACCGGTCGCTCCGGCACCACCCAGGTCGCCGTCGTGGTCGGCAACAACCGGCCCACCGTCTCGCTCAACGGCATTCCCGACGGTGGGCTGTTCTCCTGGGACGAGAACCTGACCGCCACGGCCACCGCCGCCGACGCCCAGGACGGCACGATCGCGTGCACGAACGTGACGATCCGGGCGGCCCTCGGCCACCAGGAACACGCGCACGAGGAGGGGCAGGGCACCGGATGTGGCTTCACCGTCAACACCGGGCCGGTGCACGCCGGACCCGACTCGGTGCTCTTCTTCCTGCTGCGCGCTGGTTACACCGACCGGGGTGCCGCCGGGGCCGTGCCGCTCACCGCGGAGAAGGACATCACCCTCTGGCCCAAGCAGTGGCAGGCCGAGCACTACGTCTCGCTGCACGGCCCGCAGGTCATCACCGCGGGCGGCGCCGAGGGCGGGCGGCGGCTCGGTGACATCCAGAACGGCGAGTACGTCCGGCACCACGGGCTGAGCCTGAAGGGCATCACCGGAATCCGGGCCCGGGTCTCCTCGGACAAGGCCGGCAACGTCGCGTCCTTCCGGTTCGACTCCCCCACCGGCCCGGAGGTCGCCCGGGTGACAGTGCCCAACACCGGAGGTTGGGACAGCTACACCGAGATCAGCGCTCCGGTCACCAAGCCCGACGACAACACCCACGACCTGTACGTCGTGTTCACCGGCGGCAGCGGAGGCGCCCTGCTCGACCTGGACAGCTACACGTTCACCGGAGCGGGGGTGAGCACCCCGACGGGCGGCCCCCGCACCGGCACGATCCGGGGCATGAGCAAGTGCGTCGACGTCAACGCTGGCGGGACCGCCGACGGCACCCGCGTCCAGATGTGGGACTGCATCGCCGGCGAGACCAACCAGCAGTGGACGCTGCCCGGCGACGGCACCATCCGCAACCGGGGCAAGTGCCTGGACGTCCAGTCCAGCGGCACCACCAACGGCACGCCGATCCACCTGTGGACGTGCAACAACACCGGAGCCCAGCAGTGGGTGGCCGGGCCCAACGGCAGCCTGCGCAACCCGCAGGCCAACCGCTGCCTCGACATCCCCGCATCCACACCGACCAACGGACGGCAGTTGCAGATCTACGAGTGCAACGGCACCGCGGCGCAGAACTGGACCCTGCCGTGACCCGCCCGTCCCCTCTCCGACAGGGAGTTCCCATGCGCAGACGCGCCATCACCGCGGTCACCGCCGCCGTGCTCGCCGGAGTCACCGTCGCCGCCGGTGCGGCCACGGTGGCCCCGGCCCCGGCCGAGGCCGCACCCCTGACCAAGGTCCTCGTCTTCTCCAAGACCGCCGGATTCCGGCACTCGTCCATCCCGAACGGCATCGCCGCGATCCAGCAGCTCGGCACCGCGAACGGCTTCACCGTCACCGCCACCGAGGACGCGGCCACCTTCACCACCGCCAACCTCGCCCAGTACCAGGCGGTGGTCTTCCTCAGCACCACCGGCGACGTGCTCAACGCCGGCCAACAGGACGCGTTCGAGGCGTACGTGGCGGCCGGTGGCGGGTTCGTCGGGGTGCACGCCGCCGCCGACACCGAGTACGACTGGCAGTGGTACGGCGGCCTGGTCGGGGCGTACTTCGCCTCCCACCCGGCGATCCAGCAGGCGACCGTCCGGGCCGAGGACCGGACCAATGCCTCCACGGCGCACCTGCCGTCGACCTGGACCCGCACCGACGAGTGGTACAACTACCGCGCCAATCCGCGTTCGGCGGTCAAGGTGCTGGCCAGCCTCGACGAGTCGTCGTACAGCGGCGGGTCGATGGGTGGCGACCATCCGATCACGTGGTGCCACAGCTACGGAGGCGGGCGCTCCTGGTACACCGGTCTCGGCCACACCGAGCAGAGCTACAGCGACCCGACCTTCGTCCGGATGCTGCTCGGCGGCATCCAGGTCGCGGCCGGCGCCGTGGCCGCCGACTGCCGGCCGGAATCCGGGTACACCCCATTGTTCGACGGCACCCAGGCCAGCCTCGCGCAGTGGCGGCAGGCCGGGCCAGGCGGCTTCACGCTGGCCGACGGCACCCTCACCTCGTACGGCGGCATGGGGTTGCTCTGGTACCCGGTGCGCACCTTCGGCAACTACTCGCTCAAGGTCGACTGGATGATGCCGGGCGACGACAACGGGGGCGTCTTCATCGGGTTCCCCGACCCGCAGGGCGACCCGTGGGGCCCGGTCGACGCCGGTCACGAGATCCAGATCGACGCCACCGACGGCGACCCGACACGCACCACCGGCAGCGTCTACAGCCTCCAGGCACCGAACCAGGCCGCCCGGGCGGCGGCGCTGAACCCGCCCGGCTCCTGGAACACCTACGAGATCGGCGTGCACGGTCAGCGGGTGGAGATCTGGCTCAACGGCGTCAAGATCAACGACTACGTCAGCAGCCGGGCCATCGCCAACGGCTACATCGGGTTGCAGAACGACGGCGCCGGGATGGACATCAACTACCGCAACGTGCGGATCAGGACGGACGGCCCGAGCGAGCCGCCCGCCACCGACCTGGCCCGGGGCCGCCCGGTCAGCGCGTCCAGCGTCGAGCCGGGCAGCGCGCACGTCGCGGCCAACGCCGTGGACGGCAACGCGGCCACCCGCTGGGGCAGCGCGTACGCCGACCCGCAGTCGATCACCGTCGACCTCGGGGCGACCTACGCGGTCGACCGCGTCCGGCTGGCCTGGGAGACGGCCCACGCACGGGCGTACCAGGTCCAGGTGTCCCCGGACAATGTCACCTGGTCGACGGTCCACACCACGACCACGGGAGACGGCGGCGTCGACGACCTCACGGTCACCGGCACCGGGCGCTACCTGCGGGTGTACGGCACCCAGCGGGCGACCCAGTGGGGCTACTCGCTGTGGGACCTGAACGTCTACGGCAGCGCCACCGGTGGCACAGTGCTCTCCCGGGGCCGCCCGGTCACCGCGTCCAGCGTCGAGCCGGGCAGCGCGCACGTCGCGGCCAACGCCGTGGACGGCAACGCGGCCACCCGCTGGGGCAGCGCGTACGCCGACCCGCAGTGGATTTCGGTGGACCTCGGCGCGTCCCGCACCCTGGACCGGGTCCGGCTGACCTGGGAGGCGGCGTACGCACGGGCGTACCAGATCCAGGTCTCCCCGGACAACGTCACCTGGTCGACGGTCCACACGACGACCACGGGTGACGGTGGTGTGGACGACATCGCCGTCGAGGCCACCGGTCGCTACCTGCGCGTCCAGGGCACCCAACGGGCCCTGCCCGCGTACGGCTACTCGCTGTGGGAGCTGGAGGTCCACGGCAGCTGAGCCAGCGTTACCAGCCCCTGCCTCGCCCACCGAGGCACCGATCCCCCCCTCCGGTCCGCCGTCGAACCGTCCCCCTCCGGTGACGGCGGGCCACCACCGGGCAGCCGGTGCGGCCGGCGTCCCCCGGCCGCACCGGCTGCCGCCCGGACCGCGCCGGCCGCACGCGGTCGGCACCGGCCGCGGCGACGACCGGGAGACTCCGCGTACGTCGCCCAAGATCGCCTCCGTGTCCGACGGCCGCTGAGTACACCAGGGTCGGCACTCCCGCGAGGCGAGGCCGGCTCGCCGGGTTTCGGCGTCGGTCACTTCGGGGTAGCGGACGGGACATGAATCGCGATCTCGTGAAGGGTCTGCAGGCTGCCTGGGAGTTGCCGGAGTTCCGCAGCGGGATACGCGAACTCGTCGACCTCGACGAGGTGGCTCTGCTGCTGGCCGCCCTGTCCGACCCGGACCATGACCGTGAGGTCGAGCAGAGCCTGTTGAGCCTGTTGCGATCCGGCCTCGACACCACCGAGATCCGGGAGGCGGTGTTGCTGCTGCTCGAACAGGACGACGTGCGCCGGCCACTCGTCGCGGCGATGGCCGAACCGCTCGCGGACCGACCGGGCCAGGCTGCCGCCATCGCGTCGGCCGCCGAGGATCCGGCGGTACGGCGCGAGCTGCGGGCGGTGCTGGACAGCGCGGGAGCGCGCCAGCTGATCTGGCAGGCTGTCGACAACCAGGTGAACGACAACCGCGTCGGCGTGATCCACCGGGCGGCGGTGTTGTTCGTGCGGCACCGCAGCGTCCGGCGCCTCGTGTGGGCTCTGCGCCGGCACGGTGTGTTGCGCGAACTACGCCGCCGGGCGGACGATCCCTCTCCGACCGACTGAGCCAGGGCGCGGGTGGACCCTCGATCACGGTGACCAGGAACGGGGGGTGTCCATGACGCCGCAGGTGTCGGCCCGCCGGGCCAGAGCCGTGCTCGTCGCGCTCTCGCTCGGCGCGTTCGCGTTCATCACCACCGAGCTACTGCCCGTCGGCCTGTTGACGCGCATCGCCCCCGATCTCGACCGGTCCCGCTCGCAGGTGGGTCTCCTGGTCAGCGGGTACGCCATCGTGGTCGTGCTGGCCTCGATACCGTTGGCCCGGCTGACCCAGCGGATCCCCCGGCGTCACCTGCTCGGCGTCACCATGCTCCTGTTCGCCGCCGGGAACGCCACCGCCGCTCTCGCGCCGACGTACGCCGTGCTCGCCGGCTCCCGACTCGTGACCGCCCTCGCGCAGGCGCTGTTCTGGTCCGTCGCCACGGCGACGGTGACCGGGCACTTTCCCGTCGCGGTGCGCGGCCGGGTGGTGGCGCTGTTCGCCGCCGGGGCGACGCTCGCCCCGGTGCTCGGCGTACCCCTCGGGACCTGGCTCGGGCAGCAGGCCGGGTGGCGGGTGGCGTTCGCGGCGCTGGCCGGGGTGGGGCTGGCGACCGCCGTCGCGGTGGTCGTCCTCCTGCCCTCCTATCCCCCGGCGGCCGGCGGCGCCGCGCGGGGCACGGCACCGGACGGGCGACGCTTCATCCTGTTGCTGGTCGCGACCGCGCTCGGCATCGGCGGCTTCATGACCCTGCAGACGTACGTCACACCGTTCCTGCTCGACGTGAGTCGCTTCGCCGACGCGATGCTGGCGCCGCTGCTGTTCGTCTCCGGTGCCGCCGGCGTCGTCGGCACCCTGGCTGCGGCGCGAACTCTGGACCGCTGGCCGATCGTCTCCCTGCTGACGCCGCTGAGCATCGGCACCGCCTCGCTGTTCGGCCTGTACGCAATCGGCGGGCTCCGACCCGGCGCGGTCGCCCTCCTCGCCGGAGTCGGGCTCGGTTACGCGGCGTTCGGCTCCGGGGTGCAGAACCGGATGCTGCACCTGGCTCCCGGTAGCACCGACATCGCGTCGGCCGGCGTCAGCACCGCGTTCAACGCCGGCATCTGCGGCGGTTCCCTGCTCGGGGGTGCGCTCCTGTCCCCCTCGGGGGCACGCCCACTGGCGCTCGTCGGCGGGTTGTTGACGCTCGTCGCCCTCACGCTGCTCGCCGTCGACGCGCGGCGAGCCAGGGGCTCGGGCCCGTCCCGACCGGGGCCCGCCGGGCCTGCGCCGACCAAGGCCGGGCTGCCCACCAGCCCCACGGCCGCCGGGCAACCGGCCTGACCGTTCGGCTGAATCCGCCACGTCGCGCCGCGGTTGAGGGGTCCTGACTAGGGGTTATTCGCCGGCGATATCTAGTGTTATCTATTCCACACCGAACCTCCTACCCCCATCGGAGCGCGACGTGCGGAAATCCCGTCTGGCAACCCTCGCCCTGAGCCTGGCCACGGCCCTGGCCACCACCCTCACCCTGGCAGCGCCCGCCGAGGCTGCCCCCGCCGACCACTACGTCGCCCTCGGCGACTCCTACTCCTCCGGGGTCGGAGCCGGCAGCTATACCGCCGAAAGCGGTTCCTGCCAGCGCAGCACCAATGCCTACCCGGCGCTGTACAACACCAACATCCGACCCGCGTCGTACCGCTCGGTTGCCTGCTCGGGGGCCACCACCACGAGCGTGGTCAACACCCAACTCAGCGCGCTCAGCGCCACCACGACCCTGGTCAGCGTCACGGTCGGCGGCAACGACGTCGGGTTCGCCACCATCATGACCACCTGCGTGCTCTACGGGACCACCGAGTGCGTGAACGCCGTCCAGGCCGCCGAGAACAAGGCCCGCGCCGACCTCGCCAATCTGTTGAACACCGTCTACAACGGAATCCGCACCCGGGCCCCATCGGCCCGGGTGGTCGTCGTCGGGTATCCCGTTTTCTACCAACTGGGCACGACGTGCCTCGGGCTCAGCGCCACCTCCCGCGCGAAGATCAACGAGGGCATCAACCTGGTGGACGACATCATCCGGAGCACCGCGCAGGCCGCCGGCTTCACCTTCGCCGACGTCCGCTCCCAGTTCGTCGGACACCAACTGTGCAGCTACGGCGAGAAGTGGCTGCACGCTTTGAACATCACCAACATCGGTGTCTCCTACCACCCGACCGCGGCCGGTCAGACCAGCGGTTACTACCCCGTCTTCCGATCCGTCGCCGGCTGACGTCCGGGGCACCACGGCACTGACCGTCGGCGTGGAGCGTCGTCCCTCGGCGCCCCACGCCGTCGTACGCCGCGTGCGGCTCAGTGGCCACGGAACGCGTCCTTCCTGAATCCACCATGGACCGCCGAACGCACGCCGCGATCCTGCGATTTGCGGTGTCGAGGTGGCACCGGGCTGGCTACCGTACGCGGATGAGCACTCTCCCGATGGCCGGGCTGCGACTGCGGTTCTGCAGCGATCCCGGCGAGTTCCTGGCCGCAGCGGATGACTACCTGCGCGCCGATCCGGTCGGCTGCACGGTCGTCACCACCATCGCGCACCGGCTGTCGTCGCAGCAGGCGGAGGGGATCTCGCAGCCCGACCGCAACTGGTGGTTGGTGGTCGTCGACGATTCCGGCGCCGTGGTCGGCGCCGGAATGCGCACGGCGCCCTACGCCCCCTATCCCCCTTTTCTGCTGCCCATGCCCGACGAGGCGGCCGTCGCGCTGGCCCACGCGCTGCACGAGCGCGGGGAGGAGGTGGGCGCCGTCAACGGGGCACTGCCCGCCGTTGGCCTGTTCGCCGCCGAGCTGACCCGCCTCGGCGGCGGTCGGGTCGAGGTCACCCAGCACACCCGGCTGCACGAGCTTGGCGAGCTGACCTGCCCACCACCCGCGCCGGGTCACTTGGTGGTCGCTACCGAGGACGACCTGGAGCTGGTCACACAGTGGTTCACCGCGTTTATGGGCGACGCCGACGAACAGGCGGGTCGACCGCGCGGCACCAGCGCGCACGAGGTGCCCGAGCCTGTGGAGATGCTGCGCCGGCTCCGGGCCGGACGGATGTGGTTCTGGGTCGACGAGACCGGGCAGCCGGTGCACCTCACCGGCGCCAACCCACCGTCGTTCGGGGTGGCACGCGTGGGCCCGGTGTACACACCGCCGAGCCAGCGCGGGCGTGGTTGGGCCAGCAACGCGGTCGCCGAGGTCTCCCGGCGAATCCTGGCCGAGGGCGCGCGGGTCTGCCTGTACACCGACCAGGCCAACCCGACGTCGAACAAGATCTACGCTGCCCTCGGCTACCGATCCGTCGTCGACATGGCCAACCTCGCCATCGTGCGCTGACAGCGCCGGCCATGCCGTCCCACCGTCACCAGCGGCAGCGGCAGCGGCAGCGGTAGCGGTAGCGACGCACCTCGGCGACTCCCGACCGGAACGCCGCGAGCGCCGGCCGTCACCTGTCACCGTCGACACCGCTCGCACGGACCTACGTCCGGTTCACCCCTGCGGCACCGCGACGCTGTGGTGGATCGGGCCGCGCAGCGTGTGCAGCGGCCGACAGGTGCCGCCCGAGCGTAGCGCCACCAGCTCGGCGGCGATGCTGACCGCTGTCTCCTGCGGTGTGCGGGCGCCCAGGTCCAGTCCGGTCGGCGCGGTCAGCCGGCCGAGTTCGGCACCGGTGACCCCGGCGGCGGAGAGCCGTGCGACCCGTTCCTCGTGGGTACGCCGGGAGCCCAGCGCGCCGACGTAGGCGACCGGCAGGCGCAGCGCCAGTTCCAGCAGCGGGACGTCGAAGCGGGGGTCGTGGGTGAGGACGCAGAGGACGGTCCGTTCGTCGACCCGTCCGGCGTCGACCTCCGCACCGAGGTAGCGGTGCGGCCAGTCGACGACGACCTCGTCCGCGTCCGGAAAGCGCCGCCTGGTCGCGAAGACGCCACGGGCGTCCACGATGGTCGTCCGGTAGCCGAGGAACGAGCCCATCCGGGCCAGCGCCTTCCCGAAGTCGGTCGCCCCGAAGATGATCATGCGGGGAGGTGGCACCACGCTGGCGACCAGGAAGGTCAGCTCGCCCTGGTGGCGCTGGCCGTCGCGGCCCACGCGTACGGTGGCCGTGCGGCCGGCCCGGAGCAGGTCCCGCGCGTCGTCGGCGACGACCGCCGTCAGGTCCACCCCGCCCAGCGTGCCGATGGTCCGGTCCGGCAGGAGGACGAGCCGTCGGCCGAGTCGGGCCACCGGGGCGTCGCCTGCGACGTCCACGCAGGTCGCCAACCCCACCGGCGTGCCGGAGCGGATCGCCTCGGCCACCTCGGGCAGGGCCGGGAAGGTGTCCGGGTCGACCCGCTCGACGTACACGTCGATGGTGCCGCCACAGGTCAGACCGACCGCGAACGCCTCCTCGCCACTGACCCCGTACCGGTGCAGGGCGGGCCGGCCGGTGTCGATGACCTCGCGGGCCAGCTCGTACACCGCGCTGTCGACGCAGCCGCCGGAGACGTTGCCGGTCACCGTGCCGTCGGGCGCGACGAGCATCGTGGTGCCGGGTGCCAGCGGCGCGGAGTGCCACGTGGCGACGACGGTGGCCAGCCCGGTCGGCTGCCCGGCCCGCCACCACCGCTCGGCCTCGTCCAGCACGTCACGCATCGGGGCCGCCCGAGGGGCCGGCGGGCCGGTCCACGTCGACGCCGTCGCCCAGGTCGTCGCAGGGCACGGCGAGCAGCGTCCGCGCGCGGGACACGAGGTACGGGCGGGCGCCGGTGTCACCCGCCGCCATCCTGGTCACGCCCGGCCAGTGGGCCCGGCCGAGCAGCACCGGGTGGCCCTGCCTGCCCTGGTAGGTGGCGGTGGCGATGGTCCGCTCGCCGGCGTGGGCCGCCAGGCGGGCGACGGCCGCCGCGGTGACGCCGGGGGTGTCGACAAGCTGGATCACGGCGGCGTCGACGCCTGTCGGCCGGAGCGTGTGCAGCCCGACCCGCAGGGACGACCCCATCCCGGTCGGCCAGTCCCGGTTGACCACCACTGTCGCGCCGCCGAGGTCGGCGAGGATACGAATCCGGTCGGCCGCGGCACCCAGGACGACCACGATCGGATCACAACCGCCGTCGGTCAGCGCGGCGAGGGCGATCTCCAGGAAGAGCCGGCCGTGCGTGACCGCGAGCGCCTTGGGCAGCCCGTAGCGCCGACCGGCACCGGCAGCCAGCAGGACTCCCCCGACGCCGGCGGTCACGTGGACCACCGCCGGTACAGGATGTCCAGGCCCGCCGGGGTGATCTCACCGAGCAGGCGCAGCCGGGCCATCCCACCGTCCGGGTACGCGTCGAGCCGCACCCAGGTCGCCGGGCGTGCCTCCGCGACCAGGAACCGGTGCCGGGTGTCGGGTTGCAGCCGGGTCACCGGCAGCAGATCGAACCAGCCGTCCGGGTCGTCGGGATCGGTCGCGCAGCCGCGCAGCGCGGCCGCCCCGGGCGCGTTGCCCTTGAAATGGCTGGTGTCCAGCTCGACGAGGTGGACGACACCGGGGGCGGCCAGCCGGAGCAGCACCCAGTCGTTGCCGTCGTCGCGGCGGCGGGCGGTCTCCCAACCCTCCCCCATCGTGCGCGCCCGGCCCGGGGCGATCAGGTTGTTCGGGGTGCCGTAGAACATGTTGCTGCAGCCCACGACGAGGCCGCCGTGCTCCAGGGCCGCGAGGTCGACCAGGCCGCCGCTGAGGAACCGCGGGTCGGGGATGGCCTCGCCGTGCACCCGCAGCCGCGCCACACCGCCGTCCGGAAAGATCGACAGTCGGACGTGGGTGAGGCGGTGGCCCGGCTCGACGGGAAAGACGTTTCGGCTGTCGCCGGCGAGCGCCGACCGGGGCACCAGCGGTGTCCAGGTCGCCTCGGCCACCTCCCCCGGCGACGGGTGCCCGTCCAGCCGGCAGCCGTCCACCGCCGCGTACGGCGGATAGTTGCCGGTGAAGTGGCTCGTGTCGACGACCACCGTGTGGACTATCCCGGGGACGCCGAGTCGCACGATGGCGTGGTCGTGCCCGGGGGTTCGCCGCCGCCGGGTCTCCCAACCCTCGTAGACCTGCCCCTTCGCACCGAAGGTGTGCGGGGTGAACGTCGGCGGGTTCGGGTCGACCAGGTGGTCACTCGGCGCGAAGAACTCGTCGCTCGCGTGCACGACCGCGCCGGACAGCGCCCGGGAGGCGAGATCGGGCAGCGGGCTCGGGGTGGTCATCGGCCGCTCCGGGAGATCAGACGCCCGTGTGGTGGGTCGTCCGGCGACACGTGTCGGCCGCGCAGCCAGACGGATCGCACCACGCCGTGCAGGGTCCGGCCGGCGTACGGGGTGACGGGATGGCGGTGTCGCAGCGCGCTCGGCTCGACCGCGAACGGCTCGTCCGGCGCGAAGGCGACCAGGTCGGCGTCGAAGCCGACGGCGATGCGTCCCTTGGCGACCAGCCCGGCGATCTCGGCGGGCCGCTGCGCCATCCACCGGGCGACGTCCGCGAGCCGGTACCCGCGCCGCCGCGCGTCGGTCCAGACCGCCGGTAGGCCGATCTGCAGCGAGGCGATGCCTCCCCAGGCGGCCGCGAAGTCACCGCTGGGCGGTCTCTTCAGCGCCGACGTGCTGGGTGAGTGGTCGGAGACGACGCAGTCGACGACCCCGGCGGCGAGGCCCGCCCAGAGCCGGTCCTGATTCGCCCGGTCCCGGATCGGTGGGCAGCACTTGTACTCGGTGGCGCCGTCCGGCACCTCCTCAGCGGTCAGGCAGAGGTAGTGCGGGCAGGTCTCGGCGGTGACCGTGACGCCCGCCGACCTCGCGGCGGCGATCAGCGGCAGGGAGTCCGCGGACGACAGGTGCAGGATGTGGACCCGTGCCCCGACGCGCCGGGCGGTGTCCAGCACCTGGGCGATGGCCGCCGTCTCGGCGTCCGGTGGCCGGGACGCCACGAAGT
Organism: Micromonospora sp. WMMD961; assembly: GCF_029626145.1. Taxonomy (NCBI): domain Bacteria; kingdom Bacillati; phylum Actinomycetota; class Actinomycetes; order Micromonosporales; family Micromonosporaceae; genus Micromonospora; species Micromonospora sp. WMMD961. The sequence goes on from NZ_JARUBJ010000002.1 coordinate 4,660,831, forward strand.
CGGCGTACCGGCGCGACGGTGGCGCGGCGCTGATCCGGTCGGGACTCTCGGCGTGCACGACGAACAGGGCGTCGACCGCGCCGAGGGCGTTGTCGAACGCCGTCGGTTCCAGTGGCGGGAACTCCGGCACACCGGAGTCGACGAGGAAGCACTTGAAGCCGAGGACACCGGCCTGGTGCAGCGCCGGAAGGTCGGCGGCGTTGCCGGGTACGGCACCACCCCAGAACCCGACGTCGGCGTGGACCGCGCCGTCGGCGGCGCGACGTTTCGCCTCCAGCGCCGGCACCGACACCGTCGGCGGGATCGAGTTGAGCGGCATGTCGACGATGGTCGTCACGCCTCCGGCGATGGCGGCGCGGGTGGCGGAGGAGAACCCCTCCCATTCGGTACGTCCCGGCTCGTTCACGTGCACGTGCGTGTCGACGATGCCGGGCAACAGGGGCAGGTCGCCGAGGTCGGTGAGCGGGCCGTCGGGCACCGCGTCGTGGTCGGTCACCGCCTCGATGCGACCGCCGGCGATGCAGACCGTCGCCGGCCGTTCCCCCTGCGGGGTGACCACGCGCGACGAGCGCAGGACCAGGTCGTAGTTCACAGCTCCTCCAGGGTGGTGCGGTCGACGCTCACCTCGTCCGGGTCGAGCGCGCCGCAGTCCAGGCCACGCCGGAGGAACAGCGCGAGCGCGTGGGCGGTCGCCGGTTCCTCGAGCACTCCCCCGGCGCGGCGGGCCAGGTAGGCGCGGAGTCGGTCCACGGTGCCGGTCAGACCCTCGCGGAAGAACGCGTAGGTGGCCGCGAACCGGGTGGGCAACTGCGCGGGGTGCAGGTCCCAGCCCTGGTAGAAGCCGCGGTCGAGGGAGCGCCGGACCAGCCTCGTGTGCAGCCGCCACGCCGCGTGCACGGCGACCGGGTCGCCGACCGGCAGCACGTTCGTCGAGCCGTCGCAGAGGCGTACGCCGGTGCCGGCCGCCGCCACCTGCATCACGGCCTTGGCGTGGTCGGCGACGGGATGGTCGAGCGACTGCTGGGCGGCAGCGATGCCGCACGCGGCGCTGTAGTCGTAGGTGCCGTAGTGCAGCCCGACACAGCGCCCCTCGGCAGCGGTGATCATGCGGGCAACGGTGGCCGTGCCGTCGGCGCCCAGCACCGCCTCGGGAGTCTCGATCTGCAGCTCGAAGCGCAGGCTCACGGCCGGCAGCGTGTACGCGGCCTCCAACTCCTCGCACAGCAGGACCATGGCCGCGACCTGCTCCACGGCCCGGACCTTCGGCAGGGTGACGACGAAGCCGGGTGGGGGTGGACCGAGCGCGTCGAGGAACACGTCGAGGGTACGAACGGCCCGGTCCCGGGTGTCCCGGTCCAGGCTCTTGCAACGCAGCCCGACGAACGCGGGGACCGGCCCGTTCCGCAGCCCCGTCGCGGCGGCGCGCGCCGTCTCGTCCTCCTCCTCGTCATCGCGTACGCCGTAGCCGTCCTCGAAGTCCAGCCGGAGGTCCTCGACGGGCTCGCGGGACAGCTTCACCACCACCCGGTCGCGCAGCTCCGCGGCGAACGGCGGGGGCGGATAGGTGTCGAGCGCGGCGAGCGCCTCGTCGCCCCACCGTCGGCACAGGTCCGGGGTGAACCGGTCCGCCGGCACGTACACGGTGTGCACCGGTTGCCGGCCGGGGACCGCGCCCGGGTAGTGCCGGCGCAACGCGTCGTCGACGGGCGCGAGCCGGCGATCCAGCTCGGCGATGGTCCGGGTGTCCAGTCGGCGGCCCATCAGTCGATCAATTCGTAGGCGGGTACGGTGAGGAAATCGACGAAGTCGTCGTCGAGTGCGCCCCGCTCGAAGAGGGCTCGGGCGTCCGGCCACCGTCCGTCCGCGTAGGCGTCCGCGCCGGCGGTGTGCCGGATCGCGGTCAACTCGTCGTCCACGACGCGTCGGACCAACTCCGGGGAGACCGGCTCACCGGTGTCGACGAGCGCGACCTTCTGGTGCACCCACTGCCAGACCTGGGCACGCGAGATCTCGGCGGTGGCCGCGTCCTCCATCAGGTTGTTGATGGCGACGGCGCCGACGCCGCGCAGCCACGCCTCCAGGTACCGCAGCGCGACCGAGACGTTGGTCCGCAAACCGGTCGAGGTGACCCCGCCGCCGTGGACAGTGAAGTCGAGCAGCTGGTCGGCGTGCACGCGCACGTCGTCGCGCGTGCGATCCAGCTGGTTGTCCCGCTCACCGAGAACACCGTCGAAGACCTCCTGACAGACCCCCACCAGCTTGGGGTGGGCCACCCACGAGCCGTCGAAGCCGTCGTTCGCCTCGCGTTCCTTGTCCGCGCGTACCCGCGCCAGGGCGAGCTCGTTCTGCGCGGGGTCGCCACCGGGTATGAACGCCGACATGCCGCCGATCGCCACGGCGCCACGGCGGTGACAGGTGGCGACGAGCAGATCGGTGTACGCCCGCAGGAACGGCGCGGTCATCGTGATCGCCGCGCGGTCGGGCAGGACGGCCCGCTCGCGGAAGTTCTTGATGATCGAGAACAGGTAGTCCCATCGACCCGCGTTGAGGCCGGCCGCGTGCGGTCCCAACGCGTGCAGGATCTCGTCCATCTCGAACGCCGCCGTGATGGTCTCGATCAGCACTGTCGCGCGGATCGCGCCGCGCGGGATGTCGAGCACGTCCTCGGCGTACGCGAAGACGTCGTGCCAGAGCCGCGCCTCCTGGTGGCTCTCCAGCTTCGGCAGGTAGTAGTACGGGCCGACGCCGCGCGCGAGCAACTCGCGGGCGTTGTGGAAGACGTGCAGTCCGAAGTCGACCAGGCCGCCGGCGGCTGGTGCCCCGTCGACCGGCAGGTGGCGCTCGTCGAGGTGCCAGCCCCGGGGGCGGACGACGACGGTGGCGAGCGGCCGGTCGGTGCGCAGCGCGTAGCGCCGCCCGTCCGGTGCGTCGTAGCGGAGCGAGCCACGGGTGGCGTCGTACAGGTTGACCTGGCCGGTCACCACGTTCGCCCAGTGCGGCGTGTTGGCGTCCTCCAGGTCGGCGAGCCAGACCTTCGCCGTGGAATTGAGGGCGTTGATGGCCATCTTGCGGTCGGTGGGTCCGGTGATCTCCACCCGCCGGTCGGCGAGGCCGGGCGGTGGTGGGGGCACCGTCCACGCGGACTCGCGGATGTGCGTCGTCTCGGGGAGGAAGCCGAGCCGGCCGGTGCGGGCGATCTCCGCGCGCCGCCACCCCCGACGGGCGAGCAGTTCCAGCCGGCGGGCGCCGAAGCGCCGTTGCAGGTCGCTGACGAACTCCCACGCCTCGGGGCAGAGAATTTCCCGCTCGGTAGTCGTCTGCACATCCACTCCTGTCCTCGCTGTCGCCGTCCGGGGTTCAGGTCCGCAACAGGTCCGCTGCGCGCCGGGCCCGCACCAGCAGGCTCCGCTCGTCCACTGTGGCCAGCCGACCCTGCTCGACGACCGTTCTCCCGCCGACGAGGAGCAGCTCCACCGGCGGCGGTGCGCCGAAGACCAGGGCGGCGACCGGGTCGGCGATGTCGGCGTGGCCGAGCCCGTCGACGCGCCACAACGCGATGTCGGCGAGCTTGCCCTTCTCGATGGAACCCAGGTCGTTCTCGCGGCCGAGGCAGCGGGCGCCTCCACGGGTGGCGAGGGTGAGCGCCTCGCGTGCGGTCAGCGCGGTCGGACCACCCCGCAACCGGGCCACCAACAGGGCCTGGCGCAGCTCCGCGACGAGTTGCCCGGCCTCCTGGGAGGCTGCGCCGTCGACACCGAGACCGACTGGCACGCCGGCGTCGAGCAGGTTCCGCACGGGGGCGATTCCGGCGCCCAGGCGGGCGTTGGAACTGGGACAGTGCGCGAGACCGGTGCCGGTTTCGGCCATCCGCTTGATGGCGTCGGCATCCAGGTGGACGCCGTGGGCGAGCCAGACGTCGTCACCGAGCCAGCCGAGCCGCTCGGCGTACTCAGCGGGAGCGCAGCCGTGCGCGGCCCGGCAGTAGGCCTCCTCGTCGACCGTCTCGGCCAGGTGGGTGTGCAGCCGCACCCCGGTGGTCCGCGCCAGCGCCGCGGCCTCGCGCATCAGCTGCTCACTCGCGGAGAACGGGGAGCAGGGACCCACGGCGACCCGGACCATCGCGTCCGGTGACGGGTCCGAGAAGCGGTCGATCGCCTCGGCGGTCGCGGCGAGCGCGGCGTCGGTGTCCTCCACGAGGTGGTCCGGAGGGAGGCCGCCGGCGGACGCGCCGAGGTCCATCGAGCCGCGGACGGGATGGAAGCGCAGGCCGACCCGGCCCGCCTCGGCCACCTCGGCGGCGAACAGGTCACCGGTGCCGGGCGGGAACACGTAGTGGTGGTCGGTGGTCGTGGTGCAGCCGGAGAGCGCGAGCCAGGCCAGCCCGGCGCCGACGGCCGCCGAGACGTGCTCCTCGTCGATCCGCGCCCACCTCGGGTACAACTCGGTGAGCCAACCGAACAGGTCGGCCTGCTGCGCGAGGCCGCGGGTCACCCACTGGTAGAGGTGATGGTGGGTGTTGACCAGACCTGGCGTGGCGAGGCAGCCGGTGGCGTCGACCCGACGGACCGGCCCGGCGTCGTCCAGCGGGGCCGCCGAGCCGGCGCCGACGGCGGCGATCCGGCCGTCGGCGATCAGGATGTGGCCCTGCTCGTACTCGCAGCCGTCGGCGTCGACAGTCGCGATCGCGCAGCCCTCCAGCAGGATGCGCTCCGCCGGCGGGGTGGTCACGAGTCCCACCACGACTCGGCCCACGGTGGCGCGTCGTCGCGGCGCACCGCGCCCTCGATCAGCCCGTACGGGCGGTCGGGGGCGTGGAAGACCTGGTTGGGATTGTCGAGTCCGAACGGTGCGAGGTCGACGAGGAAGTGGTGCTTGTTGGGTAGCGACATCCGCACCTCGGTGATCTCCGGGCGGTGTTCGAGGACCCGTCGGCCCATCGCGAACAGGGTCTGTTGCAGCGACAGGCTGTACGTGCCGACGAAGGCTTCGACGAGGTGACGGCGCGCCTCGGCGAACGAAGCCGCCCAGTCGTCGCTTGCGCCCGTCGCGTGTCGCCAGCGGGCGTCCACCGCCGTGGCCAGGATCCGGTCGTGCGCGTCCGGGAGGGTCGTGTACTCGTCCCGGACGAAACCCAAGAACTCCGAGGCCGTCGTGTTCATCAGCACCATTCCGGTCAGCCCGGAGACGACGATGGCGTCCGACCCGTCGACCGTGACCGCCGCCGTCCGCGTCTCCGCACCGGAGCGGGCGAACGAGTGCACACCCAGGCGGCCCCAGGAGTGCTGGTCGATGGTGACGGTCGCCCTGGTGATGGCGGGTTGGGACTCGACGAAGTGCCGGGCGAGGCGCAGCCCGAACTCCTCGATCTCGCCGACGCCGTGGCGGCGGGCGAACGCGTACACCGTGTTCTTCTGGCTGTCGGTCGGCAGGACCCGGGTGTTGTCGCCGGTCTGGTGGGTGTCGGCCAGATCGCCGGCGAGCGCGACGCCGACGGTGAGGTCGGTCAGGTGATGCCGTTCGCCGTGTCGGACGACGTGCACCAACCGCACCTCGGCCTTTCCGTACTGGTGGGAACCGAGCACAACCTCCAACGGGTCAACTCCCTCGATAGGTCGAATAGCCGTACGGGCTGAGCAGCAGGGGTACGTGCAGGTGACGCCAGGCGTCGGTGACCACGAACACCACCGACACCTCGGGGAAGAACGCCCCGAGACCGAGATAGCCGGCGGTGTCGAAGCAGAGCCGGTACGTCCCCCTGGCCCAACACCGCGTCGGCACCCAGTCGCGCAGCCTCCCGTCGGTGTCGGTACGCCCCGTGGCCACGTCGATCCACCTGTCGCCGGCCCAGCGGTGCAGGCGGACCAGCACTCCGTGGGCCGGTTCACCACGGGCGGTGTCGAGGACGTGCGTGGAGAGGCTCACTCGGTCAGCAGCCTGGTCAGTCGCAGTACCGTGATCCGGGTCAGCTCCGCCCGGACCACCTCCCGTTCGGTCGCGCTGTCATTGCCGAGCCGGGACCTGGCGGCGGCGAGGATCTCCTCGGACGACCGCCCGTTCGCGAAGATCAGGAAAAGGTGCCCGAACCGGTCCTCGTAGGCGTGGTTGACCTCGCGCAGGGCGCTCCGGACCGCCTCGTCGCTGTCGACGACGCGTGCCTGCTCACGCCGGGACCAGACCGCGTCGCGTTCGGCACCGTCGGCCCGCTGCCCGATCCGGGGATGCGCCGCCAGTGCCTGGGCGACATCGGGCCAGGGCAACCCGGCGAGCTGGTCCGAAGCGGTGCGCAGAAGCGCCTGTTGGTCGGCGTAGGGACGGAAGGCGGCAACGGCCCGCGCCCAGGACGGCGACGCGCAGCAGGCCGACAGTGCCCGCTCGGCGTCGGTCGCCGGCAGTGCGTTGAACCATGTCAGCCGCTGATCCACCGGACCTCCCTCCACCCTGGGGTGGCGGTAGTCAAGCAGCGCCCTGGGCCGGCGAGCATTGGGCGGGCGAACCGAACTTGAAACATTACCGCCCTACGGTCTCTGGAGCTTCCTCCAAGGCAAGGAGTTGTCGATGCGTCTCAACGACCTCCTTGGCCAGGCCGATCTCAAGCTGACGATGCTCAGCGGACACAGCCAGGGTGGGCGCGTCATCCAGCAGTTCTTCACCACCGACCTGCTCGATCCGAGCCGCTACCTCTCCGGCGGCGAGGTGGTGCTCACCGGTCTCATGTGGCGTCGTACCCCGAAGGATTCCGAGGTGTTCGCGACGGCCGTCGCGCGGGCGGGCGTGAGCGCGGTGGGAGCCGGCGCGGCCGCGTTCGGAGGCGTTCCGGTCGATGTCGTCGAGGCGTGCTCCCGTCACGACGTCCCCGTGTTCGAGGTGCCCGTCGAAGTGTCCTTCACCGCCATCAGCGATGCCATCGGCGCGGCCCTGCGGGCCGAGAAGGCCAACGGTCTGGCGGCGATCGTCCACCGGCACCGCGGCCTGATCGCCGCCCTGACCGAGGACGCGCACCTCGCTGACCTGCTGCCGTCGGCCGCCGCCGACATCTCGTGCTGGGTCCTGTCGCCGACCGGTCGGCTTGTCGCGGGCACCTCCCCGATCGCCGACGACCTGCGCGCCCGCCTGGCGCGTACGTTCCTGACCGCGCCCCAGTTGCCACACGTCCTCGGGGTGGCGCGCAACCGGCGGTACACGCTCTTCGCCGCCGGCGCCCATCCCGGTCGGCGTCTCGGCGCCTGGTTGTTCGCGTGTTCGGGCGACGCGACGACCTGGAACTCCGACCGCCGGCAGGCCGTCGACGGTCTGCTCACCCTGCTCACCCTCGAACGTGCGCACCTCGACCGGCAGCTCCGGGTGGAGCGGCGCCTCGCCGCGCTCCTGCTGGAGCCGCTCGTCAGCGGTACCGCACCCGCGGAGATCGCGGCCCGTCTCAAGGCGTGCCGCCTCGACCCGGACGCCACCTTCGTCGTCCTCACCGCCGGGACCACCGCCGGTCCGCCCGACGAGCTGGCGCTCACCGTCGTCGAGGAGCTCGTCCGCCCGCTGGCGCCGGCGGCCGCCATCGCGGCCGTCGGTGCCGAGGTGCACGCGGTGATCCCCGTCGACCCCCGGCCCGACGGCGACGCCGCGACCCACGAAGCCGGCCCGGCCGACGGCGACACCGCTACCACCGGAGTCGGTCCACCCGACATCGTCGAGCGGATCCGCCAATCGACGCGGGCGCTGACTCCCGGGCTGCGGGGCGAACGGTTCGTCACCGGGCTCAGTGCCCCGGCGCACCAGGTCGCGGCGTTGGGCAGAGCCGTCGAGGAGGCACGCCACGCCTACTGGTACGCCCTGACCGGGGACGATCAGGTCGAGGTGGTCTCCAGCGGGGAGTTGTCCTCCCACGCGCTGCTGCTGGCCAGCGTGCCGGTCGAGGCCCGGCGGGCCTTCCACCGGAGACTGCTGCACCCCCTCACCGAGTACGACCGGTCGCACGACGCCCGCCTCGTGCACACCCTCGACATGTTCCTGCACTGCGACGGGTCGTGGACCCGCACGGCGAAGGCGCTGCACGTCCACGTCAACACGTTGCGGTACCGCATCCAACGCATCGAACAGCTCACCGGCCGCAAGCTGCACCGCTTCGACGACCGCGTCGACCTGTACCTCGCCCTGGAACTGCAGCGCCACTGATTCCGGAACCGGGTCACCGGCGAGGCTGTGCGAACCCCCAACATCCGGCTTCGCCGGAACGCCGGCGTTCGTGTCCTGAGCCAATGGGCCGGAACGTCGCGCACTGCTGGGATGGCTGGCAGGTGAACCGACCCGGGTTCGCAGGACGGGGTGTGGGCGGTGGATCTGAACACGGTGCGGGCGGTGGTGCCGGCCGCGACCGCGGGTCCGTGGCAGCCGGGGGACGCATGGCTGGCCGGTGGCACGTACCTGTTCTCGCAACCGCACCGGCACCTGCGTCGGCTCCGCGACCTGGCGGGCGCGGGCTGGCCCGCGCTGACCCGCACACCGCGCGGTCTGGACATCGCCGCGACCTGCACGATCGCCGAGTTGGCGCGCTGCGCGGCGTCGCCCCGGACCGCACAGCGGGAGCTGATCCGAGGATGCTGCGAGGCGTTCCTGGCCTCCTTCAAGATCTGGAACACGGCAACCGTGGGTGGGAACGTCTGTACGGCCCTGCCGGCCGGTCCGATGATCTCGCTCGGTGCGGCACTGGACGGAACCTGCCTGGTCATCGCAGCCGGTGGCGGCCGGCGCGAGCTTCCGGTCGCCGAGTTCGTCACGGGCGTGGGCACGACCGCTCTCGTACCCGGTGAGTTTCTGCGGTCGATGACCCTGCCCGCCGCCACGCTGCGCTGCCGGACCGCGTTCCGCAAGGGATCGTTGTCTCCCCTGGGTCGCTCGGCCGCGCTGCTGGTCGGCCGCACCGATCCGGCCGACGGGTCGTTCGTGCTGACCGTGACCGCGTCGACGGTACGGCCGGTGCAGCTGCGCTTCGACGCCGTGCCGTCGGCCGGGACGCTACGGGAGTCCGTCACGGACGGTATCCCCGACGACCTGTACGTCGACGACGTGCACGGCCTGCCGGTCTGGCGACGACAGCTCACCCTGCTGTTCGCCGAGCAGATCCGCACCGAACTCGCCGGAGGGAGCACGCGATGACCGGACCCATCGTGGTCGACGGGGAGGCCTGCCCGACAGCGCCGCGGCCCGGTCAGTGCCTGCGCACGTACCTGCGCGAGCGAGGCCGGTTCGGGGTGAAGAAGGGCTGCGACGCGGGCGACTGCGGTGCCTGCACGGTACACGTCGACGGGCAGCCCGTACACAGTTGCGTGTTCCCGGCGGTCCGGGCGTCGGGACGTCGGGTGACCACGATCGGTGGTCTCGCCAGCCGGGCGGGACTGCATCCGGTGCAGCAGCGTTTCCTGGACGCGCAGGGCTTCCAGTGCGGCTTCTGCACCGCCGGGTTCATCATGACGGCCGTGGCGTTGGACGAGGACCAGCGTCACTCGTTGCCACAGGCCCTGAAGGGCAACCTCTGCCGCTGCACCGGCTACCGCGCCGTCGAGGACGCGATCCAGGGCGTCCGCCACGTCGAAGCGGCCGGCTCGGGCGCGACGCTGGGGGTGAACGTCCCGGCACCGGCCGGACCGGACGTGGTCACCGGCACCGCCCGGTACACCTTCGACGTGGACGTGCCCGGCCTGCTGCACCTGAAGGTGCTGCGCTCACCCCATCCGCACGCACGGATCCTGTCCATCGACGCCAGCGCCGCCCTCGCCCTGCCGGGCGTGCACGCGGTGCTCACCCACGCGGACGTCCCCGACCGGCTCTACTCCACCGCCCAGCACGAGCAGACCGGCGACGACCCGGCCGACACGCGCCTCCTCGACGACGTGGTGCGCCACGTGGGCCAACGGGTCGCGGCCGTCGTCGCCGACACGGAGGCCGCCGCAGAGGAGGGTTGTCAGCGCGTCGTGGTCCGCTACCAGGTGCTGCCGACGGTCACCGAACCGGAGGAGGCCATGTCGCCGGGTGCGCCGGCCCTGCACGCCGACAAGGGTCCCGAGGCCGGCATCGCCCGCTCGGGCGACAACGTGGTGGCCGAAATCCACGCCGAGGTCGGCGATGTCGCCGCCGGACTGGCCGGGGCCGACGTCGTCTACGAGCAGACGTTCCGCACCCAGCGGGTGCAGCACGCCAGTCTGGAGACGCACGGAGCGCTGGCCTACGTCGACGACGACGGGCGCGTTGTCGTCCGCTCCAGCACCCAGACCCCGTTCCTGACCCGCCGCGCGCTGTGTCGACTGTTCGACCTGCCCGCCAACCGGGTACGGGTGATCGCCGGTCGCGTCGGTGGTGGCTTCGGCGGCAAGCAGGAGATGCTCGTGGAGGATCTCGTCGTCCTCGCCACACTGCGGACCGGCCGACCGGTGAAGCTCGAACACACCCGTGCGGAGCAGTTCACCGCCACCACCACCCGCCACCCTTTCACCGTCCGGGTGACGGCGGGCGCGCGCCGCGACGGCACCCTCACCGGCCTCCGGTTGCGGGTCGTCTCCAACACCGGCGCGTACGGCAACCACGGGCCCGGTGTGCTGTTCCACGGCTGCCACGAGTCACTGTCGGTGTACCGGTGCCCGAACAAGCGGGTGGACGGTTACGCGGTCTACACCAACACGGTCCCCGCCGGCGCGTTCCGCGGCTACGGCCTCGGTCAGGTCAGCTTCGCCGTCGAATCGGCCCTCGACGAACTGGCCCGCCGCCTCGACCTCGACCCGGTCAGCTTCCGCGCCCGCAACGTCGTACGGCCCGGCGAGGCACTGGTGGCTCCGGCCGGCCCCGACGAGGACCTGACCATCGGCAGCTACGGGCTGGACCAGTGCCTGGACGTCGTCGCCGCGGCGCAGCGGGAGCCGGGGCCGCCCGCCCCGCCGGGCTGGCTCACCGGACACGGCATGGCGGTGTCGATGATCGCCACGGCACCGCCCGGCGGGCACCACGCGGACGCCCGCGTCACCCTGCTCCCGGACGGACGCTACGAGGTGGCCGTCGGCAGCGCGGAGTTCGGCAACGGCAGCACCACCGTGCATCAGCAGCTCGCCGCCGCGACGCTCGGCACCACACCCGAGCGGGTCGGCATCCGCCAGTCCGACACCGACCTGGTCGGCCACGACACCGGGGCGTTCGCCTCCACCGGCACGATCGTCGCGGGCACTGCTGTACGGCGGGCCAGCGCGGCGCTCGGCGAACGGTTGCGCACCCTCGCGTCCGCGCACAGCGGCGTACCCGTCGCGCGGTGCCGGCTCGGCCCCGACGCGGTCGACTGCGCCGGTGTGCGGCTGCCCCTACGGGAGCTGTGGGAACTCGCCCGAGCGGCCAACCAGCCAGTGGTCGCCGACGGTCGGTGCGCGGGCACGCCACGGTCGGTGGCGTTCAACACGCACTGGTTCCGCGTCGCGGTCGACCCGGAGACAGGCGAGGTCCGCATCATGCGCAGCGTGCACGCCGCCGACGCCGGCACGGTCGTCAACCCGATGCAGTGCCGGGGCCAGGTCGAGGGCGGCGTCGCGCAGGCGATCGGTGCCGCCCTGCACGAGGAGGTACGCGTCGACGCCAGCGGAGCGGTCACCACCGCCGCGTTTCGCGACTACCACCTGCCGACCTTCGCCGACATCCCGCGTACCGAGATCCACTTCGCGCGGACCAGCGACACCGTCGGGCCGCTCGGCGCGAAGTCGATGAGCGAGAGCCCCTTCAACCCCGTCGCCCCCGCGCTGGCGAACGCGCTGCGGGACGCCACCGGCATCCGCTTCACCGATCTGCCCCTCACCGCCGACCGGGTCTGGCTCGCACTCGACGAGCAGCGCCGGAGTATCTGAGCACGGCGAAACCAGGTACGTTACTCGCCATTCACGGCGACTGATTTGATCTAGGGCGCTCGCTCGTGAGGAGTACCGGAGCAGCGCATCCGCCAACAGTTCGAATGAGGAGTGTCAGTTGCGTTCCCTACCTGTCCGCGCGGTCCTGGCCACGGCCGCCGCCACACTTGTCGTACTCGGCGTCGCGCCGAGTCCGGCGCACGCCGCGGAGACCGAGGTGCAGATCCTCGGATTCAACGACTTCCACGGCCGCCTGGAGGCCCCCACCGCGGGGGTCGGTGGCGCGGCCCAGATGGCCGGCATGATCAAGCAGTTGCGCGCGGCCAACGCCAACACTCTGCTTCTGTCCGCTGGCGACAGCATCGGCGCGTCCCCGTTCATCTCGCTGGTGCAGAAGGACGAGCCCACGATCGACTTCCTCAAGACGATCGGCGTCGACGCGTCGAGCATCGGCAACCACGAACTCGACCGCGGCTTCGACGACCTCAACGACCGGGTCATCCCCCGCGCCGGCTTCCCGCACCTCGCGGCCAACGTCTACCGGGGTGCCGAGCCGGCTCCCGGCCGGCTGGAGGAATCCGCGGTGCTGACCGTCGGCGGCGTCCGGATCGGCGTCGTCGGGGCGGTTACCGTCGAGACGCCGTCCCTGGTCTCACCGGCCGGAATCCGGGGGTTGGAGTTCAAGGATCCGACCACGGAGGCGAACCGCGTCGCGGCGAAGCTGAAGGCCGACGCTGATGTGGACGCCATCGTGCTCCTGGTGCACGAGGGGTCCGAGGCGAGCGGCACGGACGCCACCGCGTGCGCCAGCGTGGCGGACCCGAAGACCCCGTTCGGCAAGATCGTGACCGGCGCCAGCGCCGACATCAACGTGATCATCTCGGGGCACACCCATGTCCCGTACAACTGCGCGTACGACGTCCCCAAGCTGGGGCACAAGCGGCCGGTGCTGCAGACCGGCCGGTATGGTGACGCCCTGGACCAGATCAAGCTGACCATCACCGACGGCACGGTGACCGCCGCCGAGGGGGCCATCCTGCCGATCAAGGGCTATCCGGCGGACCCGGAGGTCGCGCAGCTCGTGGCCGAAGCCAAGGCCGAGGCCGACGTCCAGGGCAAGGTCAAGATCGGCGAGATCACCGCCGACATCACGCGCGCCGTCACCGCCGAAGGGGAAGAGGACCGCGGCAACGAGTCGACCCTCGGCAACTTCATCGCGGACGTCCAGTTGGAGGCCACCAAGGCCGCCAACCGGGGCGGGGCGCAGATCGCCCTGATGAACCCGGGTGGCCTGCGCGCCGACTTCGTCAAGGGCCCGGACGGCACCGTCACCTTCGCCGACGCCGCCACCGTCCAGCCGTTCGCCAACGACGTGATCACCAAGTCGTACACCGGCAAGGAGATCAAGGCGGCGCTGGAGCAGCAGTGGCAACCAGCGGGCGCGTCGCGTCCCTTCCTGCACCTGGGCGTCTCGAAGGGCTTCAGCTACGTCTACGACCCGAACGGATCCACCGGTAACCGGGTCATCGCCGACCGCATCTTCCTCAACGGCACGGTCATCGACCCGAACGGCACCTACCGGGTGACGGTCAACTCGTTCCTCGCCGCCGGTGGGGACAACTTCGCTGCCCTCGCCGACGGCGACGACCAGTTCGCCACCGGCGACAACGACCTCACCGTGCTGGTCGACTACTTCGGGGCGAAGTCGCCGGTCACCGCCGACACCGTGGAACGGGCGTACACCGTCGGTCAGCCGGGTGCCCCGGTCGCCGGTGGCGGCCCGACCGGCAGCCCGAGCGCCAGCCCCGGCAACGGCGGCGGGGCCGGCGGCGGCCCCGGCCTGCCGATCACCGGCGCGAACGTACTCACGATCGTGGGCGCCGGCATCGTCCTGCTGCTGGCGGGCGTCGTGGCGCTTCTCGTGGCCCGGCGTCGACGGATCCGCCTCAGCGCCGAGTGATGGGGAGCTGATCACCTGTCTTCTCCGGGAGCCGCGGAAGGCTCCCGGAGAAGACGATCGGCGAGATCAGTGGACCGCCCGGCGGCAGGGTCACCGCGTCGCCTCGCTCGGGAGCTGGTGGCGGCGGATCAACCGCTGACCGATGAAGGTCCGCCAGACCCGGTCGGCGACAGTCGGTTCGACGATCCAGAGTCGCCGCTGCGCGTCGGCGAGGGTGAGCGGCGCGGTGAAGAGATCCAGGAACAGTCGGCTGCTGCGGTTGAGCGCGAACACCAGGCCGTCGGCCCGGCGGAACAGGTGCCGGTCCGCCGGCAGCTCGCCGGGCGAGCCGTCCTGCTCGTCGGAACGGATCCGCCGGTACGCCTCCCAGACCTGCTCGTCGTCGCGGTCCACGAAAGTGCCGTTGGCGAGGAACTGGGTCTGGTCGTCGGTGTCGTGCCGGACCCGGTCATGGGCGAGCACGCCGCGCACCGCCGTGCCGTAGCGGTCGTGGTAGAAGAACGTGTGCGGGGTGTCGGTGCTGCCCAGCCACGGGCGGTGGAAGTGCCCGGGGTTGAGGTCGGCCTTGGCCTGGGCGATCTCGGCCTGCGCCGCCTCGGTCACCGGCTCGTCGTACTGCAGCATCCGGACGATGTCCGAGCCCTCCACCGGTCGCACGTTGGTGATGCCGAACCGCTCCGGCTCCTTGGCGACGATCGCGCCCGGGGTCAGCATGAAGTCGCCGAGCCCGCCGAGGGTCCACAGATCCGGGTTGTCGCGCAGGAACGTGATGCTGTCCAGCGCCTCCTCGCGGGTCTCGGTGGGAAAACCGGTGAAGCCCATCATCTGTACGCCGATGTTGGCCTTGGTCATCGCGGTCATGGTGCGGCGTACCTGCTCCGGCTTGGTGCCCTTGTCGATCAGGTCGAGGATGCGCTGGTTCCCGGACTCGAAGCCGACCGAGATGGCCACGCAGCCGCTGCGGCGCAACAGCTCGCACCGCTCGTCGGACCAGTACTTCTCCAACCGGATCTCGGCGCCCCAGCGGAAGTCCAGACCCTGCTCGACGGCCCGCTCGGCGAAGCGCAGGATGGTCGCGGGAGCGAGCACGTCCACCGAGAAGTAGATGAACTTGGCGAACTTCGACAGTTCGGTGACGTCCGCGATCATCGTGTCCACGGTGTCCTGCCGCCACGGGCTGGTGGGTCCGTCGGTGTTCAGGCCGTAGTCGCAGAACGTGCACTTGTTCCAGTAGCAACCCCGGGTCGGCGAGTAGTAGACGAACCTCTCCGGGCTGAGGTAGAGATCCCAGGGCAGGCCGGAGAAGTCCGGGACCGGCACCTGCGCCAGGCGTTCGTAGCGCAGGGGCAGCTGACGCTGGCGGCCGTACTTCGGGTGCAGGCGGACGTTGGGGTGCCCGGCCGGCAGGGTGCCGGTCGCCACCGCGTCCAGGATCTCCGTGTACGCGCTCTCCCCCTCGCCGACCACTATCGCGTCGAAGTCCGCCAGCACCTGGAAGACGTACTCCGGTTTGCTGGCGCACTTCCAGACGTCGGAGATCTCGGTGCCGCCGGCGATGAGGAAGACGTCCGGGCACGCTCTGCGGACGAGTCGGGCGATCCAGAGCGCGAACGGCAGTTGCCACTGGTAGGTGGCACTGATCCCGATCACCTGGTTACCGCCGGCGGCGAGTCGCGGAATCAGCACGTCCTCGTAGTACGGCTGGAAGGGCCGGTTGAGCCGCCCGAGCAGCGTCTCGTCGGTCAGCGCGGCCACCGAGCCGATCGAGATCATCGGCGGCGGGTGCAGCCGGAAGCCGGCGTGGAACTGCCCGGGGAAACCGACCGCGCCGAGCGTGTCCATCCAGGAGATGACGCCCTCTACGGCGTCCTGGTAGTGCCGGTAGTCGTAGAACAGGGTGGGATCCTGCAACACCCCGATCGACCGGCGCAACCGTTCCGGATCGGGTTCGGGCAGGTTGAGCAGGTTCGCCCGGGCCATCAGCGCGTCCGGGCCGCTGAGGTCGTCGACCGAGAGCCGGGACAACTCCCGCTGCAGCCACTCGTACGCGGCCGGCGTGTACGAGTGGTGGAACGCCTCGATGTTGGCGTCGATGATCTCCGCCGGTCGGTGCCCCTGCGCCCGGGCGTACGAGTCGAGGTAGTTCAGGGAGTGGTATCCCGAGGTGGGATCGGTCAACGGAGGGTAGATCAGTGCCGCCTTGACGGTGCCGCTCATCGATTCCTCCTCAGCCGACCCGGGCCGCTGAACCGGCCAGGGTGTCCTCCGGCGCGGGCTGCGCCACGTCCGGCAGCCGCCCAGCGCCGAACGCCTTGACGTACGCGACCAGTGGTTCGGCGGCGTACCGGAACGCCATCAGGTCGACGAAACCCCGGTCCCATGCCGCCGCTTCGAGCCCGTCGGTGTCGCAGCCCCACAGCGCGGCGAAGCACGCGTCGACGACCTCGGTCCGGAAGTGCAGCCGACCACCCGGGCGACGGTGCCCGGTCGTACGCGGGACGAGGGTTTCGTTCAGCGACGCGGCGGTGGCCGCCACCTGCCGTGCCGCGGCGAGCAGCGCCGGGGTGCGCAGCGGCGCCGCGACCATCCACAGCGCCAGGCTGCGGTGCGGCGTGGTGCCGAACGCCCGCACCAACACCCGCAGCACCGCCTCGCGGTCGTCGAGGCTCCGCTCCCGGTCGGTGAGCCAGTCGTGCCCGCTCGGCAGTACGCTGCCCAGTCCTCGGCCGCGGGCCACCTCGTAGGCGCGCTCCTCGGCGGCCGGGTCGGCGATGTCGACACCGGCCAGCCCGGCCAGTACCCCCCGTCGGTGCCAGGCCGGCTCCTCGGGGTGCAGCAGCATCAGCACCGCGGCGGCCTCCCGGTCGCTGACCCAGTGCCCACCGGTCGACTCCCCCGCGAACCGGGACCGCCAACTGTCGAGAAAGCGGGTGTGCAGGTTGTCGATCGATTGATCACCGGGGTGCGCGGGACACAGCTCGGGGGCGTCGTCCGCCGCCATCGACAGCAGCAGGCGCGCGTCGGCGCTCTTGGCGTCCCAGGGGTCGCGCCGGTGCCAGGTCACGAACCGGTCCACCACGGCAGCCAGCTCGGGTGGCACGGTGCGCTCCAACGCCCGGTAGGACCGCCGCCGGAAGGGCAGGTCCCGAGCGGCGTCCAGCAGCAGCACGGCCTCGGCGTCGCTCAGCACTCCGCCGGCGACGGCGCGGCGCAGCTGGACCCGGATGTTCACCAGCGGCTCACTCAACGTGCGGTGCCCCTCCTCGGCGGGTCCGTGCACCACCGCCACCTCGTCGTCGCCGGTCACGACGCCGTCGCGGTAGAGCTGGAAGACCTCACCCACGCCCCGCATCCCGAACGGCCACAACTCCGCGGCGCGCAACGCGCCCATGCTGGCGGCACCGGCCACGGTCACCCCACGGTCGAGCAGGTCGAGGATCTCCCGGTGGCGAACCGGCGGGTGTTGCAGGAAGAACCCGTCGACGACGAGGACCCGGTCGCCGGCGACGACGTCCAGGCGGAGCAGGTCACCGTGCGCGATGGGCGGCAGCACCACCGCGTCGGGCAGCAACCGGCCGACCTCGTCGATCGGCAGGCTCGGACCGATGAAGACGACGTCAGTCACGGGGCACTCCCGGTCGGGTACTCAGGGCCCGCTCGTCGAACATCCGCAGGCCGGGGGCGAACACCTTGCTCACCGCGATGCCGATGTCGTCGTGCGTCAGGTCGACGCTGAACGGCTCGACGCCGGTGATCCGCTGCACGCGGGACGCCAGCTCACGCAGCACCTCGGTCACGTCTCCGGCGGGCGGGAGGTCCCGGCGGACCGGTCGGACGGGCCGGTCGACGGTCGGGGGCGGCACCGGCGGCGCGCCGACGTCGTGGTACGCGGTGGCGTCGATGTCGTCGCGGGCTCCGGAGACCATGACCAGCCGTGACTGGGCGGCCTCCGACATGGCCCGACCGACGGCGATCTGCGGGTCCACGTGGCAGCCGAAGCCGCCGAAGGTGACCGGCAGGTCCGGAGACCAGATCGAGGCGGCGTAGCAGGGCACGCCGATCGCGTTGGTGATGTCGCAGACCTCCACCCAGCAGCCGGCCTGCAGCAGCGCGTCGTACACCGTCCGGGTCATCGCGTTGGTGGCGGTGCCCGGGTCGGCGTAGGTGCGCTCGGCCAACGGGGAGGTGCAGTACGGGGCGATGCAGTCGCGTTCGACGACCTCCAACAGGGCGTGCAGGCTGGCCTCGGCGAAGGTGTTGCCGGTGGCCAGCCCGTTGCTGCTCGGGGTGAACAGCGCGCGGTCCCAGCCCCTGCGGATGGTGAAGTCGAGTTCGATGGTGGCACGCGGCACCAGGCACTGCGCACCGGTCACCAGCCCACGACCGGCCACCCAGTCGAGGTCGACGGCAGGGGTCAGGGGCGACCGCTCGGCCAGGTGCAGCCACCGCACGTCGTACGGCAGGTCGAGCGCCGCGGCCGGGGACCGGACGACGGTCCCCGGCCGGAGGTTCTCGGCGTGCCAGGACTCGATGCTCTCCATCACCGCGCTGACCCGGGACTGCGTCGCCGTGGCACCGGTGCCGACGCTCACCGCCATGGTGGCGCCGACCGGCCGGTAGGCGACGTGCACCGGAAGGCCGATCTCGTCGAGGCGGGTGATGTCGGCGACCCGGGTGATCCGGAACCGGTCGAGCATCCCACCGACCCGTTCCCAGGTCTGCTCCACGCTGGCCGTCCGGTAGGTGCCGGATCGGAAGGCGATGGTCTCGGTCGTGTCAGTCATCGAGGCTCCCGGCGGTGGTGGGGAACTCAGAGGATGAGGACAGCGATGATGTTGACGTTGTTGTCGGCGATCGGGGCCACGCCGCCGGCGACCGTCTCCAACTCGGCCTCGGTCAGCTCGTTGAGGTCGACCAGCGGCACCTCGGGCACGTGCAGGATGTGCAGGCCGGGCGTGCCGGCCCAGTCGGCGACGATCTGCTCCTTGGTGTAGAGCGTGGCGGGCTGGGCGCGGTCGACCTCGACGCGGGCACCGGGCTCGACCGGCAGGCCGGCCGCCGTGGCGTACGCGGTCGGGTCGGCGAGGAGGCGTTGCAGTTCCTCGTCGCTGCGCCACACCGCGGTAACCAGCTCCGAATACTTGGTCACGAACCTCGCGCCGAATTCCTGTCCGTCGTTGCTCATCGTTTGGTCCTCTCCTGGGGAACGCTGCGGGGGTCGGGCGGTGATTTCTGTGTGGAGAACGCTAAGAAGATCGAGGTTCGGCAATCAAGCATTTCGTGTTACTGCCATCAGAATCTGCCGCATGGACCAACGGGCGGCAGACATCGGTGTCAGGTGCAGCAGCACGGGCAGCAGCAGGCGCAGCTGGAGTCCAGGCCGGCGACGACGCTGTCCAGCTCGTCCTCCGCCAGCTCCGCCTGGGCCACCGGCAGCAGCGACGGCACGAAGAGCACGAAGGTGCCGGTGGCGGCTGCCGACTCCCACGACTCGACCTGCACCTCCAGGTCGGGGTCGGCGTCGGCGACGTCCCGGACCACCCGGACCTGCACGTCCTCGGGCAGCTCAAGTCCGTAGCCGGCGAGGAACCCACGCGGGTCCCGGTCGAGTGCCTGCTCCTTGACCGGGTCGGCCCAGACCTCGGCGACCAACCGGCTGTACGCGGCCACGAAGACCGCTCGATCGACAGGTGTCACGCCCCTGCTCCCTTCGATGATCGGCCGCCGGCGCGGGGTTTCCGGGCCGCCGGTTTCGCTTCATCGTGGGCCACCGGCAGATCCGGTCTGCGCCGCGAGCGGGGATTTCATCGAATGTGGCCGCGAATAGGCCGCCCTGCGGCGAAAGCCGGGTAATTGGGAATCAGTGGCGTACGGCGGATTGCGATTCTAGAGACTGTCATCACTGTGAACAAGTAGTAATTCCTCGCCTGTTACCGATCCGGTGGCACACCTAGGCTGCGATCAACGGATCGCCCGTCCTGTCGGCGGTCCGACGGGGTGCCATGTTCCGCCACCGATTGCTGCCGGAGGCCACCGTGACCATCGACGAGGTGACGACGACGCCCGGCGGCCCGGCCGGGTACAGCGTGGAGGAACTCGCCCGCAAGGTCGGGATGTCGCCTCGCAACATCCGCGCCCACCAGGCCCGGCGGCTACTGCCTCCACCGGTGCGGCACGGCCGGGCCGCCCTCTACGACGACTCCCACGTCCGTCGGCTGGACGCGATCCTCGCCCTGCAACGGCAGGGCTTCAACCTGGTCTCCATCGAGGCGATGCTCGGGGTCCGGGCGAGCGACGAGGCACCCGACGGACTGACCGCGATGCTGCAACGACTCACCGCCGACCGTCCTGCGCTGGCCCACGCGCTGACCCGGCACGGAGTGATCGGACGGACCACCGACGGCTCCGTCCGCACCGTCCGGCCACGCCCGTTGCGCGCCGCGCTGGACCTGCATCGGGTACGGGTGGGCACGGTGCCGGCACTGCAGACCCTCAGCGAGGTGCTGGACAGCCTCCGGCCGGTCGCCGACGAGTTGGTCGCCGCCGTCACCGCCCGACTGCTGGCCCTCGCGCCGGAGCTGGTCCGCAGTGGCGCCGGCGCGTCCTGGGCCGACCTCGACCGCGAGACCCTGTTACTGAGCCAGGGTGTGGTCAACGTGCTCACCGAGGCGTTCCGGCTCGCTGCCGAGAACCAGGCGGAGACGCACGTGGCGGAGTTGCTGGAGAACCACCTCGACACGGACGTGCACCTGGAGGACGGTTCGGTCATCGACAACGGCTGACCGAGCCCCTCAGCTCGTCGCGGGCTGCCCGTCCGGCTGCCGGTTCTCCGCCACGGCGCCGGACCGGTCCGGCTCGGTCAACAGTTGTCGTCGCGCCAGCCGGCGGAACAGCCCTTCGGGTTGGTCGATCAACTCGTCGTAGCTGCCCCGCTGCACGATCCGCCCGCCGTCGAGGACGACGATGGTGTCCGCCGCGCGGACCGTGGACAGCCGGTGCGCGATGACCACCCGGGTCGCGGCCAGGGTGGCGGTGCTGCGGGTGACGACCTCCTGGGTCCGGTTGTCCAGGGCGCTGGTCGCCTCGTCGAGGAAGATGATCCGGGGCCGAGGAGCCAGCGCGCGGGCGATCAGCACCCGCTGGCGCTGCCCGACGGAGAGCGTCCCGCCACCGAAGGGCACCATCGTGCTCATCCCCATCGGTAGGGCCTCCAGATCGTCGGCGAGGCCGGCCATCCGCGCCGCCTCCCAGACCTGGTCCAGCGGGAAACTGCCCGCGCCACAGATGTTGTCCCGCACCGAGCCGGCGAAGAGCTGGCCGTCCTGCAGAACCACCCCGCACTGCCGGCGGACCGCGTGCACGTCGAGTTCGGAGAGGTCCTGGCCGTCGTAGAGGACGGCGCCCTGCTGCTGGCGTTCGAAACCGAGCAGCAGCCGCAGCAGTGTGGATTTCCCGCAGCCGCTCGGCCCGACGATGGCGACGAACTCCCCCGGACGGACGTGCAGGTCGATGTCGACGAGCACCGGCGGCTCGTCCGGCTGGTAGGCGAAGGTGACCCGGTGCAGCGCGATCTCGCCACGCAGCTCGCCCGGGTCCACCTTGTCCGGCCGCGCCTCGGGGTCGGCGCGCAGGATGTCGTTCAGGCTGCGCAGCCGGGGCACTGCCGCGATCACCTCGACCCCGGCCGACACCAGCACCAGCAGTGCGCCGAGCAGCATCGCGAAGCCGACGTTGAGGATGAAGAAGTCGGCCGGCGGGATCCGGCCGGCCAGCGGCCCCATCAGCACGGCGAACAGGACCAGTTGACCCGCGATCGGCAGCACGGTGGCGAAGGCGACCAGACCCGCCTGGCTCTGCCGGACCCGTTGCAGCGCCGCCCGGGCCGCCGCGGCCACCTCCGACCAGCGGGCGTGGGCGCGGGCCTCGGCAGCCGCTAGCTTGATCTTGACGATGCCACCGAGCAACTGGTTGGTCATCGCCGCCGCGCGGTGCTCCGCCGGCAGCGCGGACCGTTGCTGGCGCACGATCAACACGGCGAACCCGCCGAAGGTGAGCAGGGTGACGGCGACGATCCCCGCCCCCCACAGCCCGAGCACGGGTTCGACCACGAGGAGCATGCCGAGGGTCACCGCGACGGTCGCCGCCGCCGAGACGAGCTGTGGCAGCAACGCGCTCAGCGCCTCACCGACGAACGAGATTCCCAACATCGAATTGGCGATCTCACCGCTGCTGCGGCCGGTGAAGAACCGAGCCGGGAGGCGTAGGAGCCGATCCCAGATCGCCAACTGCGCGCCGGACTGCAACCGGCCGTCCAACCGCAGCAGCCGTAGGTTCTGCACCACACCGACCAGCCCGGCGACCACCGCGGCGCTGAGCATCAGGGCGACGAAACCGACCAGGCCGTCCACCTCACCCTGCCGGGCCAACTGGCCGAGCACCTCGCCGGTGGTCAGCGGCACCCCCAGGCCGAGCAGCGCCACGCAGGCGGCGGCGAACAGCAGGCCCCGCACGTCGCGGCCCGCGCCGACGAGACCGGCCCGCAGCAGGTGACGCATCCGAGCGGTCTGCGGTAACGGCGCCTGCACCTGGGTCGCCTCGACGGCGAACGTCGCGGCCACGGTCGCGTTGATCGGACTGTACGCCCGGGTGTCCGGGTCGACCTGGTGGTAGCGACGTCGACGAAACACCAGCGGTGCCGCGACGGCATGCTCCGGGTCGTCGTCGGCCCGCCACCCCACCAGGGGCCCAAGGTCCCGCCGCCACCACAGGTCCGGTAGTCGCACCTCACGCAGGAACAGGCTGGACGCTCGGGCCACCGCGTGCACCGCGGCCCGGTCGCCCAGCACCGCGCGGCTGCGGTCGGCCGGCTCGTTGACCGGGCTGCCCATCCCCTCGGTGACCACCCGGACCACCGAGGCGGCCCGCCCGTACCGGTCGAAGCCGGCCTCGGTGTCCGGCATCGGAACCACGCCGCCCGCGCCGATCACCCCGATCGACCGGCGGGCCGCCGCGGCGAGCACCGCGGCGTCGACCTGCCGCCGCCGCTCCACGGCCCTCAGCAGGGCAGCGTCAGCCTCCTCGATCCGGCTCTCCACCATGCGCAGGAGCCGGGCCACGTGCTGGTCGACCGCCGACCGGAGCTGACCGGCGACCAGCAGGTCCCAGCTGCCGTGGCTCTCCACCGCGCAGGCCGACTCGGCCACCACCCAGTCACGCTCGGCGATCAGCAGCAGTTCGTGTTCCCCCGACATCTCCACCGGGCCGCCGTCGTTGCGTCGTAGCTGTCCACCGGCGCTACGCAGCCACCAGGCACCGCCGGTGGAGGTGAGGGCACTCCCCTGCGCCAACGAGACGATCTCGCGCCCGCGCAGGGTGGACGCCTCCCGGGGCGCCTGCCCGTGGCGCAACGCGTCGGCGATGGTGACCAGCACCAGGTCCATCGCCGCGACCATCTCCGTCGCGGCGGCCCGCGCCCGCGGCGACGGTCCCTCGTCCGCCGGCCGGCCGAGCCGAACGTGCCGCTGCAGCAGGGACAGGTGTCGCTGGGACAGCCCCCGCAACTCCCCGCCGGGCAACGGCACCAGGATCAACTGCCACGCACCGAGCGCGGTGGATGTCGGCACCAGGCCACCCGCCGGCAGACGGGCCACATGGTGGCGGCGTGACGGGCTCATCCCGGCGCGGCGCACCGCGAACAGGTCGGCCTCGCCGCCGGTCACCAGCCAGCCGGCCACCGGGCCGTTCAGGCGGCAGACCTGGCGTACGCCCTCGGCGCAGTAGCCGATCAGGCCGCCGGCCGGGTCCTCCTGCACCGCGCCGCTCATCAGCGTCTCCTCGGATCGTCGTGGTCACTGGTCCCGGACCAGCCGCGCGTACGCCCCGTCCCGGGCGACCAGTTGCTCGTGGGTGCCGCGCTCCACCTCCCGACCGCCGTCCAACACGACGATCAGGTCACAGTCGCGGACCGTGGACAGGCGGTGGGCCACGATGAGGCAGGTCGCCCCCCGCCGGCGCAGATGCATGTCGATCCGGCGTTCGGTCTCGGCGTCCAGCGCGCTGGTGGCCTCGTCGAGGACCAGCACCCGGGGGTTGCGGACGAGCGCGCGGGCGATCTCGAGTCGCTGCCGCTGGCCACCGGAGAAGTTGCGGGCGTTCTCCCGTACCGGACTTGCCAGGCCGCCCGGGCGGGCCGCGACATCGTCGTAGAGGCACGCGTCGGTCAGCGCGGTGACGACGTCCTCGTCGGCGACGGTGAGGTCCCACATGGTGACGTTGTCCCGGACCGTCCCCTCGAAGAGCCGCTGGTCCTGGTCCACCATGGCGACCGTGGCCGCCCAGAGGCCGTCGTCCGTGCCCGGCCGGTCGAGGCCGTCCACGGTGACCCGGCCGTTCCACGGACGGTAGAGCCCGGCGACCAACCGGCCCACCGTCGACTTGCCACTGCCCGACCGCCCGACGAGCGCCACCCGGGCGCCCGGCGGCAGGTCCAGGCTGAAGTCCTCCAGCAGTGGGCGACCCAGCGGGTTGTAGCCGAAGGTGACCTTCTCGATGCGCAGATGCCCCTCCATCGGCGCCAACGGTCGGGCGGGTCGTTCCTCGGCGGACGGCAGAGGGTATCGCTCCACGTCACGCAGCCGGTTGAGGTCGGCGCTCATGTCCTGCAGCCGCGAGCCCAGCGCGGTGAGGTTGCCCAACGGTCGGTTCATCGCGACGGCCAGGCTCTGCATGGCGACCAGCACGCCGACCGTCATCGCCTCCGCCACGACCTGCCGGCTGCCCAACCCGAGCAGCACCGCGGTGGTCCCCGAGGCGAGGAACGCGGGCAGGACGGAGAGCACCGCGGTGGGCACCCCCAGCCGCTGCTGGCGGGAGGCGACGGTGGCGTGCCGCGCCGCGAACCGGGCCACCGCCCGCTCCTCCTCGCCGCCGGCCTTCACCGTCTCGATCAGCTGGACCGTGGTGTACACGGTGGTCACCAGCTTGCTGCGGTCCGCCTGGAGTCCGGCGACGGCGGTCGACCGGGTCGAGGCGACGTACCGCAGCACGCTGACGTTCAACCCGGCGAGGACCACCGCGCACAGTCCGAGCAGCAGGTCGTACTGACAGAGCAGCGCCCCGTACGCCAACACCAGGCCGGTGTCCACCACTGTGGTGGCCGCGCGGCGGGTGAGCACCTCGGCGACCACGTCGTTGCCGCGGACCCGCTGGCCGAGGTCGGCGGCCTGCCGCTGGTCGAAGAACGACGGCGGCAGCCGCAGCAGATGTCGGAAGAACCGGGCGGCGCTGGCGAGCGCGAGCGCCGTCTCCGCGCGTACGGTCAGGCGTTGCTGGAGCAGGCTGGCCAGGAAGGTCAGCACGGTGGCCACCGCCACCGCCGCCACCAGGCCGGCGAACGCGGCCCGGTCCTCCTGCAGCAGCACCCGGTCGACGAAGACCTGGGCCAGCACCGGGATGGTCAGGCCGACCACGGCGATCAGCAGTCCGAGCAGCAGCATCTGCGCGATCGCCGTCCCCGGGCCGCGCCACCGCTGGGCCAGCGCCCGGACCAGTCGGTAGCGGGTGCCGCCCGCACGGAACTCCGGCCCGGGTTGCATGGTGAGCACGATGCCGGTGAAGGCGCCGTCGAACTCCTCCCAGCTCACCGCACGGGGGCCGGTGGCCGGGTCGTTGATGAAGACCTTGCGACCGAGCCCCTCCAACACCACGAAGTGCTCGAACCGCCAGAACAGCACCGCCGGCAGTGCCACCGTGGCCAGGCCGGCGAGGTCCATCTGGAAGCCCTTGGCCACCATCCCGTACCGGCGGGCGCCCTTGAGTACGGTGGCCGCGGTGGAGCCGTCCCGGCTCACGCCGCACACCCGGCGCAACTCCTCCAGCGGCACGTGCCGGCCGTGGTGGGCGAGCAGGATTCCCAGCGCGGCGGCGCCGCACTCCACCGCCTCCATCTGGATCAGGGTGGGCGTGCGGACCCGTCGACGCCGGATCCGGGGCAGCTCCGGTGCGTTGGGGACCGCTGTCGACGGCGCGCTCATCGCCGCAGCAACCAGTCGATCGGGTGTTCCCGGTCCACTGTGAACCAGGCGGTGACCTCGCTGGCCGAGTTGAGCTGGAACGGCGGCGGAGTCTTCGTCCAGCGCAGACCGCCCGGGGCGGCCGGGTCCGGCTCCAGGGCGACGGTCACCCGGATCACGCTGCCGTGCGCCAGCAGCCGCCGCACGTCCGGCCCGGTGCCCAGGAAGGCGCGCAGCGACGCCTCGGTCTCCGGGAACGCGCCGACGGTGGCCACCTGACCGGCCAGGGTGCCGAACACGTTGCGCGGTGCCGCCGCGGCGGCCACCTCGACAGGTACTCCGGGTTGCAGCAGCGGGGCGGCGACGGCGGGCGCGTACACGACGGCCTGCAACGCGTCCCCCGCGGTGTCGAGCCGTTCCAGGTCGGCCAGGTGCGTACCGGGGGTGACGATCTCCCCCTCCGACACCAGCCAGGCCACGACGTACGCGTCACCCGGCGCGTTCTCCACCACCACCTTGCCGTCCATCGTGCGCAGGCTGTAGAGCGGAGTGCCCTTGGTGACCCGCTGGTGTGGGGATGCCCAGACCTTGGTGACCTGACCACTGTCGAGCGCGTCGAGGGCGGAGATCCCGTTGGAGTGGATCAGCACTCCGGCGGCCTCGACGGTGCGGGGGACCACGGTGCGTACCGACCAGACGCCCGCGGCGACCACGACGATGACCAGTGCGGCGGTGGCCAGCCAGTGCGGCACGGTGGTCAGCCGGACCGCCCGGTCCAACTGCTCGGGGGCCTCCAACTGGCGCAGCGCCTGCCGGCGGAACTTCATGGCCGACCCCCCGTCGCGGGCGGGCCGGCGGCGCGGCGCGAGCCGAGCAGGAAGTCGGCCACGCTCGGCTCGACCAGCGGATCGAGCCCGGACAACTCGGCGAAGGCCTGGGAGTCCCCGGCACCGAGGGCGCACGGCGCCAACTCCATGGCGGTGGCGACGAGGTACATCTGCTGGGTCAGCACACCCGCGTCCTTGAGAATCATGGCGTAGCTCATCCCTTCGTACTTCCACATCAGCCGCTGGACCCGGGCGGTGACCACCAGGACCGTCTGCGGTGGCCGGGGCATGGCGCCGGCCGCGCGGGCGTACGCCAGCAACCGGTCGGCGGCCGCCCCCCAGCCGGCGACCGGCTCCAACCGGTGCCCCACCGCGTCGTAGTGGTAGAGCCCGGGGTCGAGCCCGGCGCACCGCGCGACCAGCGGGTAGATCTCCAGCTCGTAGACCCCGCCGCCGCCCGGGTAGGGCCGATGACCGACCTCCTGCCCGCCGGCCTCGCCGACGGCGCTGGTGTGCTGCGACCGGTACAGGAACTCCGCCAGCCGCTCCAGCGGCAGCGGTGCCCCGTCGTCGTGTTCGCGCACGCTGCGCCGCTCCGCCACGACCTGACTGAAGGCGGGCTCCACCTTGGCGATCGTCGCCAGATCCGGCAGCGGCAGCTCGACCGCGCGGCCTCCGTCGTAGGGGCGGCGCAATGGTTGCGGTGCGAAGCGTTCCCGCATCCGGTAGGTACCCCCCACCGGCAGCGCGTGTCGGCCCGCCCGGGAGCGGTGGTGCAGCCGCAGTTCCTCGGGCGACCAGTAGGCCAGCGGCGCGTCGTCGCACTCCGCCTCGAACTCGGCTTCGGTGACCAGGATCCGGGCGGTGGCCAACTCGTCGAGCACCCGGCCGGCGGCCGCCGGTCGCACACCGAGCATGCGGGCTACCGTGTCGGGTCCGACGCCCGGTACGGCGGCGACCAGCACCGCGCCGAGGGCGACGTCGGCGCAGCCGACGGCCAGGGTGCTCAGCGGTGAGGCGGCAACCAACCTGCCCTGTTCGTGCTGGAGGGTGGCGAAGCGGGAGAGCCGGTGGCGGACCCCGGGAGTGTGCGGACGGCTCTCCGGCAGGCTGCCCCGACCCAGTCCGGTGGGCACCAGGTCGAGCAACGCCCGGTCGTCGACCTGGAGGCGGCGCTCCAGCCAGGAGTGGGCGAGCAGCCGGCGCAGCAGCAACTGCGCGGCCAGCACCCGGCTCTCCCCCTCCAGGCCGCTGATCAGCCGGCCGACCTCGACGTCGCTGACCCAGTCGGCGGCGAGTTGCAGAAGCAGTGCCCGCCGGCCCATGCCCGGTCGCTCCAGGGTGAGCTGGAAGCGGGTCTGCCGCAGGGTCAGCGAGCCGTCCTCGCCGAGCCCCAGTTCCGCGTCGCGGCGCAGCCGGTACGACTCCTGGATCGGCGGACCGCCGACGGAGCCGCTCACGGCGACCGCCGACCGACCGGTTCCACCACGGTGGTCATCTGCGCACCCCTCGCTAGAAGAAGACGTTCAGCGGATTGGCCGACGCCTCGTCGGCGGCCAGCGGACCTCGGCCGAGGTGGGCCGGCACGTCCCACAGCCGGCCGGGACCGAGCCGCCGCCAGAAATGCCGTAGGCCCGGCACCACGACCTTCACCACCGCCAGGTCGACGTCCGGACGGGACTGGTCGACGACGATCACCTCCAGACCGGCCAGCTCCGCCCGGCGTACGCAGTGCCGCACGTCGTCCCCGACGTCCCCGGTGGTCAGCGGCGGATGGTCCGCGGCGGTGCGGTGCGCTCGGGTGGGGTCCGGGGACAGCCAGGGCTGGTCGGCCACCCGCACGGTGCCGAACCAACGGGCGGTGTCCGGATCGTCGACGCCGTACCGGTTGCGCGCCGAGGTGGGCCCGGGAACTGCGGGCAGGAACTGGTTGACCTCGGTGAGCGCCCGGGTCAGCGCGACCCGCGCGTCCAGGTGCGCGCCGAAGCCGACCAGGACGTCCTCCGGCCCACCGTCGGCCCTCCGGGACACCGCGGCGAACGCGGGCACGCCGAGGTCGGCGGTCAGGTCGAGGGCCCACAGCTCACGGCCCAGGACGGTGGCGTGATGGTCGACGCAGGCGGCGGTCCACGGGTCGGCGAACGAGGCGAGGTCCACCCCGGGCATCCGGGAGCGGTGGTACCACCACAGTGCCACGCTGTCCCGCTCCACGAGTTCGCAGAAACCCTGCAGGATCGCCTCGGACAGGTTGCCGCCGGCGGCGCACCCGTTGGAGTCCGCCGAGCACACCCCGAGCCCGGTCAGCTCCGGATGCCCGTACCAGCAGTACGCGGCGGGCAGCTCGCGTGGTGTCCGCCGGGTCAGCGACCAGCCCGTGGTCCAGTCCAGCTCCACCTCGTCACCCAGCGGGCGGGGAACGCGGTGCAGGTGGCCCAGGTCGCGGTTGAGCCGGTCCCGGTCGGCGTACTGGCGTTGCGAGAACAGCAGCAGTTCCCGCAGGTGCACCGCGCGGTCCGGACCGAGCTGCCGGTAGGTCGCCCGGTGCACCGGGCGGTCGCCGCGCCACACCCCGCAGTAGCGTTCCACCGCCTCCCCGATCGCGCTCATCCGGGCCTGCAGGTCGGTCCGGCCCTTACCACCGCTCTGCCCGCGCAGGTTGCGGCGCAACCCGGCGAGTTGGCGGGGCTGGGCGAAGTTGTGCCCGGCCGAGTAGGTGTGGGTGACGCCGTTGTCGGTCGGCTCCAGCGGGGTCAGCCGACTCACCACGCCCAGGTACCGGCTGACGTGGTGGGCGAGAGCGGCGTACACCTCCGCCGGTTCCCGGGTGCGGGAGTCCCGGTCGCGGCTGGGTTGTGCACCACTCGGCGGCAGGTCGATCCGTGGCTCGGCCTTGCCGACGAGGTCCGGGTCGCCGCAGGCGGGGCACTGCGGCTGGCGTACGAGCTGGTGGCTCTCGGTGCTCAGGTCGCGGGTGTCCAGCGCGACCATTCGTCCGGTGAGGCGGGGCGACGAGCCCCGGACGGCGAGCACGGCGAGTTCGGTGGCGAGCAGCCCGGCGGCCATGGTGGCCAGTCCGGGCAGGACCGCGCGGCCGGGCTGCGGCGGCGGATCGCCCAGGTCCTGCCCGTCGAGGAAGGCGTTCACCTGTTCGTTCTCCTGCCACCGTTGCCGCAGGCAGGCCCAGCAGCCGGTGCGACCCGGCACCAGGTGCGGACCGAGGAAGACGACGTTGCCGTGCGGCCGGGCAAGGGTCCACGCGCGACCGGCGGCCAGGTGACGGTCGTTGATCAGGGCCAGCCGGGCGTCGAGCATCGACGACGGCAGCACCAGCACCTGTGCGGTGGCCGGCACGTCGTGCGTCGCGTCCGGTCCGACCACAGTGACGGCCAGACCGAGGGCGCGCAGCGCGTCGGCGGTCTCCGCCACCCGGGGCGCTCCGAGGTCGACGACGGTGACGGCTCCCTCGGCCATCCACCGGTGCCCGGCCTCGGGTGGGACACCGCGGGCGTCCCATCCGGCGGCCTCCGCCGGTGAGGTGCCCGCCGGACCGGACACCAGCAGCCCGTGGTCGCGTAGCCGGGCGAGGGCGGCGGCGACGGCGGTGACCGGGTGCCGGGTGGCCAGCCGGGTCACGATGTCGGCCAGCGGCTCGACGCCGTCGAGCTGGTCGGCCAGGTCCGCGGCGACCGGGTCGTCGATGATCAGGCTGCGGGTCTCCCCCAGCACCACCAGTGGGCCGTCGGGCAGCCGTACCTGCGCGTAGTCCGATCGGAAGCGCGGACGCCACATGGTTCCTCCCGAGCCTGGTGGCCGGACCGTGGCACCGCCGGCGCGCTGCCGGCGATCACGGCTGCTGCCATCGTCGCGGTCCAGGGGTGCCCGGTCCGAGTGATGCCACCGGTTTCTGCCGTCGGCGGCGACCGGGACGGTCGCGGCCGGGTCAGCCGGCGTTGACGGTCAGCGCGGTGTCGTTGAGCCCCAGCACCGATGTGCCGGTGGTCTGTGCCGGGACGAGCAGCAGGAAGGTCTCCACCCGGGTCACCCGGATCGACTTTCCGCTGATCGCCGTGCGCTGACCGGTGGCGATCAGATCCGGGCTCTGCGGCACCATCTGGACGGTGGCCGGTCCGCCGGGCGCCGGGCGCAGCGTGTCGGTGGCGTGGATCGTGAGGAAGACCAGCGTCCCGGCCGGCACCGCGACCGCGCAGTCGGACCATTCGGCCCGGTCCATCGTCCGCTGCACCGCCGCTCCGACACCGGCGAGCTGCTGCCCGTAGACCTCCCACCCGCCGGCGAACTGGCCGTCGAGCAGCGGACTCGACGCGACGAGGGACCGGTTGCCCGTCGTGGAGCCGATGCTGCGGGCGAAGACCTCGGCGGCGAGGGCCCGACGGCTGGTCTCGTCCAGGGCCGTCCCGCCCTCCGTGGCGGGCCGGCCGTCGATGCTCCGGGCGACCACCAGCGAGGGTTGGGTGACCTGGACGTTGTGGCTGAGCTTCCACTGGCCGTCGTCGCCGAGCACGAACTGGCTGACGTCGGTGGGTGCCAGTTCCGAGCCGGTCAGCTTGAGGGTGGCCGTGACCAGGAAGCACGCCGGGTCTCCGGGCGGCACCGCGAAAGCCGGGTTGATGTGCTGGAACGCCGGTTGCGGCCGCTGGTTGTAGGCGGCTCGGCGGACCGCGGCGATGCTGAGGTCCAGCGAGGGTGAAATCTCCTGGGTCCGCAGCGTCTCGACGTCACCGGCCACCGAGGCGGCCGAGTCGGCCTGGTCGAAGGCGGTGAGCACCAGCGCGGCCCGTTCGCGACCGAAGGTGGCCGAGCCGTCGGGCGCCGGGGTGGCGGCGTCCACCGGCTCGCCACCACAGCCGGTCAGCACGAGCAGCGCCATCGCGGCGGCGGCGAGCGGCATCACCGGCACCGGCGCGGCGGGAGTACGCGGGCTCCTGACGGATCTTCTGCCCAGCATCTCGTCCTCCATCCACCACCGGTCGACGGGAATCGCGCCCGATGCAGTCGAGTATGTGAGCGGCTGTCGGGTCACGCCGGGGGCGGCGCGGCCTCGTGCTGCCCGGCCCGTCGGCGTTGCACCGAACGACGTCATCCGGCGAGGATCACGGTCACCGATCGGTGTCACTGAGCCGGGCGACCCAGGCGACCAGACCGGATCGGGAGGCAACGCCCGCCTTGCGGTAGATCCGGGTCAGGTGCGCCTCCACGGTGCGGGGGCTGATGTTCAGTTGCCGCCCGATCAGTCGGCTGGTGGCCCCGGTCGCCGCCAGGCGTGCGATGTGCCATTCCCGGTCGGTCAGGGCGGCCACCTCGACCGGACCGACCGGGCGGGCCAGTCGAAGGCCAACCCGTTCCGTCCCACACCACCCCGCCAGTTCCAGAGCCCGACGGCGGGCCCGCGCCGCCCGGCCGGCCTGGTCGGCCGCTTCGGCCGCCCGGGCCAGGGAGGCCAGCGCAAGACTGCGCCGCAACGCCATCCCGCCGGCGCGGAACAGGTCGACCGCCGTTTCCAGGTGCCGCAACGCCGCCGGCACCTCGCCGCGGGCGAGCAGCACCTCGCCGTACGCCGACTCGGCGAAGCCCCGCTGGCCGGCGAGACCGATCTGATCCGCCTCGGCCATCGCCTGTCGCGCCTGCCGCTCGGCCTCGGTCACGTCGCCGGCGGCGAGCGCCGCCGCGCAGAGCAGCTCGAACCACATCGGCCGGAGGGTGGTCTGGAGGCGGCTCAGCCGGCTGTCGCCGCCGGCGGAGTGCACCAGCTCGGCACAGGTCGCCGGATCACCGGACAGCAGTGCCGCAGTCGCCAGCGCCAGTACGGCGGTACGACCACACCAGGTGGCGAGGTCGGTGGCGATGCCGACGGCACTGCGGGCCAGCGCCACCGCCCGGTCGTCGTCGCGAGGGCCACCACGCCAGGCCGTCGCCTCCGCTTCGAACGCCAGGGCGAAGCTCAGCAGGTGGTGGCTGCCGATGCGCCGGGCGACGATGCCCGCCTCGGTGGCCAGTCCGATGGCTGTGGTCAGCTGACCGCCGTGGTAGGCGACCTGACTGCGACCGAGTAGCAGCTGGCACAGCCCGTCGTCGCGGTGCGAGGCGCGGACGAGTGTCAGCCCTCGGTCGAGGTGCCGCGCCGCATCGGTCTGCCGTTCGAGGTACAACTCGGTCAGGCCGAGCGCGGTGAGGCAGTCGGGGTGGTCTCGCACGTCCCGGTCCGGCAACGCGTCGACGATCCGGACGCCCGCGTCGAGCAGGCCCCGGGCGTCGTCGAGTGCGCCGTCGTGCGCGGCAGCCAGGCTGCGGACGGCCAGCAGGCCGGCCCGGTCGGCGGGGCAGCCACCGAGGTCTCCACTGAGCGCGTCAGGCAGACCGGCGACGGGACGGCGGCCGGCCAGGATGCCGGCCACGCCGATCTCGGTGGCGAGTCGGTAGCCGACGCCGGGTGTGGTGCCGGCCGGCAGGGCCGCCAACTCGCGTCGGCTGATCGCCGCCGCTTCCGGGTAGTTGCCCAGCAGACGTTCCACGCGCGCCCAGAGAGCAACCGCCCGCGCCCGTCGTCCCTGCGGGTCGGCGGGGAACAGCGGCACGATCTCCTGGAGCAGCGCCCTGCTCTCGGCCAGGTTCCCGGCCTCGCCGGTGATCTGCGCGAGCGCGAGTGCCACGTCTCGGCGACGTTGCGTCGAGGCAGCCGTCGGCCGCAGCGCCCGCAGTGCCAGCCGCAGCCAGCGGATGGCCAGGTCTGGCGTCTCGCGGCGGATCTCCTGGGCGGCCTGGCAGAGCACGTCGACGCAGCGTTCGCCCCAGCGACCGTTCGGCAGGGCGAGCAGACGCTCCGCGTAGCGGGCCTGCTCGGCGGGTGGCGCGCCCAGCTCGACCATGGCGGTGAGCGCGCGCGCAGAAGCCTCCGCCCGCCACGCCGGGTCGGTGTCCTGCGCGACGGCCATCCGCAGCACCGGGTGCCGGAAGGCGAACCGTCCGGTGCCGGGTACGCGGCGGATCAGGTCGAGCCGGGCCAACCGCCAGCCGGCGTCGACCGCGAGCGACGTCGGCACCTGCGCGATCGCGGCGAGCAGGTCAGCGGCGAAGGGCGCGTCGACGACCGAGCCGGCCCGCAGGCAGGTCAGCTCGACGGACGGCAGGGCCGCCCACTCGCGACGCAGCACGGCCACCACGGCGTCGGACAACCAGGCATCCTGCGCTTCCCGGGGCGGGCCGGCGTGCTCCGGTGCGGGGCCGCCCGGCAGCGCCGCCAGGTAACCGGGGTTGCCGCCGGTGACGTCGTACCGAGCCCGCAGCTCCGCCTGGTCGACGTGGGGGTGCAGAGGCGCGACCTCGGTGAGGCTGAGCGGGTCGAGCTCGATCCGCTCGTGTGCCGTCGGCTCCGCATCGGCCTCGTCCCGGGAATCCGGGGGACCGAACGGCATCGGGGTCGCCATCTGCCGCGGGCGGTAGACGAGCACGAGCAGCAGGGGTGCGGGCACCGGATAGCGCAGCAGGTGGGCGATCAGGCCGGCGGAGGAGGCATCCGCCCAGTGCAGGTCGTCGAGGACCAGGGTCAGACCGTCCCGGGCGGCCAGGCCGACCAGCCGACGGGCCAGTTGATAGGTACGGAACCGCTGGGCGTCCGACGCCCGTGCCGGACCCGGTGGCGCCGCAGCCGTGGACTCCGACCAGGTCTGCTCGGTGAACCGCCCCAGGCGCAGCCCGCGTCGGAGTGGCTCCCCCTCCGTGAAGGCGTGTCGGAACACGTGGAAGGGAACACCTCGCTCGTCCGGCGCGCAGGTCCCGATGGCCCAGGGAACGGCGGGAACGCACCGGGTCAGGGCCTCGCGGACGAACCGGGTCTTGCCGATGCCCGGCTCCCCGACCACCTCGCAAACCATCTGCTGGCCGCGGCTCAGCGCCGCGGCCTGGGCTCTCGCGATACGCGCCAACTGTGGTCGCCGCCCGACGAAGCGCAGCCCTGTTGACGCATTCTCCAGCCCAGATGTCATCACTCAGATCAGACACTTTCCGGAACACTCAAAGGGGGAATGGTCGCACTATACCCGAGCGCCATCGAGTATCGAAGATGTCAGGTCTTATTCCATCAGCCGACGGAGATGCAGGTTCTTTCCGGGCTTGCACCACACCCCGCAAAAAGGGACCGGTCAACTAAAGGGCGGAACGATATCCCTGAAACCCAATAAATCACCCCTCGCCGACCGGGCCGGGACACACGCGACGAGTCGGGACCGAGACAGGAATCCCATGTGGCCAACTATTGGGAGGTCACGCCTGGCCAGATTTCACCAGAATCATGAGCGCCTATGCAAAACACCCGAAGCGGCCACTGCTCCGCTGAGCGGTCGTCCGGCCGCCGCAGCCCTTACGGAGATCCTCCGGCAAGGCTTTGTCAACCGCCGAATGACTGGAACCAGGTCACCTTCTGCGCGATTCGACAAAGGTCACCGCACCATCCCCGGGAGACCGGCGGCCGAGCGACAAAGACGGAAAGGCGCAGCGCCGGCCGCCTCAAGAAAGCCCCGGAGTGCCGTCTCGGGAAACCGGTGCTCGGTCGGTGACCGGAGTCTCGCGACGACGCTCGCGGGCCTGCGAACCCGTTCCGTCAGGCGGTGGCCAGCCGGACCATGAACTGGCAGCCGTCGGGGGTGTTGCGCACCTCGACCCGACCTCCGTGCGCCTCCACCAGGCCGTGGACGATGGCCAGGCCGAGCCCTCCGGAGGCTCCACCGTCGCCGGGGCCGGGGGTGCGGGCCGGCTCACCGCGGAAGGCGATGTCGAACAGTCGGGGAAGGTCGTCCGGAGGGATGCCGCCACAGGTGTCGGCGACCGACAGCCAGGCGTGGTCCTCCTCGCGGCCGGCCTCGATGCGTACCGTGCCGTCCTCCGGGGTGTAGCGGACCGCGTTGAGCAGCAGGTTGGCCACGACACGCGCCAGCTCCGGTTCGCTCGCCGCAACCGTCGGCCACCCCGACTCGCTGGCGACCAGCTTGATCCGGCGAGCATCGGCCAACGGGAAGGTGGTGGCCAACGCGTCCGACACCACCTCTCCGAGTGGCACCGCCGTCAACGACAACCGCAGCGCCCCCGCGTTGATCCGGGACAGCTCGAACAGGTCGTCGACGAGTCGGGTCATCCGGTCGGTCTCCAGCCGGATCCGTCGGTGGTAGTCGTCGACCGTGTCCGGGTCACGGACCACCCGGTCCTCCAGCGCCTCGGCCATGGCCCGCAATCCGGCGAGCGGCGTACGCAGGTCGTGGGAGACCCAGGCAACCAGGTCACGCCGGCCCTTCTCCAGTTGCCGTTCCCGCTCGCGAGCCTGGTCGCGCCAGACCGCGGCGCGTGCCAGCCGGTGGCCGAAGTGCCCGCCGACGGCGAGGCTGACCACCGCTGCCGCCGCGACGGTGATCAGGACGACCTCGAGATCGTGTGGGGAGAGGAACATCGCCTCCGCGACCGCCATCACCCCGACGGCGACGGCGACCACAGTGGTGGTGAGCAGCACGCTGAGGTGCACGGTGATCGACCTTCGCCGAAGCGCACGGAGCAGCAACGCACCGGCGAGCCCGATGCCCAGCGCCGCGCCCAGGGCGATCGCAAAGATCAGCAGTAGGTCACGCATGGGCCGGCTCGTAGCGGTAGCCGACGCCCCAGACGGTCACGATCCGCTCCGGATCGGCCGGGTTGGCCTCGATCTTCTCGCGCAGTCTGCGGACGTGCACGGTCACGGTCGAGTGGTCCCCGAAGTTCCATCCCCAGACCTGCTCCAGGAGTTCGGCCCGGCCGAACACCGTGGACGGATGCCGCATGAGGTGGACGAGCAGGTCGAATTCACGCAGCGTCAGAGCCAGCTCTCGGCCGGCGAGGTGGGCGGTTCGGGAGGTGGTGTGCACCACCAGGCCGCCATCGGTGAGCGCCTCCGGCCGCTCGGGCGGCGACCCGCCGGCGGCGCGACGGAGCACCGAACGGACCCGCAGCACCAGTTCTCGGGGAGAGAAGGGCTTGGTCAGGTAGTCGTCCGCGCCGAGCTGCAACCCGAGGATCCGGTCGGACTCGTCTCCGCGCGCGGTCAGCATGACGATCGGTACGCCGTCCGGCCGTACCCGCAGTTCCCGGCACACCTGCAGGCCGCTGATCCGGGGCAGCATCAGGTCGAGCACGACCAGGTGGGGCGCCTCCCGCTCCACCGCCGCCAGCGCCTCCGCACCATCCGCCGCCAGGCTCACCTGGAAGCCGTCGTTCTCCAGGTAACGACGAATGACGTCACTCACGGTCTGATCGTCGTCGACCACCAGCACCCGCTGTGTCACGAACCTCCCCCGTTCCCGCCCGTCAGCTTCCCCCGCAGGTCCATCGGCCCAGCGTAGCCACGCACCGAGGTGCGCCCCCACCACGCAAACCTTGCGAGGTTCTTACGACCGCCCGCGTACCGCCACGTGGGTGTACGCGAGGTCATACGGTGACCGGAATGCGGATACTCGTCACTGGTGCGGCCGGCTTCATCGGCTCGCACATCGCCGACCTGCTCACCGATCACGGGCACGAGGTGGTGGTCGTCGACGCGCTCCTGCCGGAGGCGCACGGCGCGACAGCACCGCCCTGGACCGATCGACACGACCTCGTGGTCGGCGACGTCCGTGACACCGACCTGCTGACCCGGCTACTGGCGGGGGTCGACGCGGTCTGCCATCAGGCGGCCATGGTCGGCCACGGCATCGACCCGGCCGACGCCCCCCGGTACGCCGCGCACAACGACCTCGGCACGGCCACCCTCCTCGCGGCGATGCACGCCACCGGGGTGCGCCACCTCGTCCTGGCCAGTTCGATGGTGGTCTACGGCGAGGGCCGGTACCACTGCCCGACCCACGGAATCGTCCGGCCTGCCGGGCGTCGGGCGGCCGACCTGGCCGAGGGCCGGTACGAGCCGACCTGCCCCCGCTGCGCCCGGACGCTCACCCCGGGTCTCGTTCCGGAGGACGCGCCGTTGGAGCCGCACAGCACGTATGCCGTCACCAAGCTGGCCCAGGAACATCTCGCCGGGGCCTGGGCCCGGCAGACCGGCGGATCGGTCTGGGCACTGCGCTACCACAATGTCTACGGAGCGCGAATGCCCCGCGACACTCCGTACGCCGGAGTGGCGTCGATCTTCAGGTCGGCCCTGGCCTCCGGGCGAGCGCCCCGGGTCCTGGAGGACGGCCGGCAACGGCGCGACTTCGTGCACGTGACGGACGTCGCCGAGGCCAACCTGCTGGCCCTGACGACACCCGCACCGGATGCCATCGTCCCGATCAACGTCTGCTCGGGTGAGCCGCACACCGTCGGCGAGTTGGCCCAGGAGTTGGCGGCGGCGATGGACGGGCCCCTGCCCGTCACGGTCGGGGGCGGGCGGGCGGCGGACGTACGACACGTGGTGGCCGATCCGGCCCGCGCCAGCCGGCTGCTCGGTTTCACCGCCCGGGTCGGCTTCGCCGCCGGCATCGCCGACTTCACCACCGCGGTGATGCGGAATCCGGCAACGGTCAGGACACCGTCCACAGTAGGTGGTTGACGGCGAGAGCGGTGGCTGCCTGCCCCGCCAACCACCACCGTCGGTGTCCTCTGGGCAGGTGCGCGGTCGCGACGAGCAGCCAGACGGCGAAGGGCAGCCAGATCCGCTCCACCTCCGCCTTGCTGAGCGCGGACAGATCCGCCGCCAGCACGGCCACCGCCGCCGCGATGGGCAACCACACCGTCGGTCCGGCCGTGGTGATCCGCTGGCGGAGGGCCGCCGCCAGCGGAGGGTGCGGTGGCCGGACCGACCGCACGGCCACCGCCGCCCGGATCGACACGGCCTCGACCGCCCGCCGCAGTGCCGGCCCGGCCACCGGGCCGACCGAGAGCAGCAGAGCGGCGATATTCGCCCAGACCCAGTAGCCGTACGGGCGATCCGCCGCCCAACCCTGGTAGTAGCGACGTGTCACCAGGTGGTAGCCGTCCAGCCACCAGAATCCGGACACTGTGAACGCGACGACGACGGCCGCCCCCGCCGCCGCCGCGACCAGGAGGACGGCGAGGCGATCCCGTGTCCGGAGCAGCACCACGGTCAACGCGAGCAGCCCGACCAGGACGAACCCGTATGACAGGTACAGCGCGAAGCCGAGCAGCAGCCCGCCGAGCACAGCCCCGCCTCGGCCGCCCACCGCCAGCAGTGCCAGCCCGGCCGCGACGACTGCCGCGAAGATCCCGTCCGCGGACACGCCCACCCAGACCGCGCCCGGGAAGAGAACCAGGAACGGCCAGACGGCCCGAGCCGCATCCTCTGCGCCGAGCGCCCGCAACGTCACCGGAACCGATACCGACACGGTGGCCCCGAGCAGCACACAGGCGAGCCCGGCGGCAGCCCCACCGCCCAGGCCGATCCGGTCCAGGCCGACGAAGAACAGCAGTGCCCCGGGCGGGTGGGCGGCGGTGTGGGTGGACCACG
Source organism: Micromonospora sp. WMMD961 (assembly GCF_029626145.1). Lineage (NCBI taxonomy): Bacteria > Bacillati > Actinomycetota > Actinomycetes > Micromonosporales > Micromonosporaceae > Micromonospora > Micromonospora sp. WMMD961. The sequence continues at coordinate 4,699,968 of NZ_JARUBJ010000002.1, forward strand.
AATTCGGTTGGAAGTCGAGGATGCGGTCGGCGAAGCCGGACAGCATCATGCCGACGTCCGCCACCCGGGGTACCTCGTGCAGGTACTCGGCCTGCACGGTGAGCCGCTCGGCCAACCCGGCGGACCAGCCGTCCACCAGGGCCAGGGACAACGTCCAGAGCACCGAGGTGAGATAGCCGACGACCAGCAGCCGCGGCCAGCGCGTGTCGGCTCCCCAGCGCGTACCGCGCCAGACGAACAGCGCCCCGACGAGAAGCGCGACGGGGGTGCCGACGCCCAGATGGGGCTGCCAGGTGGCGTAGAGCGGAGCGGCGTCGGCATAGAGTCGCACGCCCCGGTGATTGAGCAGCGCGCCGATGCCGACGGCAGCGGCGAGCAGGGCCACCTCGGCGCCGAGGACGATCAGGTCGGCGTTCCGGGATCGTCCCGGCCGGGTCATCATGGTCATGGTGACGGCCGACGATACGACCCGCGACCAGGGATTCGACAGCCGAACGGCGGGACGTCAGGGATCTGTAAGATCCGCTGCCGCGTAAGCGATTCGTAAGGCGGCACGACGGTCCGGACGGGCCGCCGCGGGCCTAGCGTCGCCGGTATGCGCACAACGATCGACGTGGTGCTGCCGTGTCTGGACGAGGCGGCCGCACTGCCTGCCGTACTGAGCGGGCTGCCGCCCGGCTACCGCGCCATCGTGGTCGACAACGGCTCCACGGACGGCTCGCCGGGGATCGCGGCCGAGTACGGGGCCCGGGTCGTCCACGAGGAACGACGCGGGTACGGGGCGGCCGTGCACACCGGCCTGCTGGCGGCGGACGCCGAGTTCGTCTGTGTACTCGACGCGGACGGCTCGTTCGACCCGGCCGAGTTGCCCAGGCTCGTCGCGACGGTGCTCGACGGTCGCGCGGATCTCGCTGTCGGGCGTCGTCGACCGGTCTCGGCGGACGCCTGGCCGTGGCACGCCCGTACCGGAAACGCCCTCGTTGCCGCGCTGCTGCGCCGCCGTGGCGTACCGGTGTACGACATCAGCCCGATCCGGGTGGCCCGCCGGGCGGCGCTGCTGGGACTCGGTGTCGACGACCGCGCGTTCGGCTACCCGTTGGAACTGCTGCTCCGTGCGTCCCAGGCAGGCTGGCGGATTCTCGAGCTGGACGTCGCGTACGCCCCCCGGGCTGCGGGCACCAGGTCGAAGGTCTCCGGGTCGGTCCGGGGCACGTTGCGGGCGACCCGGGACTTCGCCGGAGTGCTGCGCGCCGGCGGTGGCCGGTGAACGTCCTGCTCCTGGTCGCGAAGGCACCGGTTGCGGGCCTGGCCAAGACGCGGCTCTGCCCGCCGGCGAATCCCACGCAGGCGGCCCGGATCGCCGCGGCGGCGTTGTTGGACACCCTCGCGGCGGTACGCGCCACCCCGTCGACCATCCCCGTGCTGGCCTACACCGGCCGGTTCGCCGACGCCGAGTACGGCGAGGAGCTGAACGCCGCGCTGGCGGGTTGGCGTCTCCTTCCACAACGCGGCCGCACGTTCGCCGACCGCCTCGCGAACGCGCACGTCGACACTGCCGCTGCCTTCCCGGGCCGACCGGTGCTGCAGATCGGCATGGACACGCCACAGATCCGGCCGGCCCTGCTCACCACCGCGCTGCAGCGGCTCACCGACCACGAGGCGGTGTTCGGGCCGGCGCTCGACGGCGGCTGGTGGGCACTCGGGCTCCGTGATCCGGTGTGCGCGGGGGTCTTACGCGACGTGCCCATGTCGACCGACGACACCGGTCGACGCACTCTCGCCGCGCTTCGTGGCCACGGCACACGCCCGGCGATCCTTCCCGTTCAACGGGACGTCGACGACTGGCCCACCGCGCTGGCGGTCGCGGCCGACCTGCCCGGCACCCGGTTCGCGGAGGCCGTCGAGTCGGTCGGTGTCCACCTGTCGAACGGACGCCGCAGGTGACCTCGACGATCACCCTCGATGGTTTCGATCTCGTCTGGGCCAGACTCGACGCCCGGTCCACCGACCAGGATGCCCGCGCCACGCCGGTCGCGCCGCCACCCCACACCGACCACTGGCTCGTGCACGCCGACGGACGACGTGACCCGTTGCCGGTGCGACGCTGGCACGGCCCGCCCGAGCCGGCCATCACGTCCATCGCCGCACGCTGCTCCGGCCCCACGATCGATCTCGGTTGCGGTCCCGGACGACTGACCAGGGCACTCGCCCAGCAGGGGCTCGTCGCGCTGGGGGTGGACATCTCCGCCGAGGCGGTACGACTGACCCAGGGCCGAGGCGTGGTCGCCCTGCGGCGCGACATCTTCGAACCACTTCCCGGTGAGGGCCGGTGGGTACACGCCCTGCTCGTCGACGGCAACATCGGCATCGGCGGCGACCCGATCCGACTGCTGCGCCGGTGCGGCGCGCTGATCGCGGCAGACGGAACGCTGGTGGTCGAGGTCGAACCTCCGGGCGCCGGGCTGTGGCAGGGGCAGGCGTACGTCCTGTCCGGAACCTCCGCCGAAGGGGCACGACAGGGGCCGACGTTCCGATGGGCGCGAGTCGGGGCGGAGGCGGTGGCCGGTGTCGCCGCCACCGCCGGCCTGCGGGTCGCGCACACGTTCCGACTCGGTTCACGCTGGTTCGCCGAGTTGGTGACCGCGTGACCCGCCGGCCACGCATCCCCGCCTCCGAGGACTTCACGGCCCCGTCGCACTCGCCGCTGGTCGCCGCCCGGCTCGGTCTCTGGCTCGGGGTGGCGTTCGGGCTGTGTTTCGTCACCGGTCTCCTCAGCCACTACATCCAGCACCCGCCAGGCTGGTTCACCTGGCCGAGCCGACCGGTCAACCTCTACCGGATCACCCAGGGCGTCCACGTGCTCTCCGGCGTCGCCGCGGTCCCGCTGCTGCTGGCCAAGCTGTGGAGCGTCTACCCCCGACTGTTCGTCCGTCCGCCCCTGCGTCACCCGATCCGACTGTCCGCGCACGCCCTGGAGCGGGTCAGCGTCCTGGTCCTGGTCTGCGCCGCGTTCTTCGAACTGGTCACCGGCCTGTTCAACGTCGCCCAGTCGTACCCGTGGGGATTCTTCTTCCCGGCGGCGCACTACGCGGTCGCCTGGCTGCTGGTGGGAGGGGTGCTGCTGCACATCGCGGTGAAGCTCCCGATCGCCCGTGCGGCGCTGAGCACACCACCGCGACGCGACGACCGTGACTCGTCCGGACGGCGTGCGTTCCTGCGGAGCGCGGCGGGCGTCGCCGGCGTGGCCGTGCTGGCCACCGCCGGGGTCACCGTGCCGTGGTTGCGTCGGGTGTCCCCGCTGGCGTGGCGCTCCGCAGCCGGGCCGCAGGGCATCCCGATCAACCGTACGGCCGCAGCCGCACGCATCGCCGTTCCCCCCGACTGGCAACTGGAGATCGTCTGGCCGGGTGGCAGGGATGTCTTCTCCCGTGCCGAACTCGCAGCCCTGCCCCAACGCACGGCGAACCTGCCGATCGCCTGCGTCGAGGGCTGGAGCGCCTCCGCCGACTGGACGGGTGTGCCCGTCGCCGACCTGCTCCGGCTGGTCGGCGCGCCGACCGACCGGGCGGTTCGGGTCTCCTCGCTGGAAACCGACGGCCTGTACGCCACCAGCACACTTCCGGCGACCCACGTCGGTGACCCGCTCACCCTGCTCGCGCTGAGGATCAACGGCGAGGAACTGTCCCCCGACCACGGTTACCCCTGCCGCCTGATCGCTCCGAGCCGGCCGGGCGTGCTCCAGACCAAGTGGCTGGCGCGGCTGGAGGTGCTGCGGTGAGAGCGGTCCGACTGCTCCTGCTCGTGCTCGGCGTCGCGGCGGCGGCGTATGGCGGTTGGCTGCTCCGTCCGCAACTCGGCAGCACCCTGCCGTGGCTGATCGGCGGGCCGGTGCTGCACGACCTCCTGGTGGCACCACTGGTCGGGCTGGTCGGTCTGACGCTGGGCCGACTGGTGACGAACCGGCGGCGGCGGGCCTGGATCACCGCAGGTCTGCTGGCGAGTGCCACAATGCTGCTGATCGCGGTGCCACTGCTGTGGCGACCGCCTTCGGCGCCGCCGAACCCGGGTTTACCGGACCGCGACTATCCGCTGGGGCTCGCCACCGGGCTGGCCGTCCTCTGGGCCGTCATCGTGATCGTGTTGGTCGTCGACGCCATCGTCCGTCGCCGCGACCGGCGACCCGAGCATCCCTGAGGCCACGTGAAGGAGAAGTCCCATGTCTGAGGGAACACACCACACGACCGGTCGTCCGCCGATCGGCGTGATCGGCGGGTCCGGCTTCTACGAGTTCCTCGACAACATCACCGAGGTCACGATCGACACTCCGTACGGACCGCCGAGCGACTCGCTCTCCATCGGGAATCTGGCCGGGCGGACGGTGGCGTTCCTGCCTCGCCACGGCCGCCGGCACACCCTTCCCCCGCACCTCATCAACTACCGGGCCAACCTGTGGGCGCTGCGGACAGTCGGCGTCCGCCAGGTCCTCGCACCGGGTGCCGTGGGCGGCCTGCAACCGGAGTTGGGCCCCGGCACCCTCGTCGTACCGGATCAACTCGTCGACCGGACCAACGGCCGCGAGCAGACCTACTACGACGGAAAGGTACGCGCGGACGGGCAGCTCCCCCGGGTCGTCCACGTTCCGTTCGCGGACCCGTACTGCCCGGTCGGACGGGCCACCGTCATCGACGCCGCCCGGGCCAGCGGCTGGCAGCCGGTCGACGGCGGCACCATGGTCGTCATCGAAGGGCCCCGGTTCTCCACCCGCGCCGAATCAGTGTGGTACGGCCGGGCGGGCTGGTCGACCGTCGGCATGACCGGCCACCCCGAGGCGGTGCTGGCCCGCGAACTGGCCCTGTGCTACACCGCGCTGTCCCTGGTGACCGACCACGACTCGGGCGTCGAGGTCGGTCACGGCGTGACCCAGCACGAGGTCTTCACCGTCTTCGCCCAGAACCTCGATCGCCTGCGCGTCCTGCTCGGCGACGCGGTGCAGATGTTGCCACCGGAGCAGGGCGGCTGCTCGTGCGGACAGGCGCTGGCGGGTACGGAGATCGGCCTCACGCTGCCGTGACGTCGGCCGGTCCACGCCGTAAGGGTTCTGAAAGGGTTCGCGACCGGTTCGGTGGCGGTGGTGGTCATACGCTGTGGACGTGGGAAAATGGATCCTCCGGTCGCCGCTGGCGCGGGCCGGTATCGCCGCCGCTGTCGTCGTGGCCATCGTGGCCCTCTACTGGTTCCAGCCGTGGAAGTTGTTCACCGACACGTACGTCGACGACGCGCTTCCCCCCGCCGGGGCGACATCGGTCGCCTCCGCTCCCGCGTCCACCCCGGCGTCCGCGACCCCGACCCCGGCGGCAACCGCACCAGCGGCGGACCAGGTCCTGGCCGCCGGCGAGTTCGTCACCCACGAGCACGACACCACCGGCAGCGCCGAGATTCGTCGGCTCGCCGACGGGCGTCACCAGCTCGTCATCCGCGACCTGGACACGTCGAACGGTCCGGACCTGAGGGTGTGGCTGACCGATCAACCGGTCATCCGCGGCACGGCCGGCTGGAAGGTGTTCGACGACGGTAAGTGGGTCGAGCTGGCACGACTCAAGGGCAACAAGGGCAACCAGGTGTACGACCTGCCGGCGTCGGCTGATCCGGCCGACTTCCGCAGCGTCTCCATCTGGTGCAAGCGGTTCTCGGTCTCCTTCGGCGCGGCCGATCTCACGACGACCTGACCGGGGGCCTCCGGTCAGTGTCCGTACGCGTGCTGGGCCTGCCACTCCTCGGCCGGGGTGAGGGGGACCGGCGCGGGCTGCTCCGCCGTCGTCGTCAGCTCGATCCGCCGGCCTTCAGCCGCCGAGCGGAGCAGGGTGGTCATCGTTTCGAGCACGTGCAGCGCGACGCCGCCACCGGCGCGCGGTGGACGCTGACCGTCGGCGCTGACCAGGTCGACCAGGCCGATGCCCCGCGAGCTTTCGGCGTAACCGGCCTGCGGTTCGAGGACGCGCCATTCGCTGCCGCCGAGCGTGGAGAGCCGTACCTCCCCGTCGAAGTAGTTCGGGTCGGGCACCGCGAGAGTGCCGGTCTCCCCGTGGACCTCGATCGGCGCGGCCGTCGTCGCGACGCCGTCGAAGCTCGTGGTGATGGTGGAGAGAGCCCCGTTGACGTGTTCGAGCACGCCCGTCACGTGGGTGTCCACCTCGACCGGGATCCGCTGGCCGGCGCGCGGACCCGAACCGATGACACGCTCGGCGCGTAGCCGGCTGGCGGCTCCGGTCACCGCGCGGACCGGCCCGAGCAGGTGGACGAGCGCCGAGATGTAGTACGGCCCCATGTCCAGCAACGGGCCGCCGCCCGGGGCGTAGTAGAAGTCGGGGTGGGGATGCCAGCGCTCGTGCCCCGCGGTGACCATGACGGCCGACGCGGACATCGGCCGCCCGACGAGGCCGCGGTCGATCGCTGCCCGTGCCGTCTGCGTACCGGTGCCCAGGACGGTGTCCGGCGCGCACCCGACGAGGACGCCGGCCGATGCGGCCCGTTCGACGATCGAGCGACCGTCCTCGAGCGTCACCGCGAGCGGCTTCTCCACGTACACGTTCTTGCCCGCGTCGATCGCGCGGAGCGAGATGTCGGCGTGGGCCGCGGGGATCGTGAGGTTGAGTACCGTCTGCACGTCCGGGCGGGCGAGCAGGCTCTCGACGCTCACCGACTCGGCGCCGGAGATCTTGGCTGCGGCCTCGGCCGACCGGGAGGCGTCGAGATCGGCCAGCGCGACGATGCTCACCGCGGGATGGGTCGCGAGAGTGTCCAGGTACGCGCGGGAGATGACCCCGAGACCTATGACGCCGACGCGGTGCGGGTCGCCCACACCATCCCCCTCTCGATCACGGTCCGGACGCTCGGGTGCTCCAGCACGTCGAGGCTGTGCCCGGGGGTCGTCACGACGATCCGCCCGGCACCCCACAGTCGGGTCCAGATCGCCGGTGAGGTGACCGGCCGGTGCCACGGGTGCCACTCCTGCGTGGGGTGGGTGGTGACGGCCAGTACGTCGATCAGGTCGTCGTGCAGCACCCAGTACTGCTCGGTGACCAGGTCGAAGTCGTCGATGCCGGTGGTGACCGGATGCTCCCGGCCGAGGTCCGTGAGGTGCACGGTGTGCGGCAGGAAGTTGTCCTCCGCCTCACCGTGGCGCTCGCACGGCTCCTTACCAGGGTGGGTGGCGAACTGGCCACCCACCAGGTGCAGGTACTCGGACGACGCGCGGAACGAGTCCACGATGCCGCCGTGCCAGCCGGTGAAACCCGTGCCGGCGATGACCGCCGCGCTCAGGCCGGCCGCCTCGGCTGCGGTGATCTGTGACATCGTCACGCACTGCACGACGAGGTCGGTGTCGGCCATCTCGGCCGCGTCGGCGTAGACCTCGGTCGACTCCTCGACCCGCACGGCGTAGCCGCTGCCTTCGAGGAACGGGATGAACAGTTCCGTCGCCTTGACCGGCTGGTGTCCCTCCCAGCCGCCCCGAACCACCAATGCCCTTGGCTGTGTCACCCGCGCTCCCTCCCTCGATCCGTCGCCAACGGAGCGCCGGCTCCCGCCCCGGCGGGGTGCCGCCGACACCCGTGCTTGTCGATCACCGAAACCGTACTCGGTCGTCGCCGAAGTCCGCATCGGTCGCGTTGCGAGGTGCACGGTGTGTCCACTCGGGAGGACGGACGCCGAAGTGGCCGTCCGTTCTCCCTCTCCGCCGGTGGGTGTCGTCCGTCAGACGGCGGTACGCGACCACTGCTGGTTGGCTCCGGCATTGCACGTGTACTGCTTGATGATCACGCCGTCGGCGGTCGATGCGGCCGGGACGTCCACGCACTTGTTGCTGTGTCGGGCGCGCAGCTGGAAGTAGCTGCCGTTGGTGGCCATCTGGAACTGCTGGTTGGTGCCGGTGCCGCAGGTGTACTGGATGAGCTCGGCACCGTCGGCGGTCGAGGCGTTCACCACGTCGAGGCACTTGCCGCTGTGTCGGCTGATGATGCGCCAGTAGCCGCTGCCGGCGTCCTGGAACTGCCACTGCTGCCACGCGTTGCCGCCGTACGTGTACTGGCCGACGCGCGCGCCGTTGTCGGTGTTCGGCATCTGGACGTCCATGGCCTTGCCGCTGTGCCGCGCGGTGATCCGGTGGAACGTCCCCGTCGACGGCGGAGGCGTCGTCGGGTCGCCGCCGACGGTGTCGCCCCACGCGTACCGGATCCGGTCCGCACCGGAGGTGTTGCGGACGGTCAGGTTGAGGTCGGTGCCGCCGCCGGTGAGGGCGAACATCGAGTACCAGTCGTAGCCGATGCTGCCGGGCTTGCCACCGAGGGCGGGCCAGTAGGTACCGCCCATCTGGTTGTCCCGCATGACCTGGGCCATGGCACGGATGTAGCGCACGAAGTTGTCGGTGCTGCCCGCGTCGGCGTAGTTGCGACCGTCGTTCATGGGGGCGCCGAACTCGGTCGCGACCGCGCGGGAGGCGCAGTTGCCGAGGCGGGCCTGGATGTGGCTGCGGAAGGCGTCGTAGGTCATCGCGCCGTAGAAGAAGGCGTAGTAGTGGAAGGACAGCAGTGTCGCGTTGAAGCGGCTGTCGTTGCAGATGTCGCGGAGGTCCTGGCTGAAGCCGGTGCCACCGATCAACACCCGGCTGGGCACCGCCGAGTAGTGGTAGCTGAGCCAGTTCGCGGCGACGGTGCGCCACTCCGCCGAGCTGTAACCATGCGGCTCGTTCATCGGCTCGAAGTAGACGTTGCTGTTCGCGCCGTAGGTGTTGGTCACGGTGGACCACATCGCGTTCCACGCGGCGAGATTCGTGATTCGACCGCCGGAGGCGGCGCCATCCTCCCAGTAGGCGAGGATGACCTTGAAGCCGCGGGCGGTGGCGGCGTCGATGGCACCTCGGTATGCCTCCCACCACGCCGTCCCCACCGTGTGGGTGTTGATGGGCAGCCGGATGGTGTTGACCCCCATGGTGGACGCCATGTCGTCGTAGAGGGCATTGGCCTTGGCCCGCACCGTCGCGTTGCTGTCCGACGAGCTCAGGCCCTGCACGACGAGCGGGCCGGTGCTGAAGTTGTCACCCAGCACCGCCCAGTTCATCCCTCGGAACTGGTTCGTGGCGGCGGTGGCCGGCGACGACGCGACGACGATGACGCCGGCCATCGCGGTCAGGGCGGTCACCAGGACGATCAGTAGCCGGCGCATCGACCGGGCGCTCGGTGCTGGTCCTGATCCGTGACCGTCAGTCGAGGTGCGTCGTGTCATGAGATGTCCAATCGAGCTGGTGCCGTTGTCGGGGTTCGCCTGTCGGGTCGGGTTCAGCTGGTCACCCGGAACGTCGCGTCGGCCCGGCTCTGCGCGTCGGCGACCGGATCGAGCCGGAGCAGATAGCTGTAGTGCCGGAGGTAGCGGTCCGGGTGGCTGTAGGACTGGAACGACGTCCAGGCGGAGTTGGCCAGGCCGGCGACCTGCCGGAAGGTGGCGTCGGCCGCGAAGGTGGTGGTGCCGTCGTTGGCTTCCAACCGGAAGTCGAACCCGTAGTGACGCAGGTAGTAGCCCGGGTAGTTGACCGACTGGATCGAGACCGTGCCGGAGCCGGCCAGACCTGGCACGAGACGCCACTGGCCGTCCTGGGCCGGGCTGACGTTCGGGTCGATCCGGGCGTCGTAATTTGCGTGCCGCACGTAGCGGTCCTGGAAGTTGTACGACTGGATCCGGCTGACCGCGGCGTTGGGCCAGCGGGCGAGCACCCGGCTCTGCTCGGCCGCCGTCAGGTTGAGGACCGAACCGTGCCGTTTCTTTGTGCCACCCAGGCTGTACGAGCCTGACGCCGGCAGCCGGAAGTCGCCCGGGTTCGACGGGTTGGTGGTCAGCACGGGCAGGTAGCCGCGCCCGCTGGAATACTGGTCGAGGTAGAGCACCCACTCGTTGCGGGCGTTGATCCTCATCCACATCGGGCCTTCCACCTGGGCTCCCGTGAGCCCGATGCCGGACAGGTTTCCGAGGGTGGTCCAGGTGCCGAGGATGGAATTGCTGCCTTCGAGGGTGATCTGGCCGTCCCGGGACGCCCGCACGTAGCGGTAACCGCCGACCCCGGCCGGCACCTCGACGATCTGAGTGTCGATGATCTCCTGGCTGCCAGGTCGATCGATGTACGCCTGTGGCGTGGTGATGCTGCGGAAGTTCGACGTACGCGCGGAGTAGATGCGGTGCTTGGCGGCCCCGTTGAGTGGGACGTTCGTCGCCCAGTAGAGGACGTAGTCGCCGGTTGCCGGGTTCCAGATCGCCTCCGGCGCCCAGGCGTTGCGTCCGTCCGGGATCGCGCCGGCGACGTTCAGCAGCCACGGCGCCGACCAGTTGACCAGGTCGGTGGACTCCCACACGACGAGGTTGCGGCTGCCGTTGTTGATCGCGGTCGACCAGTCCTGACCGCAGGCGATGCACAGGTCCGTGGCGACGATCCAGTACCGGTCGCCGGCGGGCGACCGGACCAGCACGGGGTCGCGGACTCCACGGGTGCCGACGGTGGAACGCAGGACGACTCCGCCGTTGTTGAGGTCCGTCCAGCGCAGGCCGTCGGTGCTGTGGGCGAGGTAGATCTGTTGGTCGGTGGAGGACTCGCCGGTGAAGTGCGCCATCAGGTACCCGACGGTCGGGTCGAGCGCGGCCGCCGGCTTCGGCGTCGCCGCCGACCACGTGGTGAACAGCAGGCACCCGGCGACCGCAACCGCACAGAGCCGGGAGAGGACTCTCGACATGGGTCTTTCTCCTTCGCTAGCGGATGGTGCCGCTGCCGGCGGCTACGGCGAACCGGTGGTAGGTGAGGTGCCAGGTGTCATACCGCCACCTTCAGGAAGATCATCGATGTTAGCGCTAACAAGATCAATCGGTGCGTCGCGCGAGCTTCGTCGACCACGGAGGGCGGTGATGCGCTGAGCCGTGCAGCCCGGCAAGCCACGCGCCGGCTGCGATGCAGATGTTTTCTGTTCGTTAACGTCGCGTTGCGGACAGTGTTAGCGATAGCATCGATGAGTGTCAAGGAACGGGCGTCCACACCCCTGCCGCCCGGAGAGCCCTGCCCGCCCCCACCCCTGGGCGCCGGCCCGCAACATGCCGGACACGGCATTGACATACTTCACTGCCTGACCTAGCCTCGGGCGAATCGATTCGACGACCGACCGACTGGTCCGCCTCGGGCGGCGGAACCAGTGGCGGATCGCGCGCCGATCAGCCCGGCCGGGCGTCCTGGCGCATCGCGTCTCCCCGAGGCTTCGCCGGCGGCGAACGTGGTCGGGGGTCACAGGGTTCGGCGCGCATCGATTGCCGCGCGTCCCTTCTACCTGCATCAATTCGTGCCGAGCGGCGGGAGCCCCATCATGACGAGACGTAGACCCATCCTTGCTTCTCTGGCGACGGCGGCAGCCGTCGTCGTGACAGTGGCCGCGGCGGCGCTGGCCGGCGGCATGAACACCACAGCGTCGGCCGCAGACGTGGTGCCGGCCGCAGCGACCGCCGGGTGCGGCAAGGCCCCCACGTTGACCAGCGGCCAACGGTCCATCCAGAGCAGCGGCCAGAACCGCAGTTTCATCCTGCGGATCCCGGACAACTACGACCGCAACCACCCCTACCGGTTGATCTTCGGATTCCACTGGAACGGCGGCACCGCCAACGACGTCGACGGCGGCGGATCGGACGGCGCGGCCTGGTCCTACTACGGGCTGCGGCAGCAGGCGAACAACAGCACCATCTTCGTCGCCCCCCAGGGCAACGGGAACGGCTGGGCCAATCCCGGCGGCCAGGACGTCACCTTCGTCGACGACATGATCAGGGTGATCGAGACAGATCTCTGTGTCGAGACGACGCAGCGCTTCGCCCTCGGCTTCAGTTACGGCGGAGGCATGAGCTATTCGCTGGCCTGTTCCCGGGCCGGCGTCTTCCGCGCCGTCGCGGTCTACGCCGGCGGACAGCTCAGCGGCTGCAGCGGCGGCACCGAGCCGATCGCGTACATGGGCATCCACGGCATCGGGGACCCGGTGCTCAACATCTCCGCCGGACGGTCCCTGCGGGACAGGTTCGTCCGGAACAACGGCTGCACCGCACAGAATCCTCCCGAGCCGAGGTCCGGCAGCCTGACGCACATCACCACCACCTACTCCGGCTGCCGGTCCGGCTATCCGGTGGTGTGGGCCGCCTTCGACGGCGGGCACACCCCCGGCCCGGTGGACGGCGGCGGCGACAGCGGCGCCAGGACCTGGACCAAGGGCGAGGTGTGGAAGTTCTTCACCCAGTTCGGCGACACCGACCCGACCACCCCACCGACGACCCCGCCGCCGACCACCCCGCCGCCGGGAAGCACGTCGCCCCTGCGCAACGCGTCCTCCGGACGGTGCCTGGACGTCAACGGGGCCTCGCAGTCCAACGGCGCGACGGCGATCATCTGGGACTGCCACGGGCAGAGCAACCAGAGCTGGACGTCGACCTCGGCCCAGGAACTGCGCGTCTTCGGTGGCAAGTGTCTCGACGTGAACGGCGCCGGCACCGCGAACGGCAGCTCGGTGATCATTTGGGACTGCAACGGCCAGTCCAACCAGAAGTGGCGGCTCAACGCCGACGGCTCGATCACCGGGGTCGGCTCGGGCCGGTGCCTGGACGTGGTCGGCAACGGCACGGCGAACGGCACCCGCGTCCAGATCTGGGACTGCAACGGCGCTGCCAACCAGCGGTGGAGCCGGAGTTGAGGGCGACGGTGGAAGAAGGAGTCTCAGCTGTGCGATCTCGCAGACCTTCCACCCCCTGGCTGGGGGCAGCCATCGCGGTCATGGTGCTGGCAGTCGTCGGCGCGTACGTCGTCACGACCGTCGGATCGGCGGCCGCGGCCACCACCGCCGGCTGCGGCAAAGCGCCTGGACTGACCAGCGGCACCCACACCATCCAGAGCGGCGGCAAGAGCCGCAGCTTCATCCTTCGGCTCCCCGACACGTACAACAACACCTACGCCCACCGGCTGGCCTTCGGGTTCCACTGGTTGGGTGGCACCGCCAGTCAGGTCGCGTCGGGCGGCACCGACGGAGCCGCGTGGGCCTACTACGGCATGCTCTCGCAGGCGAACAACACCACGATCTTCGTCGCCCCGCAGGGCCTCAACAACGGCTGGGGCAACTCGAACGGTGAGGACGTGACCTTCACCGACGACATGATCCGTACCATCGAGAACGCTCTCTGTGTCGACACGACGCAACGTTTCTCGGTCGGGTTCAGCTACGGCGGGGCGATGAGCTACTCGTTGGCCTGCTCCCGGCCGACGGTGTTCCGGGCGGTCGCGGCAATCGCCGCCCCCGGGGCGATCAGCGGATGCAGCGGCGGCACCCAGCCGGTCGCGTACCTGGGGATTCACGGCATCAACGACAACATCCCCAGCGGGCGGTCCCTGCGCGACAGGTTCGTCCGGAACAACGGTTGCGCCGCGCAGAACCCGCCCGAACCGGCGGCGGGTAGCCGGACCCACATCACCACCGCGTACTCGTGCCAGCCCGGATATCCGGTGCTCTGGGCCGCGTTCGACGGCGGCCACCAGCAGGGTCCGGTGGACGGGTGCGCCGGCTGTGAGAGCGGCGCACGAAGCTGGGTCAAGCCGGAGGTGTGGCGGTTCTTCAGCCAGTTCGGATCCACCGTGCCGCCGACCACTCCCCCGCCGTCGACCCCGCCGCCCGGCCAGCAGAACGTGCTGATCGCCGGGAGCCAGTCCGCCCGCTGCGTCGACATCCCCAACTCCAGCACCAGCAACGGCGCACGCCCGCAACTGTGGGACTGTCACGGTGGCACCAACCAACGCTGGACCCATACCACCAACCGCGCCCTGACCGTGTACGGCAACAAGTGCCTGGACGCCAGCGGAGGCGGCAGCAGCAACGGCACCGCCGTCATCATCTGGGACTGCAACGGCCAATCCAACCAACAGTGGAACCTGAACTCCAACGGCACACCATCACCGGAGCCCAGTCCGGGCTCTGCCTGGACGCCGTCGGCTCCGGCACCGCCAACGGGACGCAGCTGCACCTCTGGGCCTGCCACGGTGGCGCCAACCAACAGTGGGGCACACGCACCTAGGCTTGCCTGCGCCGATCCAGGAAACGCGCCGCTCGGGACCTGTCCCGGGCGGCGCGTCACTCGGGTCAGGGTGTCCAGCGCACGTTCGGGTTCACCCGCCCGGACCAGTCGAAGACAGCCATGTTGTCCCACTGGTTTCCGGTGCCGTTGATGTTGGCCGGGTCCCAGCCGTTGCCGCGGACGGCGTACCAGGTCGGTTCCCAGTAGAAGACACCGATGGCCCCGGCGTTGCGGGCGGTGTTCTGGACCCAGTCGAACTCCTGGGCCTGGCCGGACCAGGTCGCGCTGATGCCGTCACAGGTCGCGTCGCCAATGGCGTTCGGCTCGCTGTCCGCGTTGTCGCGGGTGAAGGGGTACGCGGTCTCCGCGATCACCACCGGCTTACCGTAGCGGCCGCGCAGGTCCACGATGTTGTTGTAGAGGTTCGCCAGGGTGCCGTGCCACATGCAGTAGTACGACAGGGCCGTGATGTCCCACTGCACGCCCTGCGCGCGGATGCCGTCGTAGAACCAGCGGGCGTTGGCGTTGCTGTCGGCGTTGGCGGTGTGGATCATCACCGGGATGCCGCTGCCGCAGTCCTTGGTCGCCCGGTAGCCCTGCTTCAGCAGGCCGGCCAGCGGGGCGAAGTCGTTGTCGACGACCTTTCCCTCGTTCCACAGCATCCCGACGTTGATCTCGTTGCCGATCTGCACACTGTCCGGCGGGGTGCCCTGTGCCCGCGGGCTGGAGCAGACGTCGTAGGTGAAGGTGTACACGTCGGCACGCAACTGGCTCAGGCTGTGGCCGATCCAGGCCGCCGGCTTGTACTGCTTGCCGGGGTCGGCCCAGGTGTCGGAGTAGTGGAAGTCGATGAGCACCTTGAGCCCCTTCGCCCTGGCCACCCTCGCCTGGGCCAACACCCTGCTCTTGTTGTTGTAGCCGCTGACCGGGTTGTTCCGCACCCGCAGGCGGACGTAGTTGACGCCGACGGACTTCAGGATGTCCAGTGGGTCGCGAGCGACACCGCCGGCGTCGTAGTACCTGGCACCCACATCCAGGCTGCGCTGCAACGAGGAGACGTCGGCGCCCCGCATGCTGAGCGTGTTCGCGGCGGAGACGGGCGCGGGCGTGGTGGGGACGGCGAGGATGCCGGCCAGGGCAGCCCCGAGCAGTGCCGTGGCGCGGCGACGGGGTGTGGGCGAGTGGGTGCTCACGAGACTCCTTCCGGAGCGGGACGGGCGGCGCTCAGCCCACGGCGCAGGGAGCGCCGTTCAGCGAGAAGGCGGTCCTGTCATACCTCGACGATGCCGCCATGACATCGATGATTGCCAACCTGTCTCACCACCCGGTCAGCGCGGCACGTCCACGAATGCCTCGTCTAGCAGTCCGGGACGGAGACGTGGGCGGTGACGATCCGCCAGCCGACGGGCAGGCGTACCCAGGTCTGGGTCTGCCGCCCGGTGGCGGGGGTGCCGGCGTACCCGAATCGGGTCGTCACGACCGCCAGGTCCCGGCCGAAGGTGGTGATGACGGGGTCCACCAGCCGGCGACCGGCCGGCAGTGGTGGCTGCGCGGCCCGCCACTTGCGCTGCTCGTCCAGCCCGTACTGATGGTCGGCGAGGCCGAACCGCACGGTCCGCTCGGAATCCCAGAAGTAGCCGCAGATCCGGTCGGCATCGCCGTCGGCCAGAGCCCGCTCGTAGTCGGCGAAGGCCGCCGTCACCTCGGCGACCACGTCGGTCCGGTCGATGTCCATGCGGTTCGTTCCTCCGATCCGTCGGGTCCGGAACTGGTGGGCCGGGTCGGAGCTGGCGCCCCGACCCGGACCGTTGGCTCAGCCGCTCAACGCCGACGTCCGCTGCTCACCGTCGGACCCGTCAGCGGCCGGGTCAGCCCGATCCTCGTCGTCCTCGCCAGGGTCGGGTTCACGGGGAGCGGGACGACCGAGCGCGAAGACCGCGCAGATCGCCGCGACGAAGAGGTAGCCGAGCGCCACCTGGCCGTTGGCGTTCCACTCGATCCGCTCGCCGTGGATGAGCCCGATGAACGACAGCAGCGCGCCGGAGCCGGCGAAGATCGCGGCCCGGACGAACCGTTTGTCGATGATGAAGACCACCACCGCGCCGAGCACCAGGCCGGCGAGGATCGCGCCCTGGCCGAGCACCAGCAGCCCGTCGTAGACGACGCCGGCGCCGTTGAGCGCCTCGTCGCCGACCGCGGCGGCGGTCGTACCGGCCGCCGCCAAAGCGTTGTCGATCTGCCCTGTCGCCCAGGCCGCGATGTTCGGGATCAGTGCGGCGACCACGGCGGCGGCGTGCGCCCGGGGCGTTGCCTGGAACGCCTGCGCCCCGATCAGCAGTCCGATGTACAGCAGGATCGGCACGATGGCCGCCGTCGGGAAGATCGCGCCGAGCAGGCCGAACATGCCCAGGAAGCAGAGCACCGCGATCACCACGCCGGTCGCCATCGAGTACCCGCTGCGCCCGCCCGCGGCCTTCCAGCCCGGGTGCCCGACGTAGACCGCCGGTGGGAACGGCGAGCCGAGAGCCGCGCCGACCACCGCGCCCGCGCCGTCGGCGAGCAACACGCTGCGCAGGTTGTAGTTGTCCCCCGCGGTGGCGGCGCTCTCCACGTTGGTCATGCCCTCGGTGAAGTTGTACACACCGAGCGGGATCGCCGTCGCCAACAGGGGCGCCATGTCGGCCAGCCCAGCGAGGAGCAGGTCGATCTTGAACGAGGGTACGGCGACGGCGATGTCCCGGGCCGCCGCCGTGACGTCCGGCACCGACATCGCTCCGCCGGCCCAGCCGATCGCGGTGCCGAGCAGCAACGCGGCGAGCCCGATCGGGAAGTTGAACGGCAGTTTCACGTCGGTGAGCAGGCCGATCAGCAGCAAGGCGAAGACGGGTAGGGCCACCCAGGCCAGCCGCCACATCTGCCCGGCCGGGTTCATCGAGATGAACGTGATCGAGATACCCGCGAGGGTGCCGAGCAGCGCGGCCCGGGGCGCGTACCGGCGGATGTAGGGCCCCACGAACGCGCCGATCAACACGATCACGCCGATGATGAAGGCCCACGCCAGCCCGGCCTCCCAGGCCCGCACGGGGTCCTGGGTACGCAGGTAGATCGGGAGCATGATGACGAAGATGACGATGAACATGTGCGGCACGCTCGGCCCGTACGGCAGGGCCGTCACGTCGCTGCGGTTCTCCCGTCGGGCCAGCCGGCGGGCCAGATAGGTGTAGTAGATGTTCCCGGCGACCAGGGCGATGCCGAGCGCCGGCAGGATGGTGCCGAACACCTCCCCCTCGGGAAGGTTCACCACGGCGAGGCAGAGCCCGGTCAGGGTGAGCACGTTGACCAGGACGTTGACGCCGAAGCCGAAGAACGCGTTGGTGTCACCGCGTACCCAGTACGGCAGGGGGGCGACGGAGGGTCTGATGGAGGCCATGACTGCTCCCGGTCAGGAGGAGGGCTGCAACACGGGGGTGGTGGGCAGCGCGGCGCGTACCTGCGCCGAGTCGGCTACCCAGCCGAAGATGCCGCCCTGGGCGGCGATCATGTCGAGCCCGACCCGCTGGAACTCGGGGAAGTAGGACCCGACGCAGTCGGCGAGCACGAGACACTCGTACCCGCGGTCGTTGGCCTCCCGGACGGTCGTGTGCACGCACACTTCGGTGGTGACCCCGGTGACCAGGAGACTGCGCACGCCCCGCTCGGCGAGCAGGACGTCCAAGTTGGTGGCGTGGAAGGCTCCCTTGCCCGGCTTGTCGACGACCGGCTCGTCGGGCAGCGGTGTCAGCTCGTCGACGATGTCGTGGCCGTACTCGCCGCGGATCAGGATCCGGCCGTTCGGCCCGGGGTCACCGATCCGTTTGCTGGGCGTACCGCGACTGAGCTTGGCCGGCGGGCAGTCGGACAGGTCGGGCAGGTGCCCCTCGCGGGTGTGCACGACAGTCAGGCCGGCGACGCGGGCGGCAGCCAGCAGCGCCGCGAGCGGAGCGATGGTACGGCGAAGCTGACCGACGTCGTTGCCCAGGCTCTCCCCGAACCCGCCGGGTTCCAGGAAATCGCGCTGCATGTCAATGACGAGCAACGCCGTGGTCGAGACGTCGAAGGTGTACGGGGTGGGCCGCGCGGCGGCGATGGTCAACATGGGGCACCTCACGTGGTCGTGGCGGCGATGACGTCGTCGGAGGTGGTGACGCAGCCGAAGACACCGCCCTGCATGGTGACCATGTGCAGTGCCGCGTCGTGGTTGGCCTTGTCGGTGGCGCCGGTGCAGTCGGAGAGGATCAGGCACTCGTACCCCCGGTCGTTCGCCTCGCGCATCGTGGTGTGCACGCAGACGTCGGTGGTGATGCCGGTGAGGATCAGGTGGGTGATGCCCCGGGTACGAAGCACCAGGTCGAGGTTGGTGGCGTAGAACGCGCCCTTGCCCGGTTTGTCGATGACCACCTCGCCGGGCACCGGGGCGACCTCGGGCACGATCTCCCAACCCGGCTCGCCCCGGATCAGGATCCGGCCGGCCGGGCCCGCGGAGCCGATCTCGGCGCCGATGCGCGCCGAGCGCCACCGCTTGTTCGCCGGCAGGTCGGACAACTCCGGGTCGTGCCCCTCGCGGGTGTGTACGACCAGCATCCCGAGCGATCGGGCGTGCTCCAACAGTCGGGCGGTGGCCGGCAGGCCGGCCCGGGTGAGGCCGATGTCGTAGCCCATCGCGTCGACGTAGCCGCCCGGTCCGCAGAAGTCGGTCTGCCAGTCGATGCAGAGCAGTGCGGTGTGCGCGGTGTCCACCGTGCCGTCGTACGGCCACGGGTAGGGGTTGGCCGGTACCGGCCCGATGCTGCCCATCTTCTCGCCTCCTGTCGTTCTCGCTGGTGTCTGCCGCCCTACCTGCCGGCGGCGGCCTGACGGTAGGCCCGCCACCCACCGGCGGCGCTGATGTCAACAGCCGGTGGGCCGGCGGCGTACGCCTCGCACAGGAAGCCGAGCACGTCCCGCCCGTCGTGCAGCCGGATCCAGCCGAGTGACAGCGGTGCCGGCACTCCGGCCAGCAACTCCCCGACGGCGGACGACGGCAGACGCCAGAGCTCGACGTCGATCGGCTGACCCTGCGGGTCGTCCGGGGCCACCCGGACGAGGCCGGGCAACCCCTCACCGTCCGGGGTCTCCATCCGGTAGAGCCGATACAGCGGCGCGGTCCGCGCCGCGCCGACGAGAGTGGCCCCGCGCCCGGTCAGCTCACCGTTGCGGGACTCACCGCTCAGATGCCGACCGACGACGGCGATCAGCGCCTGCGCCGCCGCCGGTGGCGCGTCGCCCGCCGCCACAGCCGGTGGCGGTTCACCGCCACCGCCGACGAGGGCGGCGGCGAGCCGGGCCAGAGTGAGGTCGCTGAACGCCGGGCCCAGCAGGGTCAGGCTCGCCGGTCGGCCGCCGTCGGTGAAACCGTTGGGTACGGTCACCGCAGCCAGGTCGAGCAGGTTGGCGAACTGGGTGTAGCGGCCGAGCATGGCGTTGCGACCGATCGGATCCTCGGCGATCTCGTCGAGAGTGAACGTGGTGCCGACGGTGGGCACCACCAGCACGTCGATCTCGCGCCAGAGCCGGTCGACCCGGGCGCGCAGTTCGCGGAGCCGGTGCTGACCCCGGAAGGCGTCGATCGCGTCGTAGCGCCGCCCGGTCTCCAGCACGGTCCGGGTGACCGGGAGCACCGAGTCGGGGTGCGTCAGCAGGAAGTCGCCCAGCCCGACGAGCCGCTCGGCCACCCAGGGCCCCTGGTAGAGCAGATCTCCCGCCGCGAAGAAGTCGTCGAGCGGCACCGGCCGGGCGGTGGCGACCACAGTGCGCAGTCGTCGTACGCCGGCGTCGAACCTCTCGCCCTGTCCCACGTCGCCGAAGAACTCCAGATCCGCGGCGCGAGGCACCCCGAGGCGCAGCGTTCCCGGTACGCCGCCGCTCGCTCCTTCGGCCGGCAGCGCGCGCCCCCACGGGTCGGCTTCCGACGTGCCCCGGGCGGCGTGCAGCACGTCGACGGCATCGCCGACGTCGGTGGCGAACACCGACACGCAGTCCAGCGAGCGGCAGGCCGGGACCACACCGGCGGTGCTGAGTAGTCCCCGGGTGGGCTTGAGGCCGACGATCCCGTTCAGCGCCGCCGGGACTCGACCGGAGCCGGCGGTGTCCGTACCCAGAGCGAAGCTGACCTGGCCCGAGGCCACCGCCACCGCCGAGCCGGAGCTGGACCCACCGGAGACGAGACCGCCGCCGAAGACGCTCTCGCAGCTGCCGTACGGCGAACGGGCGCCGGTCAGGCCGGTGGCGAACTGGTCGAGGTTGGTCTTGCCGACGAGCAGGGCACCGGCGTCGAGCAGTCGGCGTACCACCGGAGCGTCCTCGGCGGCGCGGTACGCGAAGTCGGGGCAGCCGGCCGTGGTGATCATGCCGCCGACGTCGATGTTGTCCTTGACCGCGAAGGGGATCCCGTACAGCGGTAGGTCCGCGGGGTCGCTGTCGCGGGCCAGTGCGATGGCGCGGGCTCGGAGGTCGTCGGCCGCGACGGTGCTGATCCAGACCGGCCCGCCGTCCTGGCCGGCGAGCCCGGCCAGCACATGTTCGGCCTGGTCGACGGGGGTCGTCGCGCCGCTGAGATACGCCGACCGCAGCGCCGAGACGGAACCAACGGGCTCTGACATACTGTCGATTGTCGACAGTTCTGTTACGAACGACGGCGCGATTCGTAACGAGCCCATGTCGAGCCCGCCCGTGGCGGCTACCCGAGGTACGAGCGCGCGCCGTGCGCGGAGAGCACGGCCAGCACCTCCTCCGGGTCTCCCCCGGCGACGGCCTCGAACAGCCGCTGGTGCCGGTGGACGCCGTCCAGCGGCTGCGCCAACTCCGCCTCCCGGCGCAGGTTGATCGCCATGTAGAGCTGCAACTTCACCAGGATCGAGTCGTACACCGCGGACAGTTGCCGGTTGTCGGCGAGCGCCACCAGGGCGACGTGGAACGCGCGGTGCGATTCGGCCACCGTCATCCGATCGCCGAGCCCGACCGCCTCTCCCATCCGGTCCAGGGCCGCCCGCAGGCCGACCAGGTCGCTCTCCCGGCCGACCGGGATGCCCGCGCGCACCGCGAATCGCTCCAGCACGTCCCGCAGCTCGTACAGCTCCCGCACGTCCCGCTCGGAGAGCGTGGCGACGCGGACTCCCCGCCGTGGCACGTGCTCGACCAGCCCTCGCTGGGCCAGCAGCCGCAGCGCCTCGCGCAACGGCGCCCGGCTGATCCCCAACCGCCGGGTCAGCTGCTCCTCCACCAGGCGTTCACCCGGGTCACTCCTCCCACTGAGGATCTCCCGGGTGAGCCGGGTGACGGCGAGGTCCACCAGACTGACACTCTCCAGCTCACCATCC
Source organism: Micromonospora sp. WMMD961 (assembly GCF_029626145.1). NCBI lineage: Bacteria > Bacillati > Actinomycetota > Actinomycetes > Micromonosporales > Micromonosporaceae > Micromonospora > Micromonospora sp. WMMD961. Next base: position 4,721,483 of record NZ_JARUBJ010000002.1, read on the forward strand.
ATCGGCGATGCGGCCACGTCGTTCACCCCGCCGAGTCTGCCACCTGTCGCACGAGGCCTGGCGCGGGCGCGTCCCCTCGGCGGCGCCGGCGCGGCCGGTGTGGATGCCGAACGGCGGGGCGCTCCGACCGGACCAACACTGACGCTGGTCGATGTTGCCAGAACACCTTCAGACGTGCTGGAATGGCTCATATCGCCGCAGCGCGGGGGCAACCGCGCTGGGAACGGCACGCACGGGAGCATCGCAGTGCCGGCAGCGCGCCGTCTGGGCAGGCGCTCGCCACCCGCACCGCCGGGCCATCTCCACGACGACGGGCGTCCTACTGGCAGGCGACCCCGCCCGTCGTCAGCACCCCCGGTACGTGCCCCGGCGGCCGACGCGCTCGATGTCCGACCCGCCGACTGCGTCCGATTCGGCCTGCCAGCGCATCAGAACCGGCGACGAGGTGAGAAGCAGTCATGATTTCCCGACAGAGTTTCGCGGGGTGGTACCGACACCGTCTGGTGTGGGTGGCGGTGATCCTGTTGGCGACGTCGGCCGGCGCGGCCGTACTGGTCAACCGCTCCGACTCGAAGCCGGAGCCGGCCGATCTGCAGGCGCAGATCGTGGCCCGGATGCGTACGACGCTCGAACGGGTGGACCCGGGGCAGCACAACCACGCCGGGCACGACACCCAGCAGGTGGCCGCCGGGGAGGAGAAGCCGCCGGTGATCTGCGGCGTCCGCGTCTACGGCTACGAGCCGGCCGAGGTGACCACGCTCGCCGATGTGCAGACGGTCTACGGCTTCCACCTCTGCGGGATCGCCGAGCGGAAGCGCCCCTGGGACGTGGCCGTCAAGCTGGCCGGCCCGGTGATCATGGACATGTCCTCCGACCCTCCGGGCATCCAGGTGGTCGAGGCGACCGAGGACGTCAGGTTCATCGACCGGCTGCGGCAGATGTTCCCGGCCAAGTACGCGACGGTGGCGCAGGAGGAGGCGCTGACGGCCGCGGAGATGGCCGACCAGCGTCGCCGGTACGACGCGGCAGCCGGGCTCTGACCACGCCGCGCAGGGCGTCGCCCCCGCACACGACCGGCCGCCGGGTGTGAGGCCGCCAGGCCGCGAGCTGGCTCTCCGGGCGCTGCGGTGGATGCCGTCGCGGGCGACCCGTTAGGCGATACCGCAACCGCGGAGCGTCGTGCACAGACCCGTCACTGCTCCGACGATTACGGACAGCTCGATCCACATCCGCCTATAGGTAGATCATGATTGATATTTACATCTATTGATGCAACAGTGGCTTTGGGAGCGTTCCCACCCTGATCCCCAGCACCAACGAACGGAGGATGAACAGTGCGTTCACACCAGTTAGGTCAACCCGGCGGACCGTCCCGGTCGACAATCCGTCGGTCGCTCCAGGCGCTCGTCCTGCTGTTCGCGATGGTGGTCGGCACGCTGCCGTTCACCGGAGCCGCCCAGGCTCACGGCACCATCATCAACCCGGCGAGTCGGGCCTATCAGTGCTGGAAGACCTGGGGCAACCAGCACATGAACCCGGCCATGCAGCAGCAGGACCCGATGTGTTACCAGGCCTTCCAGTCCAACCCCGACACCATGTGGAACTGGATGAGCCAGCTGCGCGACGGCCTCGCCGGCCAGTTCCAGGCCCGCACCCCGGACGGGCAGCTCTGCAGCAACGGCCTCTCCCGGAACAACTCCCTCAACCAGCTGGGAGCCTGGAAGGCGACGACCGTCAGCAGCAACTTCACGGTCCAGCTGTACGACCAGGCCAGCCACGGAGCTGACTACTTCCGGGTGTACGTCACCAAGCAGGGCTTCAACCCGGCCACGCAGCAGCTCGGCTGGGGCAACCTCGACCTGGTCGCTACCACCGGGCGGTACGCGCCGGCGCAGAACATCTCGTTCAACGTCTCGGCGTCCGGACGCAGCGGGAACCACATCCTGTTCGTGATCTGGAAGGCGTCCCACATGGACCAGACCTACATGTGGTGCAGCGACATCAGAATCGCCTGATCAGCGACACGGCACCACTCCGGCCCAGGGCGTCGTCGTCCTGGGCCGGATCCTCTGTCAGGAACCGAGCTTGATCCGGACCCGGCGATTCTGCCGGCCCTTGCTCTCGACCTTGGTGACGGTCACCCGACCGATCTGGCCGGTCGAGGCCACGTGGGTGCCCCCGTCGGCCTGCACGTCGAGCCCGACGATGTCCACCACCCGCACCTGGGGCAGATCCGGTGGTGCCGTGAACTGCGTCCGCACCAGATCGGGGGTGGCGTTCGCCTCGTCCCGGGAGAGCATCCGAACGACGATCTTGCGGTCCGCGGCGATCTCGGCGTTCACCGCGTCCTCCAGGGTCTGCTTGAAACCCGGCGGGACCTCCGGCAGGTTGAAGTCCATCCGGGCCTCGCCGGGCTCCATGTTGCCACCGGTCACCAGCACGTTGAAGTCGCGGAAGACGGTGCCACAGAGCACGTGCAGGCCCGAGTGGGTACGCATGAGCGAGGTACGACGATCGTCGTCGATCGCCCCGGTCACTGTGGTGCCGACCGCGGGCACCGGATCCCCGGGCGCAGGCAACAGGTAGAGGTCGTCGCCCTTGCGGGTGCCGACGATCCGCGTCTGCACACCCTGCCAGATCAGCACGCCGTGGTCCGGCGGCTGGCCGCCGCCGCCCGGGTAGAACGCGGATCGGTCCAGCACGATGCCCTGCTCCGGATCAGTGGGATCCGACCACACGACGGTGCAGTCCCATGTCCGGAGTGTCACATCTTCCCAGTCCAGCCGTTGGGTCCGGCCGTGATGATCAATACCCATAGGTTGATGGGAGGGCGGCCGTCGGCGGCGCCACTCCGTCCCCCTTCAGCGCTCGCGTGGTCTTCTCGACCACGATTATTCGTGCGTCGTACACCGAGGACAAACACCCGGTGACGCTCAATGATCGGGCGCCCTCCACCTGGAGACCCCGCCTGTCACTCCCCCGGCCCGGGCCCGACGCTGCCTCAGGCCGACCGCTGGGCGGTGTCTCCGCTGCGCAGGCGGTCCAACTCGGCGAGGTACATCGCCTGCATGCGGTCGTAGTGCCGGACCAGCAGCGTGACCTCCTCGTCGCGGTAGCCCTCGATGAGCCGCTCGGCCCGCTCGGCGAACCGCTCGTACGGTCGCGTCACCTCGGGGATCCGCTCCGGACGTAGGGTGACGATCACCCGCCGCCGGTCCGCCGGATCGCGCTCGGCCGTCACGTAGCCCGCCTGCTGGAGCCGGCGCAGCATGCTGGTCACCGCCCCGGTGGTGAGGTTGGTCCGCTCGGCGACCTGCCCCGCGGTGGCGGATCCGACGTCTGCCAGGTAGTCCAGGCACTCCAGGTCGCTCACGGTCAGGCCCAGCCGCTCCGCGATGGCGTTTCGGAACACCATGGACAGCCGCGACATCTCCCGCCCGGCGCGCATGAGGTCGGCGATCGCGGACGCACGGGCCGGCTCGTCGGACATGCCCGCAATCATGCCTCCGGCACGGTGACCCGGTGCAGCCGAGGTAACACGCGGGTCAGCACCCAGTGGGGTGCGACCGCGCCCCCGGTGAGGCGGCGCATCAGCCCGGCGGCGGTGTCGACGGCACGGAAGGCGTAGGGCACCATCTCCTCCTGGTAGCTGGCGATGGCCTCCTCCACCGGCGTGCCGCCCGCCCGGGCCTCGACCAGCCGGCGGCCGAGCAGCGCGGCGTCGCGCAGCGCCGTGTTGCCACCGTGGGCGCCGAACGGCGGCATGACGTGCACGGCGTCGCCCATCATCGTCGCCCGGGGCACCGCCCACCGGCGCGGGCGGCGGCCGGTTGCGAAGAGGTTGAGCACCGTGGCGTCCAGCTCGGCCGTGCCGACCAGCCGCCGGATGACCGGGTGGAAGTCCGCACTCATCCGGGAGGCCAGTCGCCACAGCGCCAGCAGGTCCCCGCGGACGCCGGTGGGCACCTCCTCCTGCCGCAGCAGCAGTCCCCACATGACGTAGTCGTAGCCGGTGGGCGCATAGGTGCCCGGGGCCAGGCGCGCGAACGCCTCCTGCGGGCTCTCACCGAACCGCATGGAGGTGAAGAAGAAGGCGCGGCCCGGTCGGTCGGCGATGGCCAGGACCCCGCTGGTACGCAGCGCGTCCGGGATGACGGTCTCGCCGTTGCGCCGCAGGGGCGACCGTCCGTAGATGCCTGCCATCGGGGTGTTCGCCGGGTCCGCGTCCGGCATGAGCTGCGCGCGCAGCGCCGAGCCGACGCCGTCGGCGCCCACGACGACGGTTGCCGCGGCGGCCCCGCCGTCGGAGAACCGCAGCCGCAGCCCGGTCGGGCCGCCGTTGTCCGCCGCGACGGCTTCCTTGCCGTAGTGGATGCGCCCGTCCAGCCCGGACTGCAGGATCGACCGCAGGGTCAGCCGGTCGACCTGGCGGGTCGCATGCGGCTCGTCCTTGAAGGTGATGGTGAACGCGTCCCGCAGCCGGCTGTCGGTGAAGCGTAGCTGCCCGCCGGGCTCGTCGCCGGTGGTCAGCGCCAGGTTGTACAGCTGGCGGGGCAGGCTCTCGCGCAGCGCCTGCAGCCCGTACCGGTCGAGGATGATCCGGTAGCCCTGCCGCCGGACGAAGGGGCCCGGGTCCCGCTCGTAGACGTGCACGTCGATGCCGGCGCGCGTCAGGTACTGGGCGAGGCAGAGGCCGGAGAGGCCCGCGCCGGCGATCGCTACCGAGAAGTCTGTCGATATGCCCATGCAATTATCTTAACGACTAAGATGATTTGGGCAAGGTGGCCCGGCTGCCGCCGAGGAGCCGCGCACGCCCCGGAGGGGACGGCGAGTGGTCCCCGCCGTCCCCTCCGGGCTAGGTCATCGTGCGTACAGCTCGAATTCGTAGAGCGAGAACCCGTACGAGGTCGCCCGCTTGACCCCGTACACCCGCACGTAGCGGGCGGCGACCGGGGCGAAGGTGGCGTTGTCGACGCCGCCGTTGCCGGCGGTGGTGGTGAACACCGGCGTCCAGGAGCTGCCATCGCCGGAGACCTCGATCCGGTACGAGGTGGCGTAGGCGGACTCCCAGCGCAGCACCGCCCGGCTGACGGTGCGGGCCGCCCCGAGGTCGACCCGGATCCACTGGTTGTCGTTGTAGCTGCTGGCCCAGCGGCTGCTCAGGCTGCCGTCGACTGCCTTGGCCGGGGTGTGGCTGGTCAGGAACTGGGTGCTCGACGCGGTGGTCGGGCGACCCTGGGCCAGGTTGGTGACGTCCTCGCCCCGGCGTGCCGGGAACGAGACGACCTGCTGGTAGGTGGGGCGGTTCTGCCAGGCGATCAGCGGGTGGGTGATGCCGCCGAGCCCGGACTGGGCGATCGAGTCGGCGCACCACTGATCGCCAGCCCCGCAGGACTTGTCGCCCGGGTAGACAGTGGTGCCCGGCACCGCGGCGGCCTGGCCGAGCGTGTCCAGCATGGCCTGCCGGCACGCGCCGAGGCTGCCGTCGCCGCAGTACGCGCGGCCCAGCCCACCGGCGACGGGGTCGCCGAGCACGGTACGCAGGTCCTTGTCGACGTAGCCCCACCAGCCGTGCTGGAACGACGAGCCCTTGTGTGCCTGCCCCTGCAACGCCCAGCTCACGGTGCCGTCGCGCGCACCGTTCTGGCCGCCCGACGGCGCCTCGTTCACCTCGATGGCGTCGACCAGCGCGGCGTACACATCCGGCCCGAGTCCGGGGCGGAACTGCGCCGAGGCCAGCAGCGGCCACCAGGCGTCGAAGATCCGGATCGCGTCCGCGTGCTGGTAGACCTTGGAGCCGGGGGACGTCTCCACCCGCCGGGCACCGGCCTGCTGCCAGGCCCGCAGCTTGCCGACGGCGTCGGCCAGCGCCGGGTCGGTGACCGGTGCGCTGTCCAGCACCCGCAGCAGGTCGGGAAGGACCTGCTGGCCGCGCAGGTCGGTCACCGCCGCGTCCGCCACGATCTTCACGACGTCGGCGCGGCCGAGCTTGCGCTGGGCGATCGCGGCGCGCACCGGGCCGTCGAGCAGCTGACCCCGGTGTACGGAGCCGAAGCTGAAGTTGCCGTCCGCCGCCCCGAAGTCCTTCGCCTGCTTGTTGTTCCAACTGACGTAGTAGTCCTGGTTGACCGACTGCGGATGCGCCGACGACGGGGTGTAGCTGGCGTCGTTGGTGTCCGGGTTCCAGCCGACCCACTCGTACGCCGGCTCGGCCTTGGTGGGCAGGTTCGGGTCGGCGGTGGCGGGCCGCACCGGGTTGGAGCCGGAGTTGTAGTACGCGGCCTCGGTCGAGTTGACGTAGAACCAGTTGAACGCGTACCCGACGCTGGCCGCGGACGCCTGGAAGGCCGCCGCGCTGCCCATCGCCGACGGGTCGTTGTAGGCCTGGAAGCCGATCGCCGAGTCGGCCTCGTGCCGGTAGGTGGAGCGCAGCTTGGTGAACGCCGTCGGCTGCCCGTTCACCAGGCCCCGGTAGGCCACCAGCCCGTACTTGGTGCGCAGCGCGCGCAGGGTGTACGAGCCGGCCGGAGTGGAGTCGGCGAGCGTCGGGGACCAGGAGTTGCGCTGCTCCAGCGCCTCCATGGCGAGACACTGCCCGTGGTAGAGGTAGCGGTTGGACCGCAGCGTCGGTGCGCTGCCGTCGGTGGTGCACAGCGGCACCGCGTACGTGTCGGTCAGGTCCTGGGAGGCCGACGTGGCGCTCCACGCGTAGTCCTGGCCCCGGCCGAGCAGCACGTACAGGTTGAGCCCGGCGAACGCCGCGCCACGCGCGCTGATCCCGGGCCCCTGCAACTCCTGGAGCATCAGCAGTTGCGGGGCGAAGTAGCCGGTCTGCGGGCCGAACACGGCCACCGGGTTGCCGGTGGTGGTGTGCTGTCCGGAGACCACGACCGCGTTGGACATGCCGTGCGCGCGCAGGTTGGCCAGGCCGCCGAGCAGGTCCTTGGTGGCGGTGCTGGCGCCGGTGCGGGACGCGGCCCCGCCGGTGGCGTCGTAGGCGAGGGGCTCGGCGACCACCGTCCCGGCGTCGGGCAGCACCGCGCTGGTCGCGCCCGGCGACGTCGCCCCGTACGGGAAGCTCTGCCCGTCGTGCAGGGTGAGCACGGTCTCCGGGTCGTTCTGCGACCGGAACGCCGCCCACACCTTGTCGCCCTCGGTGGCGCCGTACTTGGCCCGGGCGGCGACCCGTACCAGCGCGGACTGGATCTCGCTGCCACCGCCACCGCCGAACAGGCCGCCGATCACGCCGGCGGTGGCGATCAGGTCGGTCATGGTGAAGTGCTTCGGCTTGCCGGCGCCGGCGAGCACGTATTCGCCCGGGTAGTTGTCCTCGGCGATCGACTTGTCGATGTAGGCGTTGATGCCGGCGATGTAGTCGACCACGTCGGTGTAGAGCTGCTGGCCTCGGGCGCCCTTGGTGCGCAGTGCGTCCACCTGGGCCTGGAGGTCCGCCTCGGTGTACGGCGAGTTGGCCCAGACGCTCTGCTCCAGCTCCCGGTTGCCCGGCGCGCCGCCGGCGAACGAGGTGACGTTGCCGCGGCCGACATGCCGGAGCAGGTCCATCACCCAGAGCCGGTCCTGGGCTCCGGCGTACCCGGCGCCGAACATGGTGCCGGCGCGGGTGGTGCCGGTGATGTGCGGGACGCCGGTGGCCCTGTCCCGCACGATGGTGACATCGGCGCGTGGCGAGACGGTGCTCTCCACCTGCGCGGCCGGGACGCCGAACGAGGCGTCGTTGTAGAAGTGGGCAATCTGCTCGTCGGTCAGCCCGGCGTAGTTGTAGACCAGGTTCGCGTACTCGTCGAGCTGGTCGCTGGAGTGCGCCGGGCGGGTGCCGAGCGCCTGGTGCGCCAGGATGGCGACCAGTGTGGCGTTGCCGTTCTGCCCGGGGGGCAGGATGTCGGCGCACTGGCCGAGGCAGTAGTCGTTGGCGGCGAACGTGCCGGCGGCCAGCGCCGGTGACGGCGGGGTCACCGTCAGGACGCTCGCGGTCAGGACGGCGGCGGTGCACGCGGCGA